>DATEAT010000031.1:0-114248 GCA_035288225.1 Anaerolineales bacterium | reverse complement strand
CAGGCCGAGCACACCAGGATGTAGGCCCGCTCGCCGTAATCGGCCGAGGTCGCGTTCGGGCCGAGGTCCGGAATGATGAGCGGCGGCCGCATGGAGGTTGGAAGGGGCGTCGGCGCGGGCACGGCGGAGGGTGTAGCCTGTGGAGCCGCGCTGGCGCACGCCGCCAGGCCAATCAGGATGAAAGCGGGGATGGCCAGAGCCATCCCCGCCCAGCGCGCGAACGTCGCATGTCTCATGCAGTCATCCTGCGCAAATCTATTGCGTGCCTCTCAAGCGCGGGTCGAGCGCATCGCGCAGGCCATCGCCCAGGAAGTTGAACGCGAACATGGTGATGGCCAGCGCCAGCGCCGGGAAGACCGCCTGGTTGGGATAGGTGCGGATGACCTGCGAGCCGTCGGAGATCATGGCGCCCCATGAGGGTGTGGGCGGGTTAACACCCAGGCCGATGAACGAGAGGAAGGCTTCGAATGAAATGTAAGCCGGGATGGTGAGGGTTTCGGCGACGACCAGCGGGCCGACGATGTTGGGCAGGATGTGGCGGAACATGATGCGCACGTGCCCCGCACCGATGGTGCGCGCGGCCTCGATGTATTCCTTTTCCCGCACCGAGAGCACCTGCCCGCGCGTAAGGCGGGCCATACCCTCCCAGGCGGTCAGGCCAATGCCCATGAAAATGAAGAGCATCCCGCCCAAGCGCGCGTCGAGCTGGCTCATGCCGTATGCGAACGAGCCCGGGTCCGGTTTGGCGAAAGTGGAGCGGAAGAACGCCATCAGTAGGATGATGAAGAGCAGCGTAGGAAAGGCATACAGCACATCCACCACGCGCATCATCAGGTTGTCGACTCGCCCGCCGAAGTAGCCCGAGACCATACCGAAGGCCACCCCGATGAGCAAGCTGATGATGGGGCCGATGAATGCCACCGAGAGCGAGATCCGCGCGCCATAGATGATGCGGCTGAGGAGATCGCGGCCCACGTAATCGGCGCCCAGCGGGTAGTCGTTGCTGATCTGGGCGTACGGTTTCATGTTGGAGAAGACGGCCAGTACCCAGTCCGGCACTTTGTTGTTGTCGACCAGCACCTGGTCGGCAAAGGGCCTGGGCGCGATGAACGGCGCGAGCAGCGCGGCCAGGATAAGCAGGATCACAATCACCCCGCCCATCACGGCCGCCTTGTTGCGCAGCAAGCGCCGCCCGGCATCCGCCCACAGGCTTTCCCGCTTGCGCGTCAGGGGTTGGCCGCCCGCACCGACCCTCAACATCTCGGTTTGTACGGACATGACGACCTCCACTCTCTACGTGTAGCGGATGCGTGGATCCAGGAAGGCGTACATGATATCCACCAGAAGGTTGGCCAAAACCAGCAAAATGGCGTAGAGCAGAATGGTGCCCATGATGACCGGATAGTCGCGATTGGTGATGCTGGTGACGAAGTATCGGCCCATGCCTGGGATGCCGAAGATGAGTTCGGCCACGAAGGTGCCCGTGACCAGCGCGGCGAAGAGCGGCCCCAGGATTGTGGCGACCGGGATCAGCGAGTTCTTGAGGGCATGCCGAGTGATGACTACACGTTCGGCTAGGCCCTTGGCGCGCGCCGTGCGGATGTAATCCTCACGGATGACCTGCAACAGGGAGGCACGTGTCAGCCGCGCGATGACCGCCGAATTGACCAGGCCCAGGGCGACAACAGGCATGACGGCATACTTGAAGTACTCTGGGCCGATGTTGGAGGGCAGGAAACCCAGCACATAGGGGGGTTTCGCGCCCCACCCGGTGGGCGGGAGCCACTTCAGCGTCACCCCGAAAATCCACACCAGGATGGGCCCGAGCACGATCACCGGAACCGACACGCCGAAGATTGCCACGCTCATCCCCAGGTAATCCCACACCGTGTTCTGCTTGAGCGCAGCCAGAATGCCGAGCGGGATGCCGAGCAGGATGGCAAAGGTGATCGCCATTACCCCCAGCTGGCCGGAGATAGGCAACTGAGCGCGGAAGATGTCGTTGACGGTGCGGCTGCGCGAGGCATAGGAGGGGCCGAAGTTCATCCACTTGAGCCACAAATCGTCGCCGACCCGGATGTTGACAAGTGCATCGTCCACCAGCGAAAGGCCCGGTTCAATCGACGAGAACTTGGGGATGAGAACATCGTAAACGTAGGTGGCATACTGCACCACCAGAGGTTTGTCTAGGTGGTAGCGCTGGTTGAGGTTTTCGATGATCTCCTGCGGCAGCGCCTTCTCCCGGTCGAATGGACCGCCCGGCACGGTATGCATGAGCAGGAAGGTGATAGCCGAAACCGCGAATAAAACAACCAGCATCCACAGCAGACGGCGAATGATGTATCGGCCCACGGGGCTACTCCTTGGCGCAATTGCGACGGGTTGGTGCCTGCGTCACACAACTTCCCGCGACCTGGCCAATCTTCCAGGCCGTCTCGGACTTGTGCCGTGCGCGACATCGGGCTGGTCCGTTGCGCGAGTTTTTCAGGCAGCGATCCAATCCGATGCCGATCACGTAGCGATCCTGTGCGCCAACCTGGGGGGAGGGCGCGCGCCCTCCCCCCAAGCACGAACGGTCGATCTTACTACTTGAGGTCCCAGTCGGTGTAGTCTTGGTGGCCCGTCACCGAGTAGGTGCGGATCACGTAGGGCTTCGTCACACTGGACGACACGTACCAGTAGATCGGGATGATCGCGGCCTCGGTCTTCACCAGGGTCTCTTCCGCCTGCGCATACATTTCAATGCGCTTCTGCGGATCGCGCTCCTTGGCTGCAGCGAGAAGCAGCTTCTCCCAATCGTCATAGTTCGAGTCGCCGGGTCCCCAGTTGATGCCGCCGCCTTCCTTCGGGTTGCTCGAACCACCGAAGATGAACACCTCACGGATGTAGTTGTTGGTATCCGGGTAGTCCGGGCACCAACCCATGCGCCAGATTTGCGGCGTCGCCACCGGGTCCTTGACGGTTGCCAGGTAGACTGCCCATTCCTGGTTGGTCACCTTGACATCGAGGCCCAGGTTGGCCTTCCACATCTGCTGGATGGCCTCAGCGATGCGCTGGTGGCCGGAGGAGGTGTTGAACATCAAGGTGAGGTCCATGTCGGCTGCGGTGATGCCCTTCTCCGCCAGGTACGCGTCGAGCAGGGCCTTGGCCGCCACCGGATCCGATTTGATGCCCAGGTCCGGGTGGTCGGCCATCGTCGGGGCAGCGACCAGCCCAGGGCGCGAGAACCACTGCGCCGGTTCCTGTCCCGCCTTGAGCACGTTGTCGATCAGGCCCTGGCGGTCGATCGCCATCGAGAGGGCCTGGCGCACGCGCACGTCATCGACGAACTTGGCCTTGGTGTTGAACCCGTAGTAGTAGGAGCACAGGTTCGGGGCGTTATAGTACTCCTTCGAAAGCACCGGGTCGGCCTTGACGCGATCGGTGTCTGCCGAGGGGACAAGCGACACGTCGATGTTCCCCGCCTCGTACTCGGCCAGCTGCGCGACCGCATCCAGCATAACGAACTGGATCTCATCCAGTTTCGGGACCGCGATATCCGGCGTCCCTGGCCAGAACGGGTTCTTGACTACCGAGATGTACGAGTCGTGCACCCATTCCTTCAGCGTGAACGGGCCAAAGCCCTGGAAGAAGCCGGGCTCGCCCCATCGGTCGCCGCGGGCATCGGTGCAGTCATCGCCCTCGATGATCCACTTGGGCGTGGCATGCCCCGTCCATAGGCCGATGATGTTGATGTTGTAGGCGGCGTCCTCGACGAATTTCACCTCGAGGGTGACGTCGTCGATGGCCTTCACGGCCACATCCTCGACCGGGCCCTTGCCGTTGTTGTACGCAGAGGCGCCCTGGACAGCAAAGGCGAGCACGTAGGCGTAGGGCGAGGCGATCGCCGGAGTCAAGGCGCGCTTCATTCCGTACTCAAAGTCGTACGCCGTCACGACGCGGTCCTTCGTGGCGCCGGATTCATCCGGGCACGATTGGACCTTCTCCACCTCGGTGCCGTTCCATCGGACCCACGGGATATTGGGCAGCAGGTGGAAGGTGTAGGTCAGGCCATCCGCTGAGATGTCCCACGTCTGGGCCATGCCGGGGTGCAGCGTGGCATCGGCCTCTCGCAGGTAGGTCAGACCGATGTTCGTGATGTTGACGATCTCGATGGACGTCGTGTCTTCGGCGATGTTGGGGTCCACCGTCGGTACGTCGCCCGCACCGGAGGTGCTCATGTGCAGGATCTTCGCGCCGGCGGGCGGGGCCGCGGTGACCTCGACCAACTGGGGCGTGCCCGCGACCATCACCGTCTGCACCACGGTTTGCGGGGTACCACCGCCGCAGGCCGCGAGCAGGACGGAGGCCACGATAAACAGAGACGCAACACTCAAGACCTTAGTACGCATGCTTCCCCTCCTTGTAAGGGTTTCAAACTCAAACTCAGACTCAATCGCGGTTTTTCGTTGTTTTCGAAATGCCTGGGCCCGGCAATCACCTCCTTCCCTTTCGAACCCACAAAGCAATCAGACCATGTGGCAGGCGACCCAGTGCATGGGCGAGAGCTCGCGCCACTCGGGCACTTGCTCGGCGCAAATCTCGCGCGCCAGCGGGCAGCGGGTGCGGAAGCGGCAGCCCGAGGGCGGGTTGACCGGGCTAGGCACGTCGCCCTCCAGGATGATGCGGTGCCGTTTCTCTTCCACCGCCGGGTCGGCCACGGGCACCGCCGACATCAGGGCCTGCGTATACGGGTGCAACGGGTGCGCGAACAACTCATCGCGGCTGGCCAGCTCGACGATGATGCCCAAGTACATCACCGCCACGCGGTTCGAGATGTGGCGCACCATCGAGAGGTCGTGCGCGATGAAGAGGTAGGTCAGGCCAAACTGGCTCTGCAGATCCTCGAGCAGGTTAACCACCTGCGCCTGGATGGAGACATCCAGGGCCGAGATGGGTTCGTCGCACACGATGAGCGACGGCTGCAGGGCCAGGGCGCGCGCCACGCCGATGCGCTGGCGCTGGCCTCCCGAGAACTCGTGCGGGAAGCGGTTGGCAAAGGCCGGGTTGAGGCCCACCAACGAGAGCAACTGCTCTACGCGCTCCTCCGCCGCCGCGCCCTTCAACACCCCGTGGACGACCAGCGGCTCTCCGACGATTTCGCCAACCGTCATGCGTGGGTTCAGGCTGGCGTACGGATCCTGGAAGATCATTTGCATCCGCCGCCGCATCAGGCGCATTTTCTCGGGCTTGAGGGTTGTCAGGTCGGCATCTTCAAAGTAGACGTGACCCGAGGTCGGGCGGTACAACTGCAAGATGGTGCGGCCGGTGGTCGACTTGCCGCACCCCGATTCGCCCACCAGCCCAAAGGTCTCGCCGCGCTTGATGAAAAAGGAAATATCGTCCACCGCGTGAACCGCCCCAATCTGGCGCTGTATGATGATCCCGCGCGTGATTGGAAAATGCTTGACGAGATGATCGACTCGCAGCAGGATGTTGTCGTCGCTCATTCGCGATGGCTCCCGGTCTTGACGTCCACCCAGCAGGCCGCGCGGTGCTCGACGCCCACGGGCAGGAGCAGGGGGTTTTCCTTCCAGCAGCGCTCATACGCATGCGTGCAGCGTGGGGCAAACGGGCAGTGGTCGGGTTTCTCGTATAGCGTCGGCGGAACTCCGTCAATCGAAACCAGACGCCGGTGTTGTGTGTCGTCGAGCCGTGGCAGGCTGCCCATCAGGCCAAGGGTGTATGGATGCAGGGGGTTGCCGTAAAGCTCTTTGACCGGGGCCTCTTCAATAATATAGCCGGCGTACATGACCAGCACCCGCTTGGCCAGCCCGGCAACAATCCCCAGGTCGTGGGTGATCCAGATGACGGCCATGCCGATCTCATCGCGCAAGCGCTTGACCAGCTCAATAATCTGCGCCTGGATGGTCACATCGAGGGCCGTCGTGGGTTCATCGGCGATCAGCACCTGCGGGGTGCACGAGAGCGCCATAGCAATCATCACCCGCTGGCGCATGCCACCCGAGAACTGGTGCGGATAATCGTTCAGCCGATCCTCGGCCTGGGGGATGTTCACCATGCGCATGAGCTCAACCGCACGCTCCCGCGCCTGAGTCTGACTCATGCCCAGGTGCAGTTCGAGCGGCTCGGTGAGCTGGCGGCCGATGGTGAGCACCGGGTTGAAGGAGGTCATCGGGTCTTGGAAGACCATGCTGATGCGCGCGCCGCGCACATGACGGATCTCTTCTTCCGTCATCGTCAGCAGATCGCTGCCCTGGAACAACGCCGTACCCGCGGCAATCTTGCCCGGAGGGACGGGTATGAGACGCAAGAGGGAGAGCATCGTGACGGTCTTGCCGCATGCGCTTTCCCCTACCACTCCAAGCGTTTCTCCCTCTTTGATATTAAAAGAGACTCCGTTGACGGCATGCACCACCCCGTCGCGCGTCTTGAAGCGGGTCTCCAGACCTTTGACATCCAGCAGGTCTGCCATTGCACCTCTCTGTCTGCCTCCACCCCATTTGGAGGGATGTGCGGGTACGCTCACGACGGCCCAATGGGCCTCGCGAGCCGACAACCCCCTGTTGTCTAGGTGCTGCAGAGTGCGGAAGTGTGCTGTGTGTCGGCCGTGTCCGGCACGGTCGTGAGAGGGGACGCCGCAGCCAAATCGCATCCGATCTCCGCCGGGCGGTCCGCACCGCAAGGGCCGGCTGGTCGGACCCACGGCTGCCGCAACCGGGCCCCCCACAGTCGGCGCCCAGCACCACAGGACGCTAATTTGGAAGGAAAGTATACCACATTGCCTCAATCACTCAGGGAAAGGGCCTCGATATTCCACATCCCGGAGGCCGAGGTCGGGTCTGCCTGCAGACCCACCAGATCGGGACGGCCTGCTAGCACGCGCAATTTGAGGTACAGCGGCAGCGAGGGCAACGCCTCGGCGAAGATCTGCTGGGCTCGCCGGAACCCCTCGGCGTAGGCGGCCTCGTCGGGCAAGGCGGCGAGAGCAGATTCGCAGGCTGCGTCATATGCGGCATTGCTGAAGCCCGTCGCATTCTGGCCGATCCAGCCATTCTCGGCGGAGGGGATTTCACGGCCCAGATACAACTCACAAGAGGGCGTGGGGCCGCTCAGCCAGGCGTATTGCGCCATTGTAAATTGCCGCCCAAACACCGCGCCGTCACTCCCGGCACGCAACAGCCCGCTGTCGAAGAATTGCACGTTCAAGGCGATACCACATTCGGCGAGGTTGGCCACCAGCATTTCCACTGCTGCCCGACGTTGAACTCCGCTCACGGCATACAGATCCAAGCGCAGCGGAGTGCCGCCCGTGACACCGCGCACACCGGAGGCCACGCGCAGCGTGCTGGCGCCGGCCGTGGGCAGGCGCCAGCCAAGAGCTTCCAGCATCTGCTTCCCGCGCTCCGGGTCGTAAGCCAACGGCGCCACCTCCGGGTTGGCCAGCGGGCTGAGCGGCGATGCAAACGAGGCCGGCACGTGCGTCGCCCCGTGGAACAGCGCCTCAATCAGAGTCGTGCGGTCGGTGCACAAGGCCAGCGCCTGCCGCAACTGCGGTTCCGCAAGCAGCGGCGGATGCTGGTAGACATAAGGAGTCACCGGCTGCAAATTGAAGTCAATGTGTTCCCAAGCGGTGCCGGGCGTATACGAAAGCGTAATCACACCGCGGTCGCGCAAAGCCATGAGTAAGGGCAAGCGGTCATCGAGCGCTACGCTCTGGTCCACCACATCACATTCACCCGCCAGGAGCGCCGCTACACTTCCATCGGCATCCGCCCCGATGAATCGAAAGGTCATCTCGTCAAAGTACGGCAGACCTTCATCGGCGCGCCAGTAGCGAGTGTTCTTGGTCAATGCAATGTAACGGCCAGGCTGCCATTCCTCGATGACGTACGCGCCCCACCCCAACGGCCGGCGCGTGGCCAGCTCCGACACGAGCAGATCCTTGGGCGCGATATCGCCGTAGGCGTGGCGCGGCAACGGAGTCTGGAACCGCAACATATAAGCAGGGTCGAGCCAACCGGGCACCCCCACCCACTGCACGGTCAACGAATCCAGCACCTTGTAGCTCAGCGTGCGGTCGAGGCGATCCCGTTCATAGGGAGAGAGCGGGGTGTCGGGGCTGGAGGCAACTTCGAAGGCGAAGAGCGAGTCGTCGGCGGTGAGCGGCACTCCATCCGACCAGGCAATGCCTTGACGCAGGTCGAAGTTCGCCGTCAATTGATCCATCGTCAGGTCGCCGCCGGAATACGTCGTGGCGCATGACGCATCGCGGCATCCGGCGGGACGAATCGTTTCTCCGACCGCCAGGGTGACGGGCACGCCGGCATTGTTCAAGACGCGGTCGCCTTCGCGGACCGCTACGGGCGCCACGACCGCCCCCTTGTTTTCGATTGACGGCAGGCTTGCGAGGATCACCGGCTGATAGCCGAATCCGTTGCTGTCGATCGGGCCGTCGTAGATCGCCTCCAGCACGGTGCGCATCGCTAGGTCATTGCCGCTGTTGAGATAAAGGCTTTGCGGTTCCGCGCCGAGGCACACCATCAGCGTGGTGGGCGGTGCAGGGATCGGGGAGGCGGTTGGGTTGGGGGAGGGCGACGCTAGGGGCGGCAAAGGCGTGCCGCCACCAGTGCAGGCGAAGAGGAACAGCGCCGTGAACACGAGAGAGATCAGCGCGCGGATTGCGCGAGCGGGTGATGCGCTGGGGTTTCTCAAGGCGACTGAGCCCACACCCAACGAGCCAGCCGAAATAGTGCGCCGCACATCTGCTCCGAGCGGTGAAGACTGACTGATGAGGGCTGAACGACTGGACTATAGCACAGGGCTAGATGAGGGTCAAGACGGCCGGGTGGCCTATTCGGGTAATTTCGACCGGTACCGGTCGACCTGCGTGACTACAAACTCGTTACACGATCTCAGGCGGCGCGTGCTCGTCGGCGCGGATCCTAAGCGAGAGGGTTGTCGTCCCCGTTCTCGGTCGGTTTTTCGTGCGCGTTGTGCTGCGCTTGCCACTCGTCGACGAGTGCGCGCTCGCGCGGCGTGAGGGCGGCCTTGGCCAGCAAGTCGGGTCGGCGCTGCCAGGTGCGGTACAGCGCCTGCTCTCGCCGCCAGCGAGCGATTTCCGCGTGATGCCCGGAGGCCAACACCTCCGGCACACGCCATCCGCGATAATCCGCCGGTCGCGTATAGTGGGGATACTCGAGCAGCCCGCTCGACAGGCTGTCGTCGAGCGCGCCGTCTTCATCCCCGATGGCACCCGGCAGCAGGCGAGACACCGCTTCGACCACGACCATGGCCGCGAGCTCCCCGCCGCTCAACACGTAGTCGCCGACCGAGAGCTCCTCGGTTGCCAGATGCTCGCGTACGCGCTCATCCACGCCCTCATAGCGGCCGCACAGCAACGCGAAGCCGGGGGCTTGGGCCAGCTGCCAGGCGCGCTCCTGGGTGAACAGGCCCCCTTGAGGCGAAAGCAGAATGACCGGCAGGCGCGGCGGATCGCCCAGCGCCGCTTCGACGGCCGCGAAGATCGGCTCGGGCTTCATGACCATGCCACCTCCGCCCCCATAAGGCGTGTCGTCGGTCACCTGATGCCGGTCGGTGGCATAGTCGCGAATATTGTGAAGCCGGATGCGCAGCAAGCCGCGAGCCAGCGCGCGGCCGAGAATGCTCTCGCGCAGCGGGCTTTCGAACATCCCGGGGAACAGGGTGAAGATTTCTACGTCCAGCATCGTTGTCCCGCTCAGTATCCTGGATGGGATCCCGTGTCGCTGCGTGCGACCCGTGCGTACGATTCTAGCCCGGCCGGGCGCGCCTCACAAGGCCCGCCGGGCACACATGCTAGAATGACCGCCCGGAGGTATTGATGCGCCGCTATCGAGTGTTGGCCCTCAGCTCATTCGGATTTCTGGTCCTGGCCGGGTTGAGCGGTCTGGCTCTGGCCGGCCTGATGAATTCGATGTCGGCCTTCCGCTCGCCCTTCCGTGCCGAGGTTCTGCCGCAGGCCGCCGCGGTGGGCGAGGCGCAGACCGAGCGCCTGGTGATCGTGCTCGTCGACGCGCTGCGTTACGACACCTCGCTCGACTCGCACCTCATGCCGAACCTGGCCGAGTTGCGAGCAAAAGGTGCCGCGGCCGAAATGCTTGCCCGCCCGCCTTCGTACTCCGAGCCCATGTGGGCTGCACTTCTCAGCGGCGCCTATCCCGAGGTCAGCGGCGCGCCCTTGCTCAACCTCGCCTACGACGTGCTTACGCCGCTGCCCGCCGAAACGCTGTTCAGTGTGAGTCATCGCGCCGGTTTGACAACCGCCGTCTCGGGCTTCAACTGGTTCGAGCGTATGATCCCTGCCGCTGAGCGGGACGCTGGGTTCTTTACTGCAGGGGAAGACCATGCCGCCGATGTGACCGTCCTTGAGGCCGCCCTGCCCTGGCTGGCCGCTCGAGACGCCCGTCTCATCCTCATTCATCTCGACCAGGTCGATTACGCCGGCCATCACGAAGGCGGCCCACGCGATCCACACTGGGCCGAAGCGGCGGCACGTGTGGATGGAATGCTGCATTCGATTATCTCGCAGCTCGATTTGACGCGCGACACGCTGCTGGTCGTCGGCGATCACGGGCAGATCGATCGTGGCGGGCATGGCGGCCAGGATGCAGACGCCTTGAGCACGGTCTTCGTCGTAGCCGGCGCCGGCGTAAAACCCGGCGAACTGGGCACAATCGCCATGGCCGACGTCGCGCCGACCATGGCCACTCTGCTCGGCGTGCCCTTGCCCTCGGCCAACCAGGGCCACATTCTGCCGATCCTCGTCAGACCGCCACAATCCTTGGCAGCCCTCGCACAACAACAGACCGCGCTCGCCCAGGCTTATCTCACGGCCATCGGCCAACCCGGATCAACCACAAGCATCGCCAGAGCTGCGGACCCGGTGGCCGAGGCGCAGGCCGTCATGCAGCGCGCCCGGGGGGCCCGCCTCGCGGGCGAACGCCTGCCGCGCGCGGTGATTTCCGTGGCGGTGCTGGCCCTGCTCGCCGCCGCCGCGCTTCGCGCGCGCCGCGCCCTCGCCCCGCTCGCGCTGCCCGCTCTGTCGGCGGTCGTGCTCTTCCATGTTTTATATATCCTGATTGAGCAGCGAACCTACTCGTTGAGCAGCGTGGAAAGCCAGACAGGGATTCTGACCGCCGCGGGTGTCAACGGCCTGGCCGGCTACCTGCTGGGAGCCGCTCTCGTCACCTGGCAGGCGTGGCGGCGCGGCGAGCGCGGGGTGCCTGTTGCGCAGCGTCTGCAGCTCTACACGCTGCTGGCGGCCGCGATGATTCTGCCACTGCTCCTCCCGGGTTTCTGGAACTTTGGATTGCGCCTCACCTGGAGGCTACCCGATTTCCTCTTCGCCTTCTTGGCCTTTCTGGGTTTGTTACAATTGCTGCTCACATGTTCTCTGGGCGTCGTGCTGCCGGCGCTGATCGGCGGCGGCACCCATCTCCTGGAGCGGATTGGGACGCGAGCCATGCGCCGCTCCGGGCCGCGGCCGTAAGGAGCACCCATCACCCGCGCTGCTCAATCGCCCGGCGATCAAACGCCCCGTCTGATTCTCGCCTCCGCTTCTCCTCGCCGGCGGGAACTGGTGGCATTGCTCGGCCTTCCTTTCGATGTGCTCACCGCCCCCATTGATGAGCGACCGCGCGAGGGCGAAACCGCCGATGGCCTGGCATGCCGCCTGAGCCAGAAGAAGGCACACGCCGTAGCCTGCCTTGTGGGAGAATCGCCCGCCTGGATTCTCGCAGCCGATACGGTCGTCGTCCACAACCGGGAAATGCTCGGCAAACCGGTGGATCGCGCGCAGGCACGTGAGTACCTGACGGTCTTGCGCGATACGGCACACGAGGTGGTGTCGGGAGTGACCCTGCTCAACGCCCTCACCTTCACCCAGCGCACGGAGACTTACCGTACCCGGGTCCGCATGCGTGCTTACAGTGAGCCCGAGCTGCTGGCCTACCTCGAAAGCGGCGACGCGATGGACAAAGCCGGTGCCTACGCCATTCAGCACGAAGCGTTCCATCCGGTAGCCTCCCTCGAGGGCTGCTATGCCAATGTGATGGGCCTTCCATTGTGCATGGTGCAGCGGATGCTTATCGAGGCGACCGGCTGGGCGCTGCCGGCACTTCCGGAAACATGCGGCCGCGCCCTGGGTTCAGCCTGTGCGGTGCCGCTCGGCACATTTGACCACGCTTCATCTTCGCACCAACCGTTGAGACTTGTGGCACGGCCCCAGGCCCTGCCGGCTAAAGGCTGATGGTCCCTTCGCGTTCCCTTCCTTATTGGAGGCTGGCTGCGAGCCTCCCCTTTCTGGCGGTGTTGGTAGCCTGCTCGGGCGCAGGGCGTGCGACGGGCACGCCGTTGCCCTCGCCCCAGGTCTTGGTGACTCCCGCTCCCGACCCCGAGTTGGCCGCGGGCACGTTCCTCGCTGCATGGCAGCGCGGCGACTACGACGCGATGTATACCGGCCTCTCCACGCTGAGCCGCGATGCCATGACGGTCGACGCCTTCCGCGAGCGCTACCAGGACGTGGCCGCCGCAGCCACGCTCAGCGGGCTCGATTACCAGACCCACGGCGCGCGGGTCAGCACTCAGACGGCCGAGGTCAGCTTCAGCCTGACCCTGCATACGGCCGTTGTGGGCGACTTGGTGCGCCAAGTCACCATGCCGTTGCGGCTGGAACAAGGGCAATGGAAGGTGGCCTGGGACGAGACCCTGATCCTGCCCGAACTCCGCGGCGGCAACTCGCTGTTGATGGAACAGACCATCCCGGCGCGCGGCAACATATACGACCGCAACAGCAAAGCCCTGGCGTACGAGACCGACTCGGCTTCGCTCGGCGTCATCCCGGGGCAGATCACCGATGAAGCTCGGCTCTTGGAGGAGCTCAGCTCGCTGCTCAGCCTGCATCCGCAAGTCATCCGCTCGCTGTATGCCGACGCACCGCCCGATTGGTATGTGCCCCTGGGCAACGCCTCGCTCGACGAAGTGAAGAACCGCTATGAGGCGCTGACCACGTTGGGCGGTCTGGTGATGCGCACCTCGCACTCGCGTTACTACTACGGCGGCGGCAGCGCTTCGCACGTGGTCGGCTACATCTCGCAAGTGCCTGAAGAACAACTGCAGGCGTATCAGGCGCGCGGCTATCGCGGCGATGAGAAAGTGGGCGTGATGGGGGTCGAGGCCTGGGGCGAGCCGTTCCTCGCGGGCAAGCACGGCGGGCGGTTGCTGGTTGTGGCGCCGACGGGTCAGGTGGTGGCCACCCTGGCCGAAAGCCCCCTGCAACCCGCCGCGGCCATTTACACCACGCTCGATCGCGACGTGCAAACCAAGGTCGAACGCTTCGGGCTCGGCGCACTCCCCGGCGCGATCGTCCTGCTCCAGCGCGATACCGGTGAAGTCCTCGCCATGGTCTCGAGCCCCGGCTTCGACAACAACCTGTTCGATCCAGGCAATTACAACAGCGAGTATCTTCTGCCGCAGATCCTCAGCGACCCGCGCGTCCCGCTGCTCAATCGCGCCACGCAGGGCCAATACCCACTCGGCTCAGTGTTCAAGATTGTCACCCTGTCGGCAGCGCTCGAATCCGGGTACTACACACCGGATTCGACCTATCGCTGCACCGGCTACTTCCGCGAGATACCGGGAGTGGTTCTCACCGATTGGACAGTCTCGTGGGGGCGGCCGCCCCACGGAGCGATCGACCTGGTCCACGGGCTGATCCAATCCTGCGATCCGTTCTTCTGGCACATCGGGCTCGACCTGTACACCAAAGACCAATGGTTGGTCCCCAACATGGCCCGCGGCTTCGGGCTCGGCAAGGCCACCGGCCTCGAGGTGCTGCCGGAAGAGGCCGGGTTGATCCCTGACCCGGCCTGGAAGAAGGAAACGCTTGGCGAAGACTGGCTGGCCGGGGATGCGGTCAACTCGGCCATTGGCCAGGGGCACGTGCTCGTCACGCCGCTGCAGGTCGCCGACTTCGTGGCAGCGGTTGGCAATGGCGGCACCTTGTATCGCCCTCAACTCATCCACCATATTCAGCCGCCGATTGGCGAGCCGCTCTATACCTTCACACCTGAAACGCGCGGCCAACTGCCGCTGAGTGCAGAAAACCTGGCCACGGTCCAGCAGGCCATGCAGGGCGTGGTCTCCGACGAGAACGGCACCGCCCGCTTCCGCTTCCTCGGTCTGGAGGTCAAGGTGGCCGGCAAGACCGGCACCGCAGAAGACCCGCACGGCGCGCCGCATGCCTGGTTTACCGGGTACACCTACGACAACCGACCCGACAAACCCGATGTTGCCATGGTGGTCATCGCCGAGAACCAGGGCGAGGGTTCGCAGATCGCCGCCCCTATCTTCCGCCGCGTGCTGGAGATCTACTTCTTCGGCAAGCCGCTGACGAAGTACCCTTGGGAGGCGGAGATCGGCCTGACCGCCACGCCGACGGGCGGCCCCGGCGAGACCCTCACCCCCGAACCCTAAGCCGCGCTCGCCATCGGCCTCTACCGGCATGTCGACACCCACTCTGCACCCCGGACAAATCATCAAGGCCCAATCTGGATTCTTCACCGTGCAGTGGGCCGGCGGAATGACCATATGCCAGCTGCGCGGCAGGCTCAAACAACATCGCCGCGCGACCGATTTGGCGGCGGTGGGTGATCGCGTGCTGATCGACCTGGCCGAAGATGGCAGCGGACAAATCTGCCAGGTGCTCCCTCGCGCGCGGGTTCTCTCCCGCCGCGCCCCGCGGGCCGACGACCGCCAGGCCTCGGTCGAGCAGGTGCTGGTGGCCAACCCCGATCAGGTGCTGTTCGTATTCGCCTGCGCACAGCCGGCGCCCCACCTGCGTATGCTCGACCGCTTTCTGGTGGCGGCCGAACGCACCAACCTGCCGGCCCGCATTTGCGCAAACAAGATCGACCTGGTCGGGCCAACGGCCGCTCGAGCACTCTTCGATTTGTATCCACCTATTGGCTACGAGGTGCTCTACACCTCCGCTGAGACCGGTGAGGGCGTCGCTGAATTGCGCGCCGCCCTGCAGGGAAAGCTTTCAGTTCTGTCCGGGCCGTCCGGAGTCGGCAAGACCAGCCTGCTCAATGCAGTGCAACCTGGGCTGGGGCTGAGCGTGCGCCGGGTCAGCCGTGCCACGAGCAAGGGCCGCCACACGACGGTCGTCCCGGAGATCCTGCCGCTTGCGCAGGGAGGGTTTGTGGCCGATACCCCGGGTGTGCGCGCGATGGGCCTGTGGGATATTGAACCCGAGGAACTCGACGCATACTTCCCCGAAATCCGCCCACTGGTGGACCAGTGCCAATTCAACGACTGCTCGCATCTCTCTGAACCGGGGTGTGCCGTGCGCCGGGCGGCCGAGAGCGGAGGCATCGATCCGCGCCGCTATGATTCGTACACCCGCCTGCGGCGCGGCGAGCGGTGAGGCCGCGGCTGCGCCCTCCGGGCCAGGCACGCTTGCCGGCCTGTAGCGCACGTCTTATACTCCTCGTAGAGCGCGGCACCTGTGCGCCGCGTTCCCTTCTTCTTATGAAGCCTGCCACCCGCCGCTCTCACGCCATGCGCCTCAGCCTGCAGCTCGTCGCCGCCCTTTGGCTCGGCGCGTGCTCGGCTTTGCCCGCGGTTCAAGTCACACCGCCCGCCAGCGGCACGGCTCCCGCGCCGGCTGTGCCCAGCCGGACGTTCGACAACGGCCATCGCATCCAAGGCGCCTTCCTGACCGGGTTCGATTCCTCGGGCGGTCTCGCCTGGTTAGGGCAGCCCATCAGCCGGTTAATTCTCGACCGCGACCTCGGCTGGGTGCTGCAAGTTTTCGAGTATGGTGTGCTCGCCCAGGATCCCTCCGACGAGGCTGCCTTTCCACTGCGCGCCAACGTCATCCTCGGGCGGCAAACAGCGCCGGCCGCGGCCAGCCCAGACAGCGGCTGCACCTTCTTTGCGGAAACCGGACACAACCTGTGCCACAGCCTGCGCCTGTTCTGGGAAACATCCGACCGCGCACGTCTCGGGCTGCCCATCTCCGAAGAGTGGGTTGAGAACGATGGCGGGCTCACCCAAGATTTTGAATTCGCGCGGCTGCATGCCGTCGGCGGCCAGGTCGCGCGCCAACCCATTGGCGCCTCCTTCTTTGCCGCACGCGGGTACGATGCCACATTGCTCGAGCCGCCCGTCGCGTTCACACCCACCTCGGCGCCCCGCGCCACCGCCAGCCTGGCGCCCCTGCACACGCTCACGGCCACCGCTCCTGCCATCGCCTCCACGCCGTCGCCGATCCCGCCCGGGGTGCCCGGCGCAACACCCACCGCACTGGTTTTCTCGAACGGTCTGGCCGTCGCAGGCGAGTTCCTCATCGCCTATCGGGCCGCGGGCGGCGAGGTGTGGCTCGGTTTGCCGCTCTCGGCCGCCTTCGTCGACCAGGACCTCGGCCTCACGCTGCAAGTATTCGAATACGGCGCGCTGGCCATGGAACCCGAAGGCGACCACGCCTTCCTGGCCAGCGTCACCACTCTGATGGGCCGCCAACAGCCGCCCGTGCCCGCCTTGAGTGACTCGGGCTGCGACTACTTTGAGGAAACCGGCCACAACGTGTGCTACCAGTTCCGCACGACGTATCGCGAGTTGGGGCGCCTGCGGCTGGGCTTCCCTCTCACCGAGGTGGAAATGGATGCCCGCGGCGTCCTCGGCCAGGATTTCGAATATGCCCGGCTCGAGTGGCTCAACGGCAAGGTCCACCGCGCGCCAATTGGGCGAGACTTCCTGCGCACGCGCAGCGCCGGGGCTTTCTCCGGCTCTTGAGTGGGGCGCTCCCTGGCCCACGACCATCCCACGGGGATCATCCGCCGCTTGGGACTGAATTCGATCGAAGGCGGTCCCGTGCCAATTGAAGGGCCAACGCGTCCGGCCGGGCATACCCGCTCCCCCCTCAGCCAAGGAGTTCTCGGCACGGCACCTCATAGACAGATGTACCCTCGAGGTGGAGTTGCGCTGCGACCCCGAAAGGCGCCTCATACGGTCAGAAAATGGCGTCTCCGACTTGACTCACCGCCGAGGTTGTGCTACGATTTTGAATGTGTGGGACGCGGATTTAGCTCGGAAGGCAGGACCGCCGCTCTAGCAACACTCGGAGCGGCATTTTCTGTTCCTCTCCACCGCTGGCTGCGCCCTAGGACCCACTTTTCTTTCCCGGCAACAGGAGGCACGGGCATGACTGAACGAATCGTCGGAACCGTCAAGTGGTTCAATGCCACCAAGGGCTATGGCT
The DNA here is from genome assembly GCA_035288225.1 of Anaerolineales bacterium. GTDB lineage: Bacteria > Chloroflexota > Anaerolineae > Anaerolineales > RBG-16-64-43 > RBG-16-64-43. The sequence goes on along the minus strand of DATEAT010000031.1, from coordinate 96,946 downwards.
TCATTGCCCGCGAGGGTGGCGAGGACGTCTTCGTCCACTTCTCGGCCATTCAAATGGATGGCTACAAGAAGTTGGAGGAAGGCCAGCAGGTGGAGTTCTCGATTGAGAACGGCCCCAAGGGATTGCAGGCAGCGAACGTCATTCCCGTCCGCTAGGCAACCGATCGCATTCCCAGAACCAAAAACGGCCCGTCCACTTGGACGGGCCGTTGAGTTAACTTCTCACGGTCAGGCGCCGCTGCGGATCCGTGCGCCAAGTTGCTGCTCAAGCGCACGGATGATGCCCAGCCGAAGCTGAGCCACCTCGCCGTCGGTCAGCGTGCGGTCCTCGGCCTGATAGGTGAGGGAGAAGGCCAGGCTCTTCTTGCCTTCGCCGGCTTGCGCTCCGCGATAGACATCGAACAGTCGCACCTCGCGCAGCAGCGGCCCGCCCGCCGTGTGCATCACGTCCATCACACGCCCGGCCGGCACCTCCTCGGCGACGATCAACGCTACGTCCTCCAACACCGGCGGGACGCCCGGGATGGCAGTCACGGTGAAACGCGGGGGGATCCCGTCGAGCAGCGCCTGCAGGTCGAGGTCGGCCGCCAGCACCGGCTGGGCGAAACCGAAGCGCTGCGCCACCACCGGATGCAGCTCGCCCAGCACGCCCATCGCGCGCCCCCCGGCCGAGAGGCTGGCGCATTTCCCCGGATGGAATGACGGGTAAGGTGTCTCGACCAGGGTCGTTTCTCCCACATGCAGTCCCAGGGTCAACACCCCGAGAATGCCCTTCAGGTCGTAGAAGTCCATGGGCGTCGCCGCCGGGCTCGACCAGTGCGCGGGCTCGCGCAGGCCACTGAGCACGATGGCCAGGCGCAGCGGCTCCTCGGGCAAGCCCTCGCCCGTGGGATGGAACTCGGGGCCGATCTCGAAGACCGCCACGCGCGGCCGCTGCCCCGCCTGGCGCGCGGCCACTTCCATCACACTCGAGAGCAACGACCGCCGCAGCACACTGCGGTCCGGGCCGATGGGGTTGGCGATTTGCACGTACTGCGAGCGTGCCAGCACCGCCCCGGCCGGGTCGAGCTGCGCCTCGCGCTCGGGCGAGGTGAAGCGGTAGGTGATCACCTCCTGCAAGCCGGCCTGGACCAGCAGGTCGCGCACCGCCTCCTCGCGTTCGAGGCCGGGGTTATCTCGCTGGGGCGGCAGGAGGGTGGCAAGTTGCGCCTCCGGAATGCGTTCGTAGCCGTATACCCGGGCGATTTCTTCGATCAGATCGGCCTGGCCGATCACGCCCGGCCCGATGTCGAGGCGGTGATCGGGCACGCTCACGCGCAGCACGCGGGGTGCTCTGGCCTGCGCGCTGCGACGACCTCGCCCGGCAGGCGCGGCCGCGCGCACCTCAACCCCAAACTCCAACCGTTCAAGGATGCGCACAATCTCGCGTTCCGCGATGGGTATGCCAAGCAACGCCGCCACGCGTGCCAGCGGCAAGTCGACGGTCACGCGCGGGGCCTTGCGCGGGTAAGCGTCCACCACGTCGCGTGCCACAACCCCCTGGCACTCCTCCGCCATGAGCGAGGCCGCGCGCGCCACAGCGCGCACCGTCATTGCCGGGTGAACGCCTCGCGAGAACCGGTACGAGGCCTCCGAGGGCAGGCGCAGCGCCTGGACCGCGCGGCGGATGCTGATGAAATCCCACGCGGCGCCTTCCAGCAGGATCGAGGTTGTGCCCTCGGTCACCTCCGATTCCGCGCCGCCCATCACCCCGGCGATCGAGAGCGCGCCGCGGCTGTCGCAGACCAGGATCATGTAATCCTCAAGCGTGCGCACGACGCCGTCGAGGGTGGTCAACCGCTCGCCGGCCTCGGCCAAGCGGGTATGGATGACCACTGGCCCGGCGCCGGCCCGCCGCGCGAGGACATCCCAGTCGAAGGCGTGCAGCGGCTGCCCGGTTTCGAGCATCACGTAGTTGGTGATGTCGACCACATTGTTGATCGGGCGCATGCCCGCCCGGCGCAAGCGGCGCTGCATCCACTCCGGGCTGGGCCCGATCTTCACCTCGCGAATGAGCGCCGCAGTGAAACGCGGGTTGAGGTCGGGCCGGCGGATCTCGATGCGCAGCGAACCGCGCAAGGGCTTGCGGCTCCCGCCCAGCGTGTAGGAGGGCTGGCGCAGTTTTTGCCCAGTGAGCGCAGCCACTTCGCGCGCGATGCCGATCAGGCTTGCCGCCCGCGCCATATTAGGGTTGATCTTCACGCTGAACACGTGGTCGCCCAGAACTCCCACCAGCGGCGCACCCGGTGGCGCATCCACCTCAAGGATCATCACCCCTTCGTGCTCCTCGGAAAGGCCAAGTTCCTTCTCCGAACAAATCATCGACGACGATTCGACACCGCGGATTTTCATGCGCTTGAGGGTGGTAAGTACCCGCCCCGGCGCATGTCCGTCGTAAAGCGTCGCACCCTCGCGTGCGTAGGCCACCTTGAGCGGCGGGGCCAGCGGCCCCAGGCCTTTGTACGGGAACAGGTTCGAGGCGCCGGTGAGCACGGTGTGCTCGGTCAACCCGTCGAACAGGCGGCACAGTACAAGCCGGTCGGCGTTGGGGTGCGGCATGACCTCCCGCACCTCGCCCACCACGATCTTCTCCGGATCCCAGGCCAGCCCGTCGCTCCCGCGCCCCGGAAGTGCAGGCAGCCCGACACTGGTAATGTTCTCAACTTCCAGGCCGGCGAACGTGAGGCGGGCGGCCAGTGCCTCCGGCTCGAGCGTCAATCGCACGTAGTCTTTCAGCCACGAAAGGGGTACTTCCACAATCCACCTCCAGCGCGCCGTTGCCGCGCCCTGTCCGCCGGTTCAGAACTGCTCAAGAAAGCGCGGGTCGTTGGCCCAGAAGGCGCGAATATCGGTAATGCCATGACGCAGCATGGCGATGCGTTCCGGGCCCATTCCGAAAGCGAAGCCGGAGTAACGCCGCGGATCATATCCGCCGTTGTGTAGGACGATCGGGTGGACCATTCCTGCGCCCAGGATTTCAAGCCAGCCACTGCGCTTGCACACCGGGCAGCCGCTTCCGCCGCAGATGAAACACTCGATGTCCATCTCCGCGCTCGGCTCGGTGAAGGGGAAGTAATCGGCGCGGAAGCGCACGCGCACCGAGGCGCCAAACATACGCCGCGCAAAGTCGGCGAGAGTCGCCTTGAGGTTGGCCAGGGTGATGCCCACCCCTACCGCCAGGCCCTCCACCTGATAGAACTGCGCTTCGGCGCGTGCCGTCACCTGCTCGTAGCGGAAGCACATGCCGGGCAGGACGACGCGAATCGGCTCGGGGCAGCGTTCGCGCATCACGCGCACCTGCCCGGGCGAAGTATGCGTGCGCAAGATGACGCCTGGGCGCGTGGTATAGAAGGTATCCTGCATGTCGCGCGCGGGATGATGGGGCGGGAAATTCAGCAGCTGGAAGTTGAATTCATCGCTCTCCACCTCGCGGCTGCGGTAGACCTGGAATCCCATCTCGGACCAAATCGCCAGAATTCGGCGCAGCACCTGCGACGAGGGGTGCAGCCGGCCGCGTTGCGGGGGCCGCCCGGGCAGGGTCAGGTCGAGCTTCTCGGAGGCCAGCGCGTGCTCGAGGTTCTGGACCCGCAACGCCTCCTCCTTGACCGACAGCGCAGCTTCCAGGGCCTGCTTCGCCTGGTTGGCCGTGCGGCCGGCGGCCGGTCGTTCGGCTGCAGGCAGCGAGCCGAGATCGCCCAGGAAGTTCATCAGCGGGGAATGCCGGCCCAGGTGTGCCACGCGCCATGCCGCCAGGCTCTCGCTCGAGCGCACTTCGTCCAGCGCGCGCAGCGCGGCCTCACGCATCGCCTCAATCGGTTCAGCCATCCGGCCTCCTTAAAACGAAATGCCCCGTCCGCTCAGGGACGGGACATGGCCCGCGGTACCACCCTGATGAGCCCGGCCGCTGCATGGAGAGCGCCGTCGGGCTCGCTCATTGCCCGCCGCCGGTGAGCGGCGAGGGGCTCCTTCGCTAACGGGAAGGATGCGGCCCAAGCTACTGTTCGCGTGGTCACGAGGGGTTCGGCCATCGCGAGGGTTCACCTGAGCAGCTCAGGAGGGAACTTCGGCGGCGTCGATCCGGGCCGGGCTTGCAGTCGTGGCCACAGCCTCCCTGTCGGCATAGCGCCGCGTACTTTCCTCCGTCACAGCCTTTCGTGGCGGTAATTATCTCCGATCCCCGTCACCTGTCAAGCGAGGCCGGCGGGCCACGGCCCTCCGGCGGACCAGACCCGGCCTGCAATTCCATTTGACACCCACCCCGAGTGGAATTACACTCGCCGCACGCGTCGACGAGGAGGAGAATATGTCCAGCGGACAATTGCGCTTGGTCATGCGCAGCGGCCCCACGCCAGGCAAGGTGTTCGAACTGAACAAAGAAATCGCCACCATCGGGCGGGAGGCCTCGGCCGATATTGTCATCGCCGATCCCGAGGTGTCTCGCGCCCACGCACGGCTGGTTACCAAGCCGGGCGGCGTAATCATCGAGGATTTGGGCTCGACCAACGGCACCTTCGTCAACAAGCAGCGCATCACCGCCCCGCGCGCCATCTCCCCAGGCGATGAACTCACGCTGGGCGAAAGCATCGTTTTGGGTGTCGAGACCGAGGGCGTGGCGGCCACCGTCGTCGCCGCCTCCGCCAAAGTTCCGCCGGCGCCCCGCACAGCTGCGGCCGCACCCCAGGCTGCCCCGGTACCTCCTCCACCGCTGGCGGCCGCCGCCCCGGTCGAGAAGAAGGGTGGGGGAAGGCGGATGCTGTGGATTGGATGCGGCTGCTTGCTGCTCCTGGCGTGCGTGGTGGCCGTCGGCATCGGCTGGTACATCGACTCCAATAATCTGTATTGCGCCTGGCTGGGAGTCGGCTGCTTCTAAGAGTCGACCCCTGGACGTTCCGCTCTCCGGCACAAACGGCGCCTCCCGCGCGCGTTGAGTTGGGCTAGATCCCCTTCCCGCTCAACCTGCACAACGGGAGGCGCCTGCGCATCTGCTCTGCACCCAGGGGGTGACCGCACTCCTCCTGCATTCCACTCTCCCAACCTCTTGCGTGCAATCCGGATGAGGGGGCCCGGCGCTCGCATGGCACAGCCCCCGTAGGCCGCGCGAGGTCTCTCGGGGCAAACGGAGGACCCATGAACATGAGGGCTTGGAAGCTTCCTGCGCTGGGGCCCGCTTGGCGCTGGGTCTGGCTGGCCTTGCTCCTGGCCGCCGGCCTCGTCCTGGCTTTGCTCATCCCGCGCCCGGTGGTCGGAATCATCTATATCAATACTCCGATCGAGGCGGTGAGCGCGCGCGAAGTGATCGCCCAGATCGACGAAGCCCGCAGCAACCCGCGGGTGCGCGCGGTGGTCTTGGTGCTCGACAGCCCGGGCGGCACCGTGGCCGACACCGAAGCCGTCTATCTCGAGCTGGCGCGATTGCGCGCCGCAAAGCCGGTGATCAGCACCATCGGCACCATGGCCGCCAGCGGGGCCTACTACCTGGCCGTGGGCAGCGACTATATCTTCGCCATGCCCACCTCTCAGGTGGGCAACGTGGGCGTCATCGGCAGCCTGCCACCACGGCCGACGGTCGTTGAAGACGTCGCCTCGACCGGGCCGTACAAACTGTTTGGCGGTCCGCGTGATTCTTTCCTGCGCCAGTTAGAGGCCGTCAAAGCGGGGTTCATTCAGGCGGTGAGCCTGGGGCGCGGAGAGCGGCTGAACCTCACCACCGAAGAGATTGCCCGCGGCGAGATCTATCTGGGCAGCGATGCCCTGCGCCTCGGATTGGTGGATGCCTTGGGCGGCCCATCGCCCGCCATCGCCCACGCCGCGCGCATGGCCCACATCGCGCATTACGCCGTGGCCGACCTGCGCGAACTGGCCGGGCTGCCGGCGGCTGCGGCCGTGCCCTTCTTCTATATGGCCGAGGACGGACGCGCCACGGCCTACCCGCTCGAGGCCGGCCTCTTCTTACTTTACGTTCCGCCGGCAGAGGGGAGGCAGCCATGACCCGCCGATTCATGCTGCTTGGTCTGGCCCTGCTGGTCGTGCCCGCTCTCGTGCGCGGGCTGTGGTTCTATCAAGGCCTCTATTGGCGCGGCTCGCCGGTGGCCACACCGCAGTACGCCTCGTTCACGGTCCCGCTGCCGCCGCTCTCCACAGGCGAGGCGCCCGCTGCGCGCAGCGCGTCGCCGGGCGCACATGTGCTCATCGATCAATCGCACGCCAACAACTTCCTGGCCGCCGAACTCGAACCGCTCGTGCGCGCAGTGAGCGCGCACGGCGGGCAAGTGGAATTCCTGACCGCCAGCGACTCCGGAAGCCTGGCCGCCCGGCTGGCCGCGGCTACCGCCTTGGTGGTGGCCGCGCCCAACGCGCCGTTTATGCGCGACGAGGTGCAGCGGGTGGAGGCCTTCGTCGGTCGCGGCGGGCGGGTGCTGGTGCTCACCGACCCGACGCGCGGGTCGCCGCAGTACGACAGTTACTACTCCGATACGAGCACTGCCCTCGACGACTCGTCCGCCGCCAACACGCTGCTGGCACCGTTCGAGATCACCGTCGCCGACGATTATCTCTACAACCTGAATGAGAACGAAGGCAACTTCCGCAACGTGCTGCTCACTCGCTTTGCGGCCTCGCCACTCACGGCGGACCTCGGGCGCGTGGCCTTCTACGCCGCGCATTCGATCGCCTCGCCCAGCGGGCTCGCGCTCATTTCCGCAGACGAGCACACGCTCTCCTCACGTACCGACCGCGGCGGGGATCTGGCTGCGGCCGTGCTGGCGGCCAACGAACGCGTGCTGGCCGTCGGCGACCTGAGCTTTCTCTCGCCACCCTACGATCATGTCGCCGACAACGCCCGCTGGATTTCCAACCTGGCCGACTTCCTTCTGGGAGGCGAGCCCTCGCGTGCGCCGATGGACTTCCCGTACATCTTCTCCGGCCCCGTCGTGGTCCAGGCGCTGGGCGAACTAGAGATGTCGACCGACCTGATCGCCGCGCTGTCCTCCCTGCAATCCACCCTGGACGAGTCCGGTTTGGCGCTGACGATGGCCCAGAGCCCCGAGGCCTCGGCCAACCGGATCGTGCTGGCCACCTACGCCGACAAGGAGGAGTTGGCCCCCTTCGTCGGCGGGTTCGAGATCGGCTGGCCCGGCGCGGGAGGCGACCCGCTCCTGCAACTGCCGGGATGGCGCACACTGGATGCCTCCGCGGTGGGGCTGATGCTCGTCGCTCGCAACGCGGGCCAGACCACGCTCACCCTCATCGGCGCCGATGGCTCAGCGGTGATCGAGTTGATCTCGGCTCTGGCGACGCACGACTTCTCGATGTGCATCGGCCAGGAGGGGATCGCGGCCTGCGCGCTCGGCCCGGCCGATCTGCCTGCGCTCGATTTCGCTTTTACCGACGATGCCGTACCGACGCTGGATGGTGCGCTGCCCTGAACTCGGCAGAATCTGCGCTGGAGGAGAATCAAATCGCCGCGTCGGCTCGACGCGGCGATGCTTTTCCTCGGCCGGCGAAAGACCGGAGGCGATCCGTTCAGTGCAGGAGCGGCGCCAGCCCGACCACCAGGTAGTAACCGATGGCCGCCCCGACAATCCATGAGTCAATACGATCAAGCGCCCCGCCGTGGCCGGGCAGGAGGGTGCCCGAGTCCTTGACCCCCACCTCGCGCTTGAGCATGCTGACGGCCAGATCACCGAGCGTGCCCAATGCCCCCAGCAGCGAGCCAATGACCAGGCCGCTCACCAGACCCACGCCGCTGCCCGGCGGCGCGGCGATCTGCCACAGCAGGCTGAGCAGCCCCGAGCCCAGCCCGCCGCCGACGATCGAGGCGACGTAGCCCTCCCACGTTTTGCGCGGGGAGAGGCGCAGGCTCATGGGGTGGCGCCCAAAACGCCGGCCGATACTGAAGGCCGCCGCGTCGCCGAACCACACCCCGGTCAGCGCCACCAGCAGCCACCACTCCCCGCCCGGCAGCGCGCGCAATGACATGAAGTAGGCGCCAAACCATCCGAGGTAGATGATTCCGGCGAGGGTCACGGCAAAGTCGGTGGCGGCACGCGCCGAGCCGCGCTCGTAAGCGCGCAGGTACCAAGCCACGGCGATCAGCATGATGAGTGTGAGGATCAGGCCGACGTGGTCAAAGCCAAACAAGTGGCGGGCAACGATCAGCGCGAGCGCCCCGCCGGCCACCAGCCAGCGCGAGGGAGCCAGCCCCGTGCGGGCGAACAGGTCGGCATACTCGAGCGCAGCCAGCACCACCAAGACGGAGATGATCAGGAGTAGCGGCACACCGCCGTAGGCGATGAGCCCCAGACCAATGGGCAGGAGCAACAGGGCGACCACCAGGCGGTCGGGCAGCATACGGTCAGCTACCCGCGGAGGGAGCTACGCGGCCGAAGCGCCGGTCGCGCTGGCTGAACTCCCACAACGCCTGGCGCAATTCTTCTTTGCCGAAGTCGGGCCAATAGACCGGGGTGATGTACCATTCGGAGTAGGCGGCTTGCCAGATGAGAAAGTTGCTGATGCGCAGCTCGCCCGAAGTGCGGATGATCAGGTCGGGGTCCGGCGTGCCGGCGGTATAAAGGTACTGGCTCATCAGCTTTTCGTCGACCGCCTCGGCCGGCACACCCTCGGCGATCATGCGCCGCACCGCGTGCACGATCTCGTCGCGCCCGCCGTAGTTGAAGGCCACGTTCAACGTCAGGCGGCTGTTGTCCTTGGTCAGGTCGATAGCTTCGCGCACTTTGCGCTGCAAGAAGGGAGAGATGCCCTCCAGCCGCCCGAGGTGGCGCAGCTGCACGCCATTGCGGTGCAGCTCGTTCAGCTCGCGGCCAAGCATGTCCTCGATAATCGACAGCAGCCCCTGCACCTCTTCTTCCGGCCGGCCCCAATTCTCGGTGGAGAAGGCATACAGCGTGAGATAGCGGATGCCGAACTCGGCACATGCCTGGATGATGCGGCGCAGGTTTTCGGTGCCGGCGCGGTGACCGGCCAGGCGTGGCAGGTTGCGCGCGGTGGCCCAGCGCCCATTGCCATCCATGATGATCGCGACGTGCTGTGGAATCTTGCCCGGCAGCCCCTCCGGCACCGGCGTGCCGGGGGTCTCCGCGCGGGGGGTCGTCGTGCCCAAGGGTCGCTCCGTGGAGTCTGTGGCTGCGCCGCCGTGGCGCGCCTCAGACCTCCATGATCTCCGTTTCTTTGCGCTTCACCAGGTCGTCCACTTTCTCGACCATCTTGTCGGTCATCTTCTGCAGGTCTTCCTCGCCGCGTTTGAGGTCGTCTTCAGAGATGAGCTTCTCTTTTTCGAACTCACGCAGGTCGTTGTGCACGTCGCGCCGCACGTTACGTACGGCTACCCGCGCCTCCTCCGCCCGGTGGTGCGTGGCCTTGACCAATTCGCGGCGCCGCTCTTCGGTGAGAGCGGGAATCATCAGGCGGATGAGCTTGCCGTCATTGCCTGGGGTCAGCCCCAGGTCGGAGGCCAGGATGGCGCGCTCGATGTTCTTGAGCGAGCCGGGATCGAACGGCTTGATGGTCAGCAGGCGCGGTTCGGGCGCCGAAATGGTCGCGAGTTGCATGAGCGGGGTGGGTGTACCGTAGTACTCCACTTCCAGCTTCTCGATGAGGGCCGGGCTGGCGCGCCCGGTGCGCAGCGTGGCCAGGCTCTCCTCGAGGGTCTTGGTCGCCCCTTTCATCCGCCCCTCAGCCTCGGACAGTGCCTCTTTGACCATGTGCAACTCCTGAGGAATGGGCGCGGGAGTCGCGCGAAGCGACCTCCGCGTTCTCCAAGGATAACCCAAAAGGACGAATCCGGTAAACCACTCAGGTGCGTGCACAACGCGGCCGGCCCGAGCCGCAGGGCAGCCGCGTCGCCGGCCCTAATCGGCGGCGATTCGCGTGCCAACGCTTTCGCCGCGCACCGCTCGTTCCAGGCTGCCCGTCTGCCACAAGTCGAGCACCAGGATGGGCAGATTGTTGTCCATGCACAGCGAGATGGCGGTGCTGTCGATGACGCCCACGCGCCGGTTGAGGGCTTCAATGTAGGTCAGGCGGTCGAAGCGATGGGCGGAGGGAACTTGCTGGGGGTCGGCGTCATAGACGCCATCCACTTTGGTGGCTTTGATCAGGACGCCCGCGCCCACTTCCATGGCCCGCAGCGCGGCCGCCGTGTCGGTCGAGAAGTACGGGTTGCCCGTGCCCCCGCCGAAGATCACCACCCGCCCCTTCTCCAGGTGGCGGATCGCGCGGCGGCGGATGTAGGGCTCGGCGACGGCGCGCATTTCGATCGCCGATTGAACCCGGACGATCACCTTGTTGCGCTCGAGGGCGTCCATCAGGGCCAGCGCGTTGATGACGGTGGCCACCATGCCCATGTAGTCGGCCGTGGCGCGTTCCATGCCGCGCGCCATGCCACGCGTGCCGCGCCACAGGTTGCCGGCGCCGATGACCACGCCCACCTGCACTCCCAGCTCTTGCACGCCGCGGATGCGCAGGGCCAGGTCGTCGACACAGGCCGGGTCGATGCCGGTGCCCTCGGGCCCGGCCAATGCCTCGCCGCCCAGCTTGAGCAGGATGCGTTCGAATTGCAGAGTCATCCATTCCTCCTCAACGCCAGGGTTGCCGCCGGCCGCCTGGCGCCCTACCCGGTGCGCGGCCGATGAGAAAGCGGGTCAGCCTTCCGGCTGACCCGCGCCATGCTATTCGGCGGTTTCTCCGACCTCCCAGCGCGTGAAGCGCCGGATGAGAATGTTTTCTTTGGTGGTGGTGACGGCCTCCTTGAGCAGGTCGCCGACGGTGCGCTTGTCGTCGCGCACGTACGGCTGGCGCAAGAGGCAGGCCTCGGCGTAGAACTTCTCGAGCATACCCTCGGCGATGCGATCCCAGACGTTTTCGGGTTTGCCCTCTTCGCGTGCTCGCTCGCGGGCTTTTGCACGCTCGGCGTCCAGTGCCTCGGCCGGTACGTCCGCCACGTCGACGTAGCGCGGGTTGGCCGCTGCAACCTGCAGCGCCACTTCGTGGGCAAAGCGCCGGAACTCCTCAGTACGGGCCACGAAGTCCGTTTCGCAATTGACTTCGACCATCACCCCCACCCGCCCGCCGCCGTGGCTGTACAGGTCGAGCACGCCCTGGCGCGCTTCACGATCGGCGCGCGTGGCGGCCGCCGCCAAGCCCTTCTCGCGCAGGTAAACCACCGCCTTCTCGAAATCGCCCTGCGTCTCGAGCAAGGCCTTGCGGCAGTCGAGCACGCCGGCGCCGGTGGCTTCACGCAGTTGTTTGACCTGGGCCGTGTTGATTTGCATGGCGGGGCTCACTTGGTTTCCTCGGGCGCTGCCGGGGCTTCGCCCTCGCGCATCTTGGCCAGCGTGGCCTCGCCGAGCAGTTCCTCATCCTTCGGCTCGGGGGCCGCCACCTCGGCCGGCTCCTGGTCCTTGCGCAGCGAGCGCCCTTCGACCACCGCATCCGCCATCTTGCCGGTCAGCAGGCGAATGGCGCGGATGGCGTCGTCGTTGGAGGGGATGATGTAATCGATACCGCGCGGGTCACAGTTGGTATCCACCAGCGCTACGACCGGGATGCCGAGGATATTGGCCTCGTGGATGGAGGTCGCTTCGCGGAAAACATCGACCACGAAGATGAGCGAAGGCAGCCCGTTCATGCGGCGCAGGCCGCCCAGGCGCTGGTTGAGGCGCGCCATGCGCCGGCGCAGCATCAGGCCTTCCTTCTTGGTGATGCGCCCGAAGTCGCCGGAGGCTTCCATTTTCTCCAGGCGGTCGAGCTCGTCGAGGCGCTCTTTGATGGTGCGCCAGTTGGTGAGCGTGCCGCCCAGCCAGCGATCGACGACATAGGGCATCTCGCAGCGCGTGGCTTCAGTCTCGATCGTATCCTGGGCTTGGCGCTTGGTGCCCACAAACAGCAGTGTGCCGCCTGCGGTTACGATGTCGCGCACCATGGCATACGCGGTCGAGAGTGACGACAGCGTTTGCTGCAGGTCGATGATGTGAACGCCGTTGCGTTCGGTGAAGATGTAGGGCTTCATCCTGGGGTGCCACTTCTCGGTGCGATGGCCGAAGTGCACCCCGGCCTCGAGGAGGGCTTTCAGCGAGACCAGTGCCATGAGGACTCCTTTGCGTTCAACCTCCGCGGTTTCATCCCCGCTCGCTCGCTCCGCAGCTGCGATCGCTGAGGAGCACGCACGAGCAGGTCCACCGCGTGAGAGATGGCCCTCGGTGAGGGCAGCCCCGTTCGGGGCAGAAATTCTCCCGCCTCTGGGCGGGAGTGACTGGCAGTATACCATGCCCGGCGCAGGCCGTCAAAAGCCGGCACCGCGTCCAGACACGCCTCGCGTGCGCCCAAATCCCCCGCTTTTGAGCTTCTGGAAGAAAGGCAACCGCCTCTTGCCCCCACCCTCGTTCCCAGGGCAGGCCCCCAACCCCTCCCCCGGCCAGCAGGTGCCGCGAGGCTTAGAAGTCAATCCGGGGGAGGGGCGAAGTTATCTCAAAGGAGACGGGGGCCGAAGGCCCCCGTCTCCTTTTTGTTCCTCACCCCCTCTCCGACGCACCCCGGCCTACCGGAGGACAGTCTCGCAGCGGAGAGGGGGCAGGGGGTGAGGTGGAGTGTCTTTCCGCAGCCCGCTATAGCAGCGAGACCGGGTCCACGTCCAGGCTGCAGTTCTCCGGCAGGTCCGTTGGGATGACCTGCCTCGGATGCGGCCCGCGCACCACGACCTGCCAGCGATAGCGGCCCGCCTCGCGCTCAAAGAAGCAGGGCGCCGGCCCGACGATCTCGGTTTGGCGATGCTCGCCCGCGGTGATCGCGGCACGCACCGCGCCCGCCAATGCTTCCGCCACCCGCTGCGCCTGCTCGCGAGAGTTGGCTGCAACGATCAGGCGCGCCAAGCGAGTGTAGGGCGGGTAGCCGAGCTGCCGACGCAGGTCGAGTTCGGTGTTGGCGAACCCGTCGTAGTCTTGCGCAGACGCCAGCCGAATCGCGTAGTGATCCGGTTGGAACGTCTGCAGAATGGCCCGGCCGCCGCGCGGGCTGCGCCCGGCACGGCCGATGACCTGGGTGAGCACTTGAAAGGTGCGCTCGCTGGCGCGATAGTCCGGCAGAAAGAGGCCGACCTCGGCCAGGATGACCCCTACCAGGGTCACGCGCGGCAGGTCGAGACCCTTGGCCACCATTTGCGTTCCGACCAACACCTCGGCCCGGCCAGCCGCGAAGTGCTCGAGCATGATCTCATGCGCGTCCTGCGTGCGCGTGGTGTCCACATCCCAGCGCAAGACGCGCGCGTGCGGGAAGTTGTGCAGCACTTCTGCCTCCACCCGTTGCGTTCCCACTCCCAGAGGGCGCAGAGCCTCGCTCGAGCAGTTGGGGCAACGAGATGGAACGCCGCGTTGATAGTTGCAGTGATGGCAGCGCAGGCGCCCGCGTGCCCCATCCTCACCGGCTGCCGGCGCGTCGGCGTGGAAGGTGAGCGGCAGCCCGCAGCGCGGGCAGCTCACCGACTGGCCGCACGAACGGCAAAAGAGCGCCGTGGCCGTGCCGCGCCGGTTGAGGAAGAGAATGGCTTGCTGGCCGTGCTCGAGGCACTCGCCGAGGGCCTGAGAGAGTGCCCGGCTGAAGATCGAGCGATTGCCGTCGCGCAGTTCCTGGCGCATGTCCACCACTCGCACCTCGGGCAGGGCCCCTCCACGCACGCCGGCGAAGGGCACGCGCTCGGGCAGCGCCAGGTAGGTCAGGCGCGCCTCCTTCGCGTGGGCAAAGGTCACCACGTCCGGCGTCGCCGATCCAAGCACGCACGGCACATGCAACTGGCGCGCGTACTCGAGGGCTGTATCGCGCGCATGGAAGAAAGGGGCGCGATTCGATTTGTAGGACTCGTCGTGTTCCTCGTCAACGACGATCAGCCCCACTCGCGGCAGCGGCGCAAAGAGCGCGCTGCGCGGGCCGAGCATCACGTCGATCAGGCCGGACCGCGCCCGGCGCCAGGTGTCGTAGCGCTCACCGTCCGAAAGGCGGCTGTGCATCACGCCCAGCCCGTGCATCACGCGCGCCCCAAAACGCTGCAGTATCTGCGGCGTGAGGCCGATTTCCGGGACGAGGACGATGGCTTGCCCGCCGCGGGCGAGCACCTCCGCCACCGCACGCAAATAGATTTCCGTCTTGCCTGAACCGGTCACACCGTGCAAGAGAATGGCGCGCCCGTCGCCCGCCGCCAGCGCCTCGCGAATCGTGGACCACGCACTTCGTTGTTCCGGCGTGAGCGCGAGCGTCGTATCTGCAGCATACGCCCGGCCGGCGAGCGGGTCGCGCCAGACTTCCTGGTAGTCCAGGTCCACCAGGCCAGTGTCGGCCAGCAACTTCAGATCGCCCAGCGTACTGCCGCCGTGGGCGTAGACCCAACTGACCTCGACCGAGGTGCGTTCCGCTGCCAGAAACTCAAGCACGCGCGCGCGCCGCTCGGCCGCGGCCCGGCTTTGGGCGCGGGCGGACTGGCGCATGCGCTGCGCCGCCGCGTGGGCCGCCTCCACCGAAACGGTGAGGCGCGCGGTGCGCACATGTTTTGCGTGAACCTCCGGCGGAGGCAGGATGGAGGTGCGCAGCACAGCTCCGTGTTTCACCAGGCGCGCCGCTTCCCGTTCCCACGCGGCGCGAGGGAAGGCGCGCGCCAACTGCCCGCTGCGCAGCGGCCCGCGCTCGGCCAGCAGCGCGATGAGCCGCTTCTGTATTGGGTCCACACCCACAAAGCCCGGGTCGCCGAGCGCGTACAGACTCTGCGCTCTCTGCCCCAAGCCGGGCGGGAGCATCAACTCGAAACACTCTCCGAGCGATGCACCGTATGTCGCGCTAAGCCACTGGCCGAGGCGGAGTTGGGCAGGAGTCAGCACGGGCTCGCGGTCGAGCAGCCCCTCGACCGGCCGAGTCTCGGCCACCTCCGGCTGATCGACATCGCCCAGAACAATTCCTTGCACGCGCTGACCGGCAAACGGGACGACCACCAGATGGCCCGGCCGCAACGCTTCGGCCAGATCGGGCAGCACATGGTAGTGGAAAGTACCAAGCACGCGAGGCAGGTTGACCGACACCTCCACGTAGCGGATCATGGCGGAGCCTCCGGCGATTCAGCCGGCGCGCTCGGGCGCACCGAGAGGCGCGCGATGCGCCGGCCGTCCATCGCCTCAACTCGCAGGAGCATGCCGTGCCCTTCAACCTCATCGCCCAATCGGGCAACCCGGCCGAGCCGCCCGAGCATGTATCCGGCCAGTGTGTCATAGTGGGAATCTTCCAGGTGCAGCCCGAGGGCCTGGTTAACCTCCTCGATGAGCATCAGCCCATCCACCAGCGCGCTGCCGTCCGGCAGGCGCTTGACCAGGGGCGGGGTGCGGTCAAAAGCATCCGAGACCTCGCCGACGATTTCTTCGAGCAAGTCCTCTAACGTCACCAGCCCGGCCGTGCCGCCAAACTCATCCAAGACGACCGCCAGGTGTTGGCGGCTGGCGCGGAAGCGCGCGAGCAGATCCTGCACGCGCAGGCTCTCGGGGACGAACAACGCCTCTCGCATCAGGCCGCGCACAGTGGCCACCTGGCTGGGCCCGTGGCGTGCCCGCATCAGATCTTTGATATGGGCGATGCCGATGACTTGATCGGAGGTGCCCTCGTAAACCGGGAACTTGCTGTAGGGATGCAGAATAGCGATGGCGATCAGCTCGTCGACGGTGCTCGCCGCCGGAACAGCGACCATCTCGGTGCGCGGGATCATCACCTCACGCACGCGCAGGTCGCCGAAATCGAAGACCGCATGCAGCATGGCCCGTTCGCTGTCCTCCAGCGTGCCGCTGCGTTGGGCCGCTTCGACCAGCAACTTGAGTTCTTGCACCGAGTAGGACGCCCCACGGCGGGCTGAGCCGGAGGCGCCGAGCAGCCGCGCCACCAGCCCGGCCGAGCGCTCGAGCAGCCAGACCAGCGGCCGGCCGATGCGGCTGAGCACTTCCAGCGGGCGGGCGATGCGCACCGCGATGCGCTCCGGGTTGTCGAGGGTGAGTGACTTCGGCACGAGTTCGCTGAGTACCACGGCCAGGAAGGTCACCAACACAAACGCCGTCAGCGCGGAAAGGCTGCGCGCCGCCGTTTCCCCCAGCTCGCGCAGAGGCACACCCAGCACTCGTTCAAGCAAGAAGGCGAAGGCCGGCTCGCCCACCCAGCCCATCCCGACGCCGGCCATCGTGATGCCGAGCTGGGTGGTGGCGATGTAGCGCTCGGGGTCGCGCAACATGCGGCGGGCGCGCGCTGCATCGCGCACGCCCTGGCGCTCCATTTCTTCCAGGCGCGTGCTGCGCGCACTGATCAGGGCATACTCGGCCATCACGAAGAACGCATTGGCCAGAAGCAGGCCGGCCAGGCCGAGCATGTCTATCAGGCTGAAGGCGCTCACCGGGGTCGATCCTCTCGGCCGGGCATGGTTCCGGCCTCCTGCCAGATGACGGCCGCTCCGTAACCCACCACCGAGTCGAGGTCGCCGGTCACCGCGCCGGAGGTGGCGTAATGGAGGAGGCTCACGCGGTTGGCGCCCAGATCGCGCGCGGCCCACAGCACCGCGGCCACGGCGGCCCGCCCGCAGGCGAACCCACGGCCTTGCTCTTCGGCGCGCATGACGGCCGGCGGGTCGAAGGCGACAATGCGCGCGAGCATCTCGCGGTCGAGTGCTTCCGCCACCGGCTGCGGGTAGAAATGGGAAAGATCCGAGCTGGCCACGAGCACCGCCCGGCGATCGGCAAGCACCTCCCCCAGTGCGTGCCCCAGAGCCTCAGCCACCTCGAGGGTCTGATCGAGGATCATGACAGGCAATAGATAGAAAGCGCCCAACACGCGCTGTAAGAAAGGCAGCTCGATCTCGAGCGAGTGCTCCTCGTCGCGACGCACCCGCGCCAGGCTCAAACCGATCCGCGCCTCAAGGCCCGCGTTGAGCTGGTCGAGCGCCGCCGCGTCCACCGGGATCTCCCCCAGCGGCGTGGCATAACCGGTGTGCGCTGTCGTGAGCACAGGCGCCGGATGGGGATGGTGCATGGGCGAGACGACCGCAGCCAAATTGGCCTGTGAGCCCGCCAAGCATTTGAATGCATGCGCAGCCACCGCGCCCGAGTAGCGGTGGCCCGCGTGCGGCGCAAGGATACCGATGACTCGGCCGTTGGGCGGGGTCACTTCGGCCTGCGCGAGGAATCGATCCACGCTGGCCGCAAGTTCCCGTGCATCGGCGGGGTACCACGTTCCGGCAATAGGGGATGGTCGAAGCGACATCGGTGACCTCCGCGCTGGAGGGAAGCACTCCGCGCTGCGCCTGTGCGGAGGGATCAGGCCTGGCCATTGTACTTCACTCATATGGCGCAATGGCGCGCGCCTCTCTGGGGTATGATTGCCGGTGCAGACGCAGTTAGATGCAGGTACAACTGGCACGACGCGGACCTCATGGACGAAGCCGCCCTTCTTCGCGATGCCCAACAGGGTGACCTTGACGCATTCAACCGCCTGGTGCTGGCTCACCAGAGCCGGGCCTACGCGCTCGCCGCGCGTATGCTGGGCGACAGTGAAGCCGCGGCCGACGTCACCCAGGAATCCTTTCTCTCCCTTTACCGACACCTGCGCGACTTCCGCGGCGGCTCGTTGCGCGCCTACATTATGCGCAGCGTGACCAACGCCTGCTACGACGAGTTGCGCCGCCGCAAGCGCAGGCCGTCCGTCTCGCTGGATGCCATGGCCTCTTCCGACGGTGAGGACGACAGCGGGCGAGCCTTCGAGCCCGCCGATCCGGGGGAGACACCCGAAGACCAGCTCGCCCGCGGTGAGATTCGCCGCGCGATCGAGGACTGCCTGCGCCGCCTGACCGACGAACAGCGCGCGGTAGTGCTCCTGGCCGACGTGCAAGCGATGGATTACAGCGAAGTGGCCGCGGTGATGCAGACTGCGCTGGGCACGGTCAAGAGCCGGCTGGCTCGTGCACGCGCCAACCTGCGCGATTGCCTCGCCTTGCGCGGGGAACTTCTGCCGGAGGCATTTCGTCTTGAGGGTGAGCCTTCAGCATGAAACCCTCGACCTCCCTACCTGCGCACGACCTTGAGCGACTTTCGGCATTCCTCGACGGCCAGTTGAGCGACTCCGATCGCACGGTCTTGCTTGCGCGATTGCAGCACGAGGCCGCACTCGCGCGCGCCCTGGAGGAATTGCGTCGAGTCCGAGGGGCACTGCGCGCCCTGCCTCCGATTCGTCTGCCTCGCAACTTCACCCTGACCGCGGAAATGGCCGGGCGTACCCGCCCGCGCGCTGCACGCGGTTTCGTGTTCGCCTGGGGTTCGGCGTTGGCGACACTCGCCCTGGCTGCGGTTGCCGTCACGGATCTTGCCGGTGGCGGGCTTATGGCCGCACGAGTGGCGGCCCCGGCCATGCCGGCCGCCGAGTTGCAGATGGCGCCGGGCCTCGTGCCTGCGCCCACCGGGCCCGAACCACGCGCCGCAGCCGACAATCAGGCGGACCAGACGACGCCCGGCGAATCGGCCGCACCCAGCGGCACACTGGCGGGCAGCGATTCGATCACCGAGACTGCAGGTGCCCTGTTATTTGCGCAGGAGAAGTCGTCCGGCGCCACTGCGACGCCCGCGCCCGCCGAAGCCTCCCGCTTGGGCCCGCCCTCCTCGCCGATGCCCACTCCGACCGCCGAAGGCGAGGCGCTCCTGACGTTGGGCGGAGGAGCCGGAAGTTCAACCCCGACCCTACCAGCCGAACCGCCGCGGGAGTCGACCGCGCCCACCGCAGTGTCTGTTGCACCGGCCCTCATCAGCCCGCTGCGCCTGATCGAGGCAGGGTTGGCCGTTCTCGCTCTGGCGCTGGCCGTCGCGGCCCTGCTCGCGCGCCGAGTTCGGAGATGACGCCGCGCGAACCCGTGCGCTTCTGTATTCGCTGCGGCGCGCCCACCGAGGCGCGCCCTGCCTTTGGCCGCCTGCGCGCGGTGTGCACGCGCTGCGCCTACATCCATTTCGAAGACCCGAAGGTTGCGGTGGCCGTCTTCATCGTCCGCGAGGGCAAAGTCCTGCTCATCCAGCGCGGGGTCTCGCCCGAGCGTGGCAAGTGGTCGGTACCGGCGGGTTACGTAGAGGTGGGCGAAGACCCGCGCCAGGCGGCGGCCCGTGAATGCCGTGAAGAGACCGGGCTGGAGGTGAAGGACCTGCAATTGCGGGATGTCATCGCGAGGCAAAGCGAGGTCGAGGGCGCGGACATTCTGATCGTCTTCGAGGGCACCGTTGCAAGCGGGGTGCCACAGCCCGGCGACGATGCCGAGCGAGCCTCTTTCTTCGGCCCGAATGAATTGCCCGATCTGGCCTTTCCGTCCACGCGCATGATCCTTGCACTCTGGCGCAACGGCACGCCGCCGGCATAGCCCATGGGCTGCCCGCGCGGGCGGTCTGCGCGCGTAACACCAATGACGCAAGCCTGGCTACCCTCGCCCTGCACGGATGAGAGGCCGGGGCAATGAATCGGTACAGTTGGGCGCTTTTCATTTGAAGTGCGGGACGCTATACTAAATGGCAATCTAAGTTCTGCCTTGGAGCCGCCTCTCGCGGAACCTTGAGCGCTTCGTGGTTCGCCCGTCTGCGTAGTCAGTTCTTCGCGATCAATATCCTGGTTGTGATTCTGGCCACGCTGGCCGGAGTCCTTGTCATTACCCAGCAGTCGGGAAACCTCTCGCGCGAACTGCTGGGCGATCACATGGCCGAGCTGGCGTACTCGCTCGGCGGCAGCCTCGACCGGGCCGCTGATCTGCCTGGGCTGCAGGCTGAGCTCGACTCCTTTTTCCGCGCCCGACGCATCCCCTCCAGCATGCTGCTCATTACCGATGGCCAGGGCACGATCGTGGCCTCGACCCACAGCGACTACATCAACCGGCCGTGGGCTGAGGTGCTGCCCGATACCCAGCTCCCGCAGCCGGACGGGATGTGCAACGGCAATCCAGACCCCGCGTGCCGCGCAGCCCTGTTCGAACTCGACCTACGCACGGGGCGCGCCTTCGACATGGCGCGTCTCCTGGCCAGCCCACATCCTGCCGGTCAGCCGCAATGGATTGCCCATTACATCGTCTCGCAGAGCGCATTCAATCTGGCGGTCAGCCGGACGATTTTCCTCGGCCTGAGCGTCATGATTGCGCTGCTCGTTTTCTTGCTGATCCTCGAGCTGGCGCTCTTCAACAGCCACGTCTTCCGCCCGCTGGAGGAGTTGGTTGAGGCCAACGTGGCCTTCGCCGAAGGGCGCACTCGCGAGGGCCACCTCAAACCCAGCCCGGGCATGTCGCCCGAGATCATCAACCTCATCGAAAGCCGCGAGAAGCTGCTCAACGGCCTCGAGACTCTGCTTGAGTGCTCAAGCGCCATGTTAACCACCCGCACACCCGAAGAGGTGGCCTCCACCCTGGTCACCTACCTGGCGCGCTCGCTGGGTGTGAGCCGCGGCATCGTCTGGCTGGCCGATCGTGCCACCGGCGCGTTTGTGCCCTCGGCCTCGTGCGGCGCGCAACCCGATACGCTCCCCGAGCTCAGCCTGCCCGAGCAAGGTCCGCCGCTGGAAGCCGCGCCGCGCGTAGTGCACGACGACCCCACCTTGCGCTCGCTGGGGCTGGCCAGCGCCCTGGTCGTGCCGATACACGCCGACCAGGAGGTGATCGGCGTCGCGGCGGTGGAGGCCCCTGGCCGCGAGCTGACCACGGTCGAGATGCGCCAGACGCACACCTTCTCTCACTATGCGGCGTTGGCCCTGGAACGGCTGCGCTTGTATCAGCACATTCAGGAAGAGGGCAGCCAGATGGGCCTGCTCGCCCAATTGGCCGCCCGCCTGGCCACCGAGCGCGACACCGAAGCTCTGTTGCAGCGCGCGTGCAAGGAGACCCGTCAACTTGTGCTGGCACATGCGGTGGCCGTATTCGTCGCGGAGGCCGATGGGCTGCGCCTGGCCGCCCAAGATGGGCTGGACGGGACGAGTATGAGCTCCGGGGCGCTCTTCCCCGCGCCGTGGCTGGCGGAGGTACGCGGGGTTCCCGGCCCGCTGTCGCTCGATGACATTGCCATCGAACGGCGCGACCTGTACGACCAAGGGGTCCCCCCCGAGGTCAAATCGCTGGTGATCTTCCGCCTGAGCCTGTCCAATCAATTCCACGGGGTTCTCCTCTTCCTGTTCGAAGAGGCCCACCGTGCCTCCTCGCTCGAGAAGGCCGTCGGCGAGACTCTGGCCACGCTGCTCGGCTCGCTGCTCGAAAACGCCACCGCCTTCGCTGCCCTGCAGCACCAACGCTCGCTGCTGATGACCGTCAGCGAGGTGGGGACCGAGATCAGTTCAATCCTCGATCCGGCGGTGCTTTACAACCGGGTGTGCGATCTTCTGGCGGCGCGCTTGGGTTTCGAACACGCGCATATTCTGATCATCGAGGATGAGGGGCGGACGGCCCGCTTCGTGGGCGGCTCCGGGCCGCTCGGCCGCCGCCAGGTTGCTCAGGGCGACCGCGTCTCCGTGGCCGCCAAGAGCATTAACAGCTATGTGATGAGTACGCAGCGCCCCTACCTATCCCAGAATGTGCTTGAGGACGAATACTATCTAGAGGTCGACAGCCTGCCCGGCATCCGCGCAGAGATGACTTTGCCAATCCTTTCGGCCGGCACGCTGTTGGGCATGCTCGATGTGCAAGCCACCCGGGTGGGGGCCTTTACCGAAGACGATCAATTCGTCCTACAGATCGTTGTTGAGCAACTGGCCAATGCCATCCTCAATGCGCGGCAGCACGAGGCGCTGCGCGAACAGGCTCGCCGCGACAGCCTGACCCAGGTGCTCAGCCACGGTGCATTCGTGGTCGAACTCGAGGCGGCGGTGGGCCAGGCGCGCGCCACGCGCGGCGAACTCAGCCTGGTCATGTTGGATATCGATCACTTCAAGGAGTACAACGACCAATTCGGTCACGTGGCCGGCGACGCTGCCTTGCTGAGCACGGTGGACGCCATCCGCCGCCATATCAAACACGGGGACTTGCTGGGGCGCTGGGGCGGCGAGGAGTTTTCCATCGCCCTGATTAGCGCGAGCCGCACGCAGGCCATGTCGGTCGCCAATCGTATTCAAAGCACGCTGGCCGAACTGCGCCCGGTCGACTCGCTGGGCCGGCAGATGCCCTCGCCCACGGTCAGCCAGGGTATTGCCGGCCTGGGCGAAGACGCCAAGGACGCATTCGCCCTGGTGGACGTCGCCGACCGCGCCCTGTACCGCGCCAAGGATCGGGGCCGCAATCAAATCCAACTGGCCGACTCCGCGGACCGGGTCCCGCGCGCAACCGCTCCTTGACGCTTCGGCCGAATGGAGTAAGATCGCGCCCGATCACCGAATGGGCCGCACGCCATTTCCCCCGATTGCGCCACACCGAGTTCCACCCGTCAGCCGCCTATCGTCGCGCACGACTTCCACCCTGAGCCGAAAGGCTCTCTTTTTTGCCTGGTGCCGGCCGCCGGTGGGGATGATGGGCGCCGGCGATGCCCGACGCATGCTGCAGGCGGGCGCGCAATTGGTGCAGGTGTACACCGGCTTGGTCCATTCTGGCCCCGGGCTGGGGCGCGAGATTCTCACTGCCTTGCGCCGCGAGGCAGCGCGATAGAATTGCCGAAGCTACGGGAGAAGGGCATGCGAATCGTGGTGAGTGCTGACGAGCATACGTCATTGGTGGAGGCGGTCCGTCTCGACCTCAAGCGCCGGGGTCACCAGGTGGAGTATCTCGGCCCCGCCGCGGGGCAGACCGCCGATTGGCCGGATGTGACTCGCGCTGCGGCCGAACGTGTGGCGGCTGGCGCAGCCGACGAAGCCGTGGTGATGTGTTGGACGGGCACCGGCGCCAGCCTGGCCGCCAACAAGGTAACCGGCATCCGGGCCGCACTGTGCGCCGACGCCGAGACCGCGCGCGGCGCGCGCACCTGGAACCATGCCAACGTGCTGGCCCTCAGCCTGCGCTCAACCTCCGAACCCGTCGCGCGCGAGATACTTGACGCGTGGTTCTCCACGCCCTATAGTCAGGACGAGTGGAACCAGCGTCAGGTCGAGAAGATCCGCGATATGGAAAAGCGCCCGCCGGGTTGAGCCATCCGGCGGTGCCCTCCATCGACCTCTGGAGACGCTGCTAGAAGACGGGCCGCCGGCACGGCCTGGCGGAGCGCCGCCTCTTGCTTACACGGGCTGACATGTTGCACTGCCGCGTTGATGCGCCGCATCCCGGCCCCGCGCGCGCGAATCGCGGTGCGCTATCGGGCGGTGCTCATCCATCCTCATTGCCACGCATCTCAAACCACCCAGGGAGGGTCCCATGAATGAGGTCTTCATCGTCGGCGCCGTGCGCACTGCGGTCGGTGTGGGCAAACCCGGCGGCGCGCTTTCGACGACCACCCCGATCAACCTCGCAGCCGCCGTGCTGCGCGATGTGCTGCAGCGTGCCGGCCTGGAAGCCGCCTTGATCGAGGATGTAGTCCTCGGCTGCGTCTCGCCCATCGGCGAACAAGGCGCCAACATCGCCCGCCTGGCGCTGCTCAAGGCAGGCTACCCCTTCCACGTTCCGGGCGTTTCCCTCAATCGCATGTGCGGTTCGAGCCAGCAGGCCATCCACTTCGCGGCGCAGGCCGTGGCCTCGG
The DNA here is from genome assembly GCA_035288225.1 of Anaerolineales bacterium. GTDB lineage: Bacteria > Chloroflexota > Anaerolineae > Anaerolineales > RBG-16-64-43 > RBG-16-64-43. The sequence continues at coordinate 73,230 of DATEAT010000031.1, read as the reverse complement.
GTGAGATGCAGGTGGTGGTCGCAGGCGGCATCGAGGTGATGAGCCGCGTGCCGATCGGCGCCGATTGGCCCTCCACCTGGCCGGGCGACTTCCCCTATCCCCTCATCCATCAGGGCATGAGCGCGGAAATGATCGCCGAAAAGTGGGGCCTGACGCGCGACCAGATCGACAACTTCAGCTTCGAGAGCCACCAGCGCGCCGGCCAAGCGATCCGCGATGGACGGTTCGCGGCCCAGATCCTTCCCATTGAAGTGACCCATGTGCCGGAGGGCGGCGCACCCGTCACGCGCTCCTTCGCACAGGACGAGGGCGTGCGCATGCCGCCCAATCGCGACAAGATGGCCGCCCTCAAGCCTGCCTTCAAACCCGACGGCGTGGTGACCGCGGGCAACTCGAGCCAGATCAGCGACGGCGCAGCCGCGCTTGTGTTGGCCTCGGCCGAGGCCGTGCGCGCTCACCGTCTCACGCCGCAGGCGCGCATCGTGTCGACCGCAGTCGTTGGATCCGACCCGGTGCTCATGCTCGACGGGCCCATCCCGGCCACACTCAAAATCCTGGCGCGCGCCGGGTTGCGCCTGGATCAAATCGACGTCATCGAAATCAACGAGGCCTTCGCGACGGTCGTGCTGGCCTGGCAGAAGGAAATCGGCCCCGACCCGGCGCGGGTCAACCCCAACGGCGGCGCGATTGCGCTGGGCCACCCGCTCGGTGCGACGGGCGCGGTGCTGATGACCAAGATGCTGCACGAACTCGAGCGCAGCGGCGGGCGCTACGGCTTGCAGACCATGTGCATCGGCCACGGCATGGCCACAGCCACGATCATCGAGCGTCTGTAGTTGGCTTGTCTTCCTGATCGGGAAAAACAACATCCGATTTGGGAGAGGGCATAGCACGCCTTACGCATAGCTGCCCGCGGCCGCCATGCGCTCCAATTCTGCCCCAGGTCTACGCTGCCGGTGCGGCCGCGTTGCCGAGGGTGAAGCGCCTTGAAGTTGTTGGGGCACGCCATGGCGTGACCCCGGCCTTTTTCGTGTCCCGGCTTCCTCCTCTTCGAGCCACGGTTAGCTCGCAGTCATCGGCGAGCTTCTTCCTCACCCCCAGATACACACCGTTTCGTAGATGCCTCCCCCACATGAAGCGGTAGGCTCATCAGCCGCGGCATGGGACTTGCCCTCTTGACGATTAGAACAGATGTTCTATACTGTAACCGCAACACAGATTTCCGAACCGGTATTTCACTTTGGAGGAACTGAAATGAGCGCTATCACATCCTCTCGCCCGCTCTCGACTGAGTTGCCTCACCAGGCCAGGCTTGCCCGCCTCAACCTGCGCTGGCCCGAGCAGGGTGCAGCCTTCGGGCTGATCATCGTCCTCGGGCTGGCCGCATTCGAGATCTTCAACTTCAGCACGACCCAATTCGCGCTGGCCGATCTGCTCGGGGACCTGCACCTGGCGCGCCTCTCGCTGGCGACCGTCCTGGCACTCGCCTTCTCCGGCATCGACTTTGGCGGCATCGCGCGCCTGTTCACGCCTCAACGCGAGCACGCCGAGCGCATCGAGACCTGGTACCTGGTGGCGGCCTGGTTCCTGGCCGGCGGCATGAATGCCATTCTCACCTGGTGGGCCGTCACCCTCTCTCTCATGGGACAGGCCGACCTGGGTCACGATTTGTTCTCTCGCCGTCAGGTGCTTGGCTTTGTCCCCGTGTTCGTGGCCGGCGTGGTTTGGCTCATCCGTATTCTGCTCATCGGCACGCTCACCATGGGCGGCCGGCGCTTGTTCTCGCAAGCACGCACACCGGCGCCGTTCACAGCCATGGCGCATGCCTACCCCCGCGCCGCCCGCCCGGCGCCGCACACGGCGCCTCAGCCCGCCTCGGCCGACGAAGGCCAAGCCGGCAGCGTTCCGCTCGCGCCGGGTGCAACATTCGCCCGCCGCAATAATGGTCCCGTTGGCTAGTGGCTCCAGTGCCGGGACGAGGCTGCAATGCACACGCGGTTTGATCCTCGACATGCACACTCGATCGTGCTGTCCGCACCGCTCCTGGCAGCCCTCGCCCTGGCGTTTGGGGGTTGGCTCGTCGCCTCGGCCTTCGCCTCGGCCGAGGTTTTCTCCCCGCAGCCTTTGGCTGCTTCCCTCCCGGCAAGGGAGGCCGCACCGCAGGCAGCCTCCCTTGCCCCCCTCTTCGACCCGGCCGTGCACCATTGGCAAGAGAGAATCATTGCGTGGTCCACGCGATTCGGACTCGACCCGAACCTCGTCGCAACCGTCATGCAAATCGAATCGTGTGGCGATCCGGGGGCGCTCTCGCACTCGGGCGCCATGGGCTTGTTTCAGGTTATGCCGTTTCACTTCTCGGCGGGGGAGGATGGCTTCGACCCGGAGGTCAATGCCGCGCGCGGTCTGGGCTACTTGCGTTTAGGGCTTGAGCGCGGCGGAGGCCAGCCCGGATTAGCTTTGGCCGGATACAACGGAGGGCACTCGCGCATCGGCCAGGCGGCGGATTTGTGGCCCGCGGAAACGCGGCGCTACGCTTATTGGGGGACGGGTATCTATGAGGACGCGCAAGCGGGCCGTGAGGGGAGCGCGCGTCTGGAGGAATGGCGGCGCGCCGGCGGGAGACGTCTGTGCGCGCAGGCGGCCGCCGCGTTGGGTCTCGCCCCCTGACCCGTCGACGAAGCCTCGCGGTTGCCGGTTAGTCTTTCCCAGACGTGCTGGAAGCGAGCGGCAGCCACACCGAGAAGGTTGATCCTTTCCCGATTTCCGAAGCCGCCTCGATTCGCCCGCCATGGCTGCGCGTTATCCAGTAAGCGATCGACAGCCCAAGCCCGGCTCCGCCTAGCGAGGGGCGCCGGCGGGATTTATCGACGCGGTAGAAACGTTCGAAAACGTGCGGCAGTTCGTCCGTCGGAATGCCCGGCCCCGTGTCGGCCACCGAGACGTGCACCCACTCACCGACCAGCTTCATGGCCAGCGTCACCCGACCGTGCGGCGGCGTGTACTGGATAGCATTCGCCACCAGGTTAAGGAAGAGCTGCTTGAGGCGATCGCGGTCGCCCATGACCTGCGCTTGGTCGAGGTCCCCCAGCACCACTTCCACCCGTTCCTGAGCTAGCACGCGCCCTTGCTGGAAGACTTCCAGGAGCACCGTATCCACCTCCACCGGTGCACGCGCCAGCGGCAGGTTGCCCGTTTCGGCTTGCGCCAGAAGCAACAGGTCCCCCACCAATCGGATCAGCCGGTCCGCCTCCGATTGAATCGCCTCCAGCGACTCCAGATCCGCCCCCATGCGCCGGATAAGATCCACGTTGCCGCGAATGGCCGTGAGCGGCGTACGCAATTCGTGCGAGACGTCGGCCAGGAATCGGCGCTGCGAGGTGAAGAGCGCCTCCAAGCGTTCCAACGTTTCGTTGAAGGCCAGGATCAATCGCCCGACCTCGCTGGCCGGCGGTGCTTCGAGCGGGATGCGTCGCGAAAGATCATCGGCGCGCGTGATCTGCAGTGCAGTCTCGGTGATGGTATCCAGCGGGCGCAGCGCCCGTCGCGCCGTCCAGCTCCCCAGCCCGGCCGCGATGAGCAGCGCCAGCGCCCCGCCCACCGCCAGAAAGATCAGCAACGACTCGCGAGCACGATCGACCACGGCCATGGGCGCCGCCAACTGCAGGAAGCCGCTCGGCTCGGAGGCCAGGACCACCGGCACGGTCAGCACCCGCAGATGCACCTCGCCCACCCGCACGTCGCGGAACTGCTGAGTGGGTTCCTGCAACGAGAGCGCATCCAGCGGCTGCTCGAAGGCGCCCATGTTGGAAGAGGAAGCAATGAGTGTCCCCTCGGCATTCCACACCTGAACGTAGACGTTCGAGGAGGCGAATTGCAGCGAGGGCAGGGTCAGGATGCGCAGTTCGCGCTGCGTCGTGACCCGGCTCGTGCGCAGAATCTCCTCCGCCGAGCGGGCCAGCGTCTGGTCGATTTGGATGATCAGGCTGAAACTGAGGATGAGATACAGCGCGGCGCCGAAGACGAGCAGCACGCCGGCCAGAACCGCAGAATAGGCCAGGGTGAGACGCGCGCGCAGCGACATGGCCGCAAGAGGTCCGCCTCACCTGAGGCGAAGCGGGCTACTCATCCTCCCGCAGCACATAACCCACACCGCGCACCGTGTGCAGCAGCTTGGTCTCCCCCTCCGTCTCGATCTTCTGGCGCAGGTAGCGGACATAGACTTCGATGATGTTGCTCTCGCCGCCGAAGTCGTAACCCCATACCCGGTCGTAGATGATCTCGCGCGTGAGCACCTGGCGCGGGTGGCGCATGAAGATTTCCAGCAGGTCGTACTCCTTGGCCGTCAAGTCGATCACCCGCTCGCCTCGCCGCGCACGATGGGTGCCGGTATCCAACACCAGGTCCGCAAAGCGCAACGTCTCCGGCTCACCCGGGCCGGTGCGGCGCAGCAGGGCACGGATGCGCGCCAGGAGTTCGGCGAAGGCAAACGGTTTAACCACATAATCGTCGGCGCCGGCATCCAACCCGTGCACGCGGTCTTCGACGGTATCCTTCGCGGTGAGGATCAGAATCGGGACCTGCGAGCCGGCACGCAAGCGGCGGCACACTTCCAGGCCGTCCATGCCTGGCAGCATCCAATCCAGCACCACCAAATCGGGAGGGTTTTCGCGCGCCAGGCCCAGGCCCGTCGGGCCATCTCCGGCCAGGTCGACCCGGTAGCCTTCGTAAGTCAGGCCGCGCAGCAAGAAGGAGGCAATGCGCTCTTCGTCTTCGATGACCAGAATGCGTGCGCCCATCGCTCACCTCGCGCGCAGACTATACCACAAGCACTCGCCTGGCCCGCACCGGCCGTGCGCGGTCGGATCAAGAGACGGGCTATAATGTCGCCGCGGAGTGCTCATGACTCATCAGAAGACCAAATTCGCCATGCGCATGCTGGCATGGGTGGTGCTGCCTCTCGTGTTGGGCTCGCTGCGCAGCCTGGCCCTGGCTGCGCCGCCCGAAGTTCCTGCGCTGCAACCAACCGCCTTTCAAACCCCGACCCCGGGTGCCGATGGCCGTATCGTTTACATCATCCAGTCGGGCGACACATTGTGGCGCATCTCGGCCGTCTCCGGCGTGCCCCTCGACCAACTCGAGCGGCTCAACAATATCTCGCGCGACGCGCCGCTAAGCGTTGGCCGAGAATTGGTGCTCGGATTTGGCGAAGCCGCCACGGCACTACCCACCCTGGCCTTCGCGGCCACCCCTTCGCCGACTCCGATTGCCCTCACCGGCAGCGGCGATATCTGTGTGGAGGTTTTCGACGACCTCAACGGCGATGCCTCACGCCAAGAAAGCGAGGGCTTGGTCGCCGGCGGGCAGATCGTCGTCGCCCAGGCCGACGGCGCGCAGGTGGGCAGCCATACAACCGACGGCACGAGCGAACCATATTGCTTCGCCCAGCTTACGTCGGGTGACTACAACATCGCCGCCGCCGCGCCCGAAGGCTACAACCCCACTTCCAGTATGAACACCCCTCTGCGCCTCGAGCCGGGCGCCAAGGCCTTCGTCGCCTTTGCCGTTCAGGTCAGCCAGCAGCAATCGAGCGGTACCAGCTCCTCGCGATCCAGCTCACTCGGTATCATCGGCCTGATGCTGCTCGTCGCGGCGGGCGGGTTGGCGTTCTATCTCTCGCGCCAGGCTCGGCAACGCGGCTGATCCACCCGGCGCTACGCGGCCGAGAACATCCCCTCCAGCCATGCAAGGAGAGCGCAGCCCAACGATGAAACCTCGGCCGGCTTTCACCTCATGAGCCTTTCGCCTGCCGCACGGCGTGTTCAAGATGCACTCATCGACCGGGGCACGCAGCTCGAGGTGCGTGAACTGCCGGCCAGCACGCGCACAGCCGCCGAGGCGGCCCAGGCGGTGGGCTGCCAGCTGGGGCAGATCGTCAAGTCGCTCGTGTTCCGCGGGGCCCTCACCGGACAGGCGGTGTTGGTCGAAACCAGCGGCGCCAACCGCGTGAGCGAGGCGCGCCTGGCGGAGCATGTGGGCGAGCCGGTGCAAATGGGCAGCGCCGAGTTCGTCCGCCACCACACGGGGTTCGCCATCGGGGGCGTCCCGCCGTTGGCCCATGCCCAGCCGCTGCGCACCTATATCGACCGGGATTTGATGAGCTACCAGGAGGTCTGGGCCGCGGGTGGTACGCCGCAGGCCCTATTTGCGCTGACGCCTCAGCAGTTGGTTGAACTTACGCAAGGCGAGGTAGTCGAGGTCAAGGCCTAGCTTTGCCCGCTACGAGAGCGCCGCTTTGGAAGCTTGTGGGAGAACCGTCTCCCGCCTCACCCCCCTGCCCCCTCTCCGCCTTGCGAGACCGTTAGGCAAGTCAGGAGGTTGCGGAGAGGGGGTGGAGATACTCAAGGAGGTGGGGGCCCAAAAGCGACCAGTCTCTGAGAGCACCTTGTCAGCCCAACTCGCGCACCATCGCCTGGGCCAGGAAGAGCGCCGTCGCTTTCACCGGGCCGCTGGCCGGCGCCACCGGACCAACGCATGCCGGACAACCGTCGCTGCACCCGCAGCCACCGATGAGATCCGCCGCGTTGGCCAGCAACTCCGGAATCACCGCGTACAGCGCGTCCGTCAGGCCAATCCCCTCCGGCACTTCATCGTAGAAGGTGATCGTCGGACCGCGCGTTTCCTTGGCGCGCATCTTGACCACCATGCCCAGGTCGCGCGAGTCGCACATCAGGAAGAGCGGCGCCAAGCTGTGCAGCGCATAGGCTAAGCCGCCCAGCGCGGTGCGCGTCCCTTGCTGCGCCTCCAAGCGGTGATGGCAGGCCTGGCACAGCGTGACCAGGTTATCAAGCGCATTGGCCTGGGCATGGTTTTCATTCTGCCCCGGGATATAGCCAAAGACGCGGAAGGGCGTGCGGTGATGAACGTCGTGGGAGCGTCCCGGGCGCTCGCTCACTCCGCATTGCGTGCAGCGGTGGCCGTCTCGCTCGAGCGCCACCTGGCGCTGCGGTTCCCACGAAGGACCGTAGTCGTTGGGTCCAAACGATGTCCGCAGGAGATCCGGCCGGCCGGCGAGATCTGCTTGCAGCCGTTGCACGAACGGCGGAGCCAGCCAGACCCAGCAGCCCGTGGTGCGGAACTCACGCGGCGGGAGATCGATTTCCCCGAATCCGAGTGTCTCATGGGTGTGGCGGCGCACTTTGCGGTAGGCTACCGCTTGCGCGGTCACCTCCAGAGGCCCGAAGGCACGACGCACACCACGCGCCTCGTCTGCGTCCTCCACACCCAGAATTTCCACCTGCACTGATTCCGACGCCTCGGTGTAGTAGTCCAGATTCGCCTGGCGCACCTCGGCCACGCCCTGCCCCCAATCGAAGTGATCCACGACGTAGGTCCGTCCTTCGTGCATGTAGACCGCGCCCTCATGCACCCACACCGGTGCTGCAGCGCGGTCCACCTCGCCGATCAAGCGCGGGCCTCGCTCGCCAGTTTCTTGAATGAGCACACGGTCGTTGGTACTCGAACGCAGACCCACCTGGGCTGCCGGATAGGTCTCGCCCGTAGCCTGGTACTCGCCCTCGGCAGACCGCAGCAGCTCGCCTTCGGCATGCAGCGCCTCGAGCAACTCCGCGATGGGTGCGGTGCCGAAGGATTCGTCGCCTCGCAGGGGCAGCTCAAATGCGGCGCAACGCAGATGGTTGGCCAATATCGCCAGGTTGTTGGGGTTGATGCGCGCCTGCTCCGGCGAACGGTCGAAGAGATAGCGCGGGTTGAGGGTCAGGAACTGGTCCAGCGGCGAGGGTGAGGCCACCAACACGGCCAACCCCTGCTCCTCGCGGCGGCCGGCGCGCCCGGCCTGCTGCCACAGCGAGGCGATGCGCCCCGGGTAACCAACCAGGACCGCCGCGCCCAAGGTGCCGATATCCACGCCCAACTCGAGTGCATTCGTGGCCACCACCCCGCGCACCTCGCCCGAGCGCAGCCCGGCCTCGATGCGCCGCCGCTCCTCCGGCAGGTAACCCGCACGGTAGCCTCTCACCCGTTGCGGGTCCAATCCATCCGCCTGGGCTTGCTCGCGCAGGTAGCCGAGCAATAGTTCCACCGTGCGCCGCGTGCGCGCGAAGAGCACAGTCTGCACCTGGCTGCGCAAGAGCATTGCGGCCACGGCCTGGCTCTCAAGCACGTACGAGCGACGCAGCCCAAGCGCCTCATCGACCAGCGGCGGGTTGTACACGGCAAAGTGGCGCGCCGCACGCGGCGAGCCATCCTCCTCGATCAGCGTCACGGGTGCCTCGAGCAGCGTTTCGGCCAGTTCACGTGGGTTGGCAATCGTCGCCGAGGCACACAGGAATTGCGGCTGCGCGCCGTAGAACGCGCAGATGCGCCGCAGGCGGCGCAGCACATTCGCCATGTGCGAGCCAAACACGCCGCTATAGGTGTGTAATTCATCCAGGATGACATAGCGCAAGTTGGAGAGGTAATCCGCCCAGCGCGTGTGGTGCGGCAGGATGCCGGTGTGCAGCATGTCGGGGTTGGACAGCAGCAAACGTACTTCGCCGCGCACGCGTGCCCGCTCGGCCTGCGGCGTATCGCCGTCATACAGCCGTACGCCCAGGTCGCTCACCTGCCCGGGGAGCGCGCCGCGCAGTGCCTGCGCCCATCGCCCGAGCTCGTGCGCCTGGTCTTGTCCGAGGGCCTTGGTGGGGAAGAGATACAAAGCGCGAGTGGTGTCGTCTTCCAGCAGCGATTGCAGTACCGGCAAGTTGTAGGCGAGTGTCTTGCCGGAGGCGGTGCCGGTGACGATGGCTACATGCTCTCCGCGCCGAGTGGCCTCGAACGCCTGCACCTGATGGCTGTAGAGCGAAGCCAGCCCGCGATCGTGCAACGCCTCTACCAGCGGCGCGGCCAGACCCTGCGGGAATGCAGCGTAGCGCGCCGGCCGTTCGGGCAGGAGCTGCCAGACGACGATGTTACGCGCGAAGCGGGGTTCGCCGCGCAGGGTTTCGATGGCTTCTGCGACGGACATACTAAACGCGGCTAGAAGGCGCCCTTCTCGAGTGTTGCGACAATCGTCGCGAGGAATGCATCCGCACTGGCGCCGTCGAGCAGGCGGTGATCGAAGGTCAGCGAGAGATAGACCATCGGCCGGATGGCGATCGCATCGCCCACCACGACCGCCCGCTTCTGAATGGCGCCCACCCCAAGGATAGCAGATTGCGGCTGGGAGATGATCGGGGTGGCGAAGAGCGAGCCGCTCACGCCATGGTTGGTGATCGTGAAGGTCCCGCCGCGCACCTCATCCGGGGTGAGTTGCCGCGCCCGTGCGCGCCGCGCCAGGTCGCTCACCTCCGCCGCCAGCCGCCGCAGCGACTTCTGCTCGGCATCGCGCAACACCGGGACGATCAGACCCTCCTCGCCAAGCGAGACGGCCAGCCCAATGTGAACCTGGCGCTGAAGCTGGACTCCCTCCTCGCCCCACGTGCTGTTGACCATCGGGTGGGCGCGCAGCGCGGTGGCACTCGCCGCAACCAAGTAGGCGGTGAAGGTCAGCGAAATCCCCTCCCGCTCGAAAAGATCCTTGTTGGCGTTGCGGTGAGTCACGACCGCGCTCATGTCGGCTTCCATCACGGTGGTCACGTGCGCGGCGGTGCGCACGCTGCGCAACATGTGTTCGGCAATCTGGCGGCGCATGGGCGTGTGCGGCACGAGCATGCCAGGCACGAGGGGCCGCGCCTCGGGACCGCGCGCAGCTTCTTTAGCCAGCGCCTGCCCGAATTGCAGCTCGGTGGGGCGGAAGAGATCGCCTTCGCCGGGGCGCTCCCAGGCGGGCACCTCCGGTGCCGCCGGCGCGCGCGGGTGTTCGAGATGTGCGAGTACATCCTTCTTGGTGATCCGCCCGCTCGCTCCCGTACCGCGCACCTGGGCCAAATCTAGCTTGTGTTCGGCGGCCAATTTCGCCACGACCGGCGATATGAACCCAAGGTCCCGGACGGCTGGCGCGTCCGTCGCCCGTGCGGGGCCTCGCCCGGTGTGCGCCGGCGAGGGCTCCGCCGCAGCGTGCGCCGCGCTCGCCGCCTCTGGAGCAGGGTCGATAACGACCTCCCCCAGTTGGCCGATCATCGCCAGCAGCGTTCCGGCCCGTACGGTTTGGCCTTCCGACACGTACACCTTAAGCACCGTGCCACTGGCCGGCGAGGGCACCTCGGTATCGACTTTGTCGGTGTTTATCTCGACCAGCGGCTCGAGCTCACGGATACCTTCGCCCTCCGCGCGCAGCCACTTGGTGACCGTTCCCTCGACGACCGACTCGCCCAGCTGGGGCATCATCACGCGGGTGGCCATGGTTGCCTCTAGTATGCCGCCAGCTCGCGCATCGCCTGCGCGATCTTGTTGGGGTTGGGCATGAACCAATCCTGCAGCGGATGGCTGAAGGGAACCGCCGGGATGTCGGGGCCGCACAAGCGGCGCACCGGAGCGTCCAAATCGGTGAACGCCTCATCGGCCAGGATGGCCGCGATCTCGGCTCCGTACCCGCCGGTGAGGTTGTCCTCGTGCACGATGAGCGCTTTGCCTGTCTTGCGCACCGAGGCCACGATCGTCGCCCGATCCGGCGGGTAGAGCGTGCGCAGGTCGACCACCTCAGCACGAATGCCCTCGCCGGAAACAATCTCCGCGGCTTGCAGCGCATAATGATGCATCATGCCGTAGGCGAACAGGCTGAGGTCCGATCCTTCGCGGGTTACTTGAGCCGGGCCGATCGGCACCAGCCCCTCATCTTCCGACACCGGACCTCGAATCAGCCGATAGCCCTTCTTCGGCTCGAAAAACAAAACCGGATTCGGATCGCGCACGGCCGACTTGAGCAGGCCGCGCGCATCCTGCGGCGTGGAAGGGATGACCACCTTGAGGCCGGGCACGTGGGCGAAGAAGGCCTCCAGCGACTGCGAGTGGTACAGCCCGCCGCCGATGCCCCCGCCGTACGGCGCGCGGATCACCAGCGGCACCGTCCACTCCCCGCCCGAGCGATAGCACATCTTGGCGGCTTCGCTGACGATCTGGTTGAAGGCGGGATGAATGAAGTCGGCGAATTGAATCTCGCAGATTGGGCGCAAACCGTACAGCGCCGCGCCGATGCCCACCCCCACAATCGAGAGCTCGGCCAGCGGCGAGTCGATGACGCGTTTCTCTCCGTACTTGGCGAACAGCCCCTGGGTGGCCCGGAACACACCGCCGCGCGGGCCCACGTCCTCGCCCACGATGAACACTCGCTCGTCACGCGCCAGTTCTTCATCCATCGCGAGGCGGATGGCCTCGACCATTGTCATCTCAGGCATGATGGATCTCTTCGACGTATACCGGTCCCAGGCCCTCAACCGCCGGGTCTGGGTAGGGCGCAGCTTCCGCTCCGCGCACAGCCTCTTGCACCTCGGCCGCTGCCTTCGCCTCAGCCGCCTGCTCGGCAGCCTCGCTCAGCACGTCCATCGATTGCAGCTTCGCGCGAAAAAGGAGCAGCGGGTCGCGCTTCTTCCACTGCTCCACCTCTTCGCGCGAGCGGTAGGAACGGTCATCGTCATCAGAGGAATGCGGCACCGGGCGGTAGGTCTTCGCTTCCACCAGCGTCGGCCCCTCCCCGCGGCGCGCGCGGTCGACGGCCTGCTGCATCACGCGCTGCACCGCCAACACGTCGTTGCCGTCCACCACCACACCCGGCATGCCGAATGCGGCGGCGCGGTCGGCCACGTTAGCTACCGCCATCTGCCGATCCTGCGGCTCGGAGATGGCGTACACGTTGTTCTGCACCACGCACACCACCGGCAGTTTGTGGACCGCCGCCCAGTTCAGGCCCTCGTACCATTCGCCTTGCGAGGTCGAGCCTTCGCCGATCGTCGTTACGACGACTCGCTCGTCGCCCTTCAGTTTGATCGCCAACCCAATGCCGGCTGCGTGGGGGATCTGTGTGGCCACGGGCGCCGAGGTGCTCACCACGTTCGCCCGCCGCAGGCCGAAATGAGAAGGCATCTGCCGCGCGCCGGATGAGGGTTCGCCGCGTTTGCCATACACGCCCAGCATGAATTCGAGCGGGGTCAGGCCGAGGGCGAGCATCAGCGCCAGGTCGCGGTAGTAAGGGACGAGCCAATCCTCGCCGCGGCGCATGGCGTAGGCGATGCCGACCTGGGTGGCCTCATGGCCCATGCCGGAAATGTGGAAGGCGATCTTCCCCTGGCGGTGCAGCACCCAGGCGCGCTCGTCCAGCCGGCGCGCCAGCAGCATGACCGAGAACATTTCAAGCAAGGGCAGATCGGCGGCGGCCGCCTTCACCGGCGCCGTCGCCGTCGAGGCCATCTTCACTTTTCCATTCGTCCGGGGTCGTTGTGCTCGGCCGGCGCTTCTCCGCTCTCCCATAGCGCCTCCATGCGTTGGTATGAAGCCGGATACTGGCCGGTGTAACTCAGGAATTTCGGCACCGGGTAGCGCACCCCGCCTTTGTGCGTGCCCTGCAGCCCCTCTACGATCGTGGCGAAGCGCGCCGCCGGGATGGTGAACGCCATCTCGTCATCCTGCGCCTGGCCGAAGACCCGGTCGCCATAACAAGGCAGGATCACCTGGCACTCGCCGGTCTTCATGGTTGTGATGACCGCATCGGCGCAGTCGATGCGCCCGGCGAACGATGAGGTCAGCCGCCCGCCGCTCGACCACAGGCGCGCCGTCACCAATCGCATGACTTGCGCCGAATTGCCGTACAGCAGCACCAGGTGCGGTTCGAACGACGCGCGATGCAACGGCGCCGCCACCACCCCTTGCCACTGTCCATATTCCCATTTGTCAACCGCGGCTTCTGTGACCACGCCCTCGGCCGGCGTGCGGGTATACATGCCGGCGCAGGTCATGCCTTCGAGGAAGTAACCCAGCATCGGCCGCAGGCCCCACACCGCCAGCGCCAGCGGGCAGGAAACATCCTCGGCCGTCAGCCCCACCGCCCAGCCGTAGTGGCGCGCCAGCGCAAACCCCTGGCAGATGGCAATTCGCTCGCCAAGGTCCCCCGCCGGCCGCTTGGCACGTTCGGGCATCCGCTCGCCCGGCGCAATCATGCGAATGGCCAGCGGGAAGGTCGCCGGGCGGATGTGCTCGGTGAGTGCCGCGTTCAGCGCCTCTAGTTCCATAGCACGCGCCTCAATCATCACCGGAATTGGAGAGGATTGGGCGGATTATATCACGAGCACCAGCGCCCTTTTTCCCTTATTTTGAGAGGTCGAATGGCGATGGACTGCGTGTGTTCTGGCTTCGACACGCCTTACGCACTCAGCAACGATCGACTCGCTTGTTGTGGCTTTGATGAGACGGCGGCGCCTCCTTCTCTTGGGAATTTTCGCGCTGTTCGATTGCCTCATGAAACCGCTCCGATCGGCGCGCCCCGCTGCGCCATTCTCGCAATGACAACGGGGTCTTGGTGGGGCACGCTATGGCGTTCCCCCGCCACCAATGCGGCTCATGCAGGTTTCCCACGCTGTTCAACCTTGCCGCACATGGCAAAACGTATCGCGCCAACCCAGTGTGGGTCGGCGCGTCAGGCGTGCATCGAACACAGCCAGGGGCTACTCGCGGATTGCCGCAGCCACCACCTCAGCCACATCCCGCACCGGCACAGGGTCTCCCGCGGCGCGCGCGGCATCGGAGAGCATCACCATGCAAAACGGGCAGCCCACGGCGAGCGTCTTTGCACCCGAGGCGCGCACCTCGGCGTAGCGCGTGTTGTTCACTCGTTCGGCGCCGTGCTCCTCTTCTTTCCACATTTGTGCCCCGCCCGCGCCGCAGCAAAACGAGTTGGCCCGCGAACGCGGCAACTCGTGCAGCTCGGCGCCCGCCTGGCGCAGCGCGCTGCGCGGCGCCTCGAACACCCCGTTGTGCCGCCCCAAGTAGCACGGATCGTGGAAGGCAACGGCCTCCATCGCCTGCGGCGCCAGCGTGAGGCGCCCTGCCCCCACCAGTTCGTTGATCAGTTGAGTGTGGTGGATCACTTCGTATTTCGCGCCGAAGGCCGGGTATTCGTTGGCCAATGTATTCAGGCAGTGGGGGCACGTGGTCACGATGCGCCGCGGCCGCACCGCGTTCAGCGTCTGCGCGTTCTCTTGGGCGAGTTGCGAGAAGAGGTACTCATTGCCGGCGCGGCGTGCCGAGTCGCCGGTACAGCGCTCGCGCTCGCCCAGTACTGCAAAGTCCACACCCGCCGCACGCAGGATGCGCACGAAATCGCGCGCCGTCTTCTGCGCCCGCGCGTCGGTGGCCGGCGCACAGCCCACCCACCACAGGATCTCCGCTTCCGGATGAGTCGCCACCGTCGGCAGGTCCAGGTCCCGTCCCCAATCCAGGCGGTGCTCCGGCGCAAGGCCCCACGGGTTGCCTTGGCGCTCCATTCCGCGGAAGGCGACCTGCAGTTGCTCGGGGAAGGCATTCTCCATGAGGACCTGATGGCGGCGCATCTCCAAGAGGTCCAACATGGGCTGGTTGCCCACCGGGCAGATCTCAACGCAGGCATTGCAGGTGGTGCAGGCCCACAGCGCCTCCTCCGAGACGGCAAACTCGAGCAGCGTCTTGGGGCTCTCCTTGCCAGCGGCCAATGCGGCCGCGTTCTGGTTGATGAAGTAGCGCTTGTTGATCTCCAGCGCCGAGGGGGAGAGCGCCTTGCCCGTGAGATGTGCCGGGCACACGTCCTGGCAGCGGTTGCACATGATGCAGGCGTAGGCATCCATCACCTGCGGCCAGGGCAGATCTTCGACGCGCTGCGCGCCGTACTGGGTCAGGCTCTCGTCTTCAAAATTGATCGCGGAGAGCAGCGCCGTCTTATGCCCGCCTTTTGCGGCCTCGCCGCCCACCCGCGTGACGGCCACCGGTTTGAGCAGGAAGTTGAGCGGAGCGAAGAAGATGTGGATGTGTTTGCTGCGCGCAAAATAGGGCAGGAAGACGAGGATCAGGCCGACCGCCAGCCAGAACGAAACATGGATCATCAGCTCCAGGCTGGCCGGTGAGGCACCCGACCACAGGCGGCCCACCCGGCTGGCCAGCGGTTGCCAGGCGTCCGGCCCCTCGCGCGCGAGGAAGAAGCTCTCGCCCAAGAAGCGCCAACCGACGTGCAGCAAGATGAAACCTGCCACAATCATCGAATCGCGGAAGATGCCTGGACGAACGCGCGCCTCAACCGGCGTCGATTCGAGGAAGCCGAAAACCCGCCGACCAAAAAGCAGCCGGCGAACGAGCAGCGAACCCACCCCGATCAGGATGGCCACGCTCAACAGGTCGGCACCCAGGCGATAGGCATCGCCCACCCAACCCCGCCCCAGGAAGACGAACCCCGGCAGCAAGCCTTGCAGCACATCCCCGACATTGACCAGAAGGTAATAGGTGAAACCCCACACCACGAGGATGTGGGCCACGCCCGGCGCCAGGCGCGTCTTGAAGGTGATGCGTTGAAAGATCGTGTTGACGAATGTGGGGATCAGGCGGCCAACAACGCCGCGCAGCGAGAAGCGACCGCTGCCGCGCCGGATGACCCGGCGGATGCGTTCGGCCGAATGCAGGGTCAGGCCGGCCGAGAGCGCAGCCGCCGCGATGAAGAGAATCTTCTCGACCAACGTCAGCATACCGATCCTCGCGGAAGGGTTTCGGGGTTCCCGCCGAGCAACGAAAGAGAGCCCCAGACAACAGGCGGTCGTCCGGAGCCCTCGGTTGGCGTTCGTGCCGCGCCGCTGCCGGCTTGGTGTGCCGTTCGAACAGGCCCCACGCTTCGAACGGCCTGGCGGAGTGGGCCGAGGATACCACAGCGCCTGGGCTCAGTCCACAGGCGCACGCCGCCCGAGACGATGGTCTCGACACTGCGGGTGAGCATTGGGGCACGCCGTGGCGTGCCCCAACAATGCCGCGCTGTCATTGCGAGGCGGACGCAGCTCAACACAGCATCTCGGCGGCATCAAGGGGGCACCGGACGGCAGTGACGCGCCTCGCACTTACCCCTCATGGCGAGGCGGGCCCAGCCCGACGAAGCAATCTTGGAGTTGCATGCGCCCAAGGAGCGGGGCGACGGGCAGTTGGGGTCCAAGATTGCCGCGCCCCGCACAGCGGGGGGCTCGCCATGGACGTCGGACCTGGGCCGGGGAATCGGAGCTGCGCCTGCAGCGTCGTCCGCGGGCGGCATTGATGCCCATGCCGCCCGCTGGCAGCCATGCGTAAGGCATGTTATGCCCTCTCCCAAGATGTCTGGGGCCTCCCGCCCAACCTGCCCAGTTTGACAACTCCCCGCCCTGCAGTATAATTGTATACACATGTATACAGAATCGCCCGACACCTTTGATCGCTCCAGCCCCCTGCCGATCTACTTGCAGCTCGCCAATTGGGCCGAGGCCAAGATCGTTGAGCGCCAATTCGCCGTGGGGGCCAAACTGCCCTCCGAAAGCCATCTGGCGCGGCAGTTCCGGCTCAACCGCAATACTGTGCGCCAGGCGATTGCGCTGCTGGTGCAAAGCGGGCTGGTCGAGAAGCGCAAGGGCATCGGCAACTTCGTGGTGCGCGGCACGGCGCTCTTGCCCACACACCAGCTCGGGCGCATGACCAGCTTCGTCGACGACTTCCAACGCCATGCGGTTGAGATCGAAGACACGATCCTGTCGAAGGAAAAGGTCAAAGCGCCGGGGGAGGTGGCGGCGCGCATGGCGCTCGGGCCGGGCGACTGGGTGGTGCGTGTCGAGCGGCTGCGCATTGCCGAGAAGGTGCCGTTGGTTCTCGAGCGTTCGCATTACAGCTTTCGCGATTTCGGGCGGCTCCTCGAGATGGACCTGCGCGGCTCGCTCTATCAACTGCTGGTCAACGAATTCGGCGCGGACCTTCACCACTCGACGCAGACCCTGCGCGCCGTTCGCCCCGCCAAACAGGTGGCCCTCAAGCTCGGCATCAGCCAGGAGGTGCCGTGCATGTTCCTGGAGAGCCTGGCCTATACCTCGCAAAACCAATGCCTGGAGGTGTTGCAGTCCTACTATCGTGGCGATCGCTACGTGTTCAAAGTCGAGGCCGGTCAGTACCGTCGGGAATTACTGGCGCCGGCGGCCCGCACCTGAGGCCCCGGTTCTGGCTCATACTCAAGGGCGCCTCGCGCGCTCACCCCACCTAAGGAGTTGCTTCATGAAGAAGATGGAAGAGTACTACACCCCGTGGATGAAGGGCCAGAAGATGTACATCTCCTCGCACATCGAGCTGGCCTGGAAGTCGCCCGCTCTCAAACGCATGATGTCGAACGAGAATCCTTTGCCGCCCTCCGCCAGGGTGGAGGCCGCCATTCAAAAGTACGGGCGCATGGCCAACCGCTATCCGGATCAGGGGCTGGTGGTGCGCGCCAAGATCGCCGAGGTCAACGGCCTGGCCGGGCCCGAGAACGTGATGCTGGGCAACGGCTCGAGCGAGATCTACGACATGATCTGGCGCAGCCTGATCGGCCCGGGCGACGAGCTCATCCAGCACACGCCCTGCTTCGGCATCTACAAGCTGCGCTGCCTGGTGGTGGGCGGCAAGCTGGTGTCGGTGCCCATGGTCTACAAAGACGGCGAGCTGCGCTTCGACCCGCAGGCCGTGATGGGCGCCATCACGCCCAAGACCAAGGCTATCGTCATCGCCAACCCGAACAACCCCACCGGCAACTTCATGGATGCCGACGCGTTTGTCACGATCGCGGAGAAGGGGCTGCCCTTCATCGTGGACGAGGCTTACGTCGAATTCGCCGGCCTGGGCAAGTCGCAGGTGGCGCTAACTAAGAAGTACGAGAACGTCATCATCACGCGCACGCTCTCCAAGGCCTACGGCCTGGCCGGCCTGCGCTTCGGCTACTGCCTGGCGGCCAAACCGGTTATCGACCAGTTGGCGGCTACTCTCATCCCGTGGAATGTAGGCACCATCCCGATGTGGGCGGCGCTGGCGGCCTTCGAAGATACCGATGGGCTGAAGACACGCGTCGAGCACAACAACATGTCGATCGAGATGTTTGAGGAGCAGCTGGGTGCGATCAAGGGCCTGCAGGCCTTCCACTCTTACGGCAACTACATGCTCTTCGACGGGACCGACACCGGCAAGAAGGGCAAGGACCTGATCGACTACGCGCTAAAGAAGGGCATCATCCTGCGCGGGCAGGAAGACATGTACGGGCGCGACGGCTGGTGGCGCCTGACCATCGGCAGCAAGGAAGAGAACGACATGATGGTCAGGGTGGCGCGCGAGTTCTACGGCGGGTAGGAGCATGCGGGAGCAGGCAGACTGGCATTTACCCCACCCTCGTTCCGAGGGCAGGCCCCCTAGCCCTCCCCCGACGAGCACGATCCGCGATGCGTGAGATTCCATCCAGGGGAGGGGTGAGGTCTTCTTCAAGGAGAGGGGGGCACGGGGTGAGGAGGGATGTCTCTCCGCTGCCCGCCCAACAAGGCGACCCACATAGCTTGCCATACAGGGAACCAGCAGGCTCACGCCTGCTGGTTTTCTTACTCCCGAAGTCCGCGACGCCGGCCATGCAGCCCCGCTACCCGAGCAGCCCGATGACCACCACGCCGGCTGCCACCAACGCCGCGCCCACAACGCGCACCGGGCCGCCGCGCTCGCGAAGAAACCACACCCCGATGCCCGCCCCGAGCACGACGCTCACCTCGCGCACCGCGCCGGCATAGCCGGCGGGCGTGCCCAACTGCATGGCGTAAAGCACAAGCGCATAGGCGGCCAGGGTGGTGAGGCCGGCCAAGGGCGCCGCCCAGCGCGAGGCGCTCAGTTCGCGTCTCAATCCCTGCCAGCCCACGCGCAGAAGGGTCAGCGGCGTGAGCCACAGCGTGGTGGTCACGAAGGCTAGGTACGTGTAGAGAAGCGGGTCAACGCCGCGGATGCCTACCTTATCGACCGCGGTGTAGAGCGAGGTGAAGAATCCGGCGGCCAGCGCCCAACGCGGCGAGGCCCGGCGCAGCGCCCGCCAGGGTTCGCTCCAGTCCCCGAGGCGTGAAAGATTCGCCAGGTAAAGTCCAACGGCGATCAGGGCCACGCCGGCGATCCCCCACGCCGTCAGCCGTTCGCGCAACACCAGCCCCGACCAAATGAGCAGGAACATCGGCGCAACGCCTCGCGCCAGTGGATAGACCGTTGACAGATCGCCGCCGCGGTAGGCCTGGGCGATGGCCCAGAAGTAGCCGGCTTCGAAGACAGAGCTCAAGGCGATCCAAATCCAGGTACTGGGCAGCAGCGGCCGGCGCACCAGAAACACGACCGGCAGATAGAGCAGCGTGCCCCAGGCCATGAACCACCACATGAGCGCGGTGCGGTCACGGGCCCGTTTGAGCGCCACGTGCGCCACCACGTGCACGCAGGCTGAGAGCAGCAGCAGGGCCAGGCTGAGCGGCGACACGCGGGCGGAACTCCCTTAGAGGCGGACCGGGCTGGCCCAAGCCGGCCCGGCGATCGATGCGTGCAGCGGCGGTCGTGCGGCTACTTCGCCCACTCTGCCGGCGGCAGGCAATCGCCGCGCACCATGTCTTTGAATTCGGCGCGGATGCGCGCCTCGGTCTCGGGTGCCAGACAGCAGTCGTACTCGCGGGTGAGCATCTGGCGAACCCGCTGCATGGCCCGCGCCTGGGTATCGAGCCCGCCGCTCTCGGCCCACTTTTCGCGCGGGTCGCGGTCCGCCAATGTCGGGACGTAGTTCGCGCTGCGCATGTGCTCCACGGTGTGCTCGTGGAACATGAACGTGCCACCCGGGCCCACTTCGGCAAGCACGTCCAGCGCCATTTCCGTGCGCGCGAACTCGAACCCGCGCCCGAGGCGCCGCAGCATCATGGCAATCTCATCGTCGATAACGGCCTTGGCGAAGTCGAAGGCCAGCAGCGAATCCAGAAGCCCCGACATGTTGAACATGCCCACGCCGCCCAGCAGCCCGGCGACGACCGACATACCGGTCTCGTACCCCGCCTGGGCATCGTTGACCTTCGAGTTGGTCAACCCGATGTAGCCGCCGCACGGCACATTATAGAAGCGGGCCATCTGGGCGAATCCCATGTGCAGCATGGCGCACTCGATGCCGCCCGGGGCATAGGCGCCCGTGCGCATATCGGCCACGGTCGGCAACGTGCTGTAGATGAGCGGGCTGCCGGGCTTCACCATCTCGGTCAGCGCGCCGTAAGCCAGGAATTCGGCGTTGCCCTGGGCCAGGGTGGCCGGCAGCGACATGGGCGAGGTCAACCCGGCGTTGGGTACGATCGAGCCGTAATACGGGTAACCGCGCTCGACGTAGTAGAGCAGCATCTCGGTCGAATCCACGTCGAAGGTGAGTGGCGAAACGACCGGGCAGGTGTGATGCGTGATGAAGGGATGGTCGCGGTAAGCCGCCTCGCTGCCGGCGACCAGGGCGCCTAGGCGCAGCGTGCGGCCGGCATCTTCTTCATCCAGCGAACTGATGCGTAGGGGCTTGAGGCAGTTCTTCAGCGTGGGCATCAGGCGCGCCAAGCTGTAATAACCCGGCGGTGCATCTTCCGCCAAAGTCGAAATCGAGAACACGTCGTAGCCCGGCAGCTCGTTGACCAGCCGCGCAATGCGGGCAATATCCTCCGAGGTCGCGCGCCGCTCCTTGCCGGTGACCGGGTCGATCAGGTTCGGCGCCGAACTGCCGGTGATGATCACGGGCGCATCCTTCGGCAGGGTGCGATCGAAGCGCGGATCGCGCGCGTGGAAAGTGAAGGTGGGCGGCATACTCGCGCGGAATTCCTCAATCACCCTGCGCGGAAACTTCACCAGCGGGCTGCCTGCTTGGGTCAGGCACCCGTGGCGCGCGAAGAGGGCGTGCGCCTTCTCGTTGCGCACCAGCATACCCACGTGTTCGAGAATCTCAAGCGAAGCCTCGTGCACCTGGCGCAGATCATCGCCAGTCAGAAAGGTTGCGTAGGTCGTTGTCATGCGTGAATGCCCTCGGGGCTCCCGCCGCTGCGTCCGGCGGGCGAAGATGGTAAGGCCGGCCTACAGGCGCAGGGCCGGGCTCTTCATGGTTGCGGGAATAGGCACGCCGAGCAGCTTGCACACCGTGGGCGCAAGCTGCAATTGAGCGGCTGGCGCGGCGATCGCCCCGCGGCCCTTTCCCTGCGGCGTGAGAATGTACAGCGGGACGTTGCGGTTGCCGGGCAGGATGCCGCCGTGCATGCGGTCGTTGGTGATGCCGTGGTCAGCAGTGACCAGCACCGTATAGCCGGCCAGCTTCCACTGCGGGATAAGCGTCGCCAGGATGACATCCTGGAAGATGGCATTGTTGCGGTACTCGGGCGAATCCGAGCCGTGTGTCTCACCCATGTGGTCCATGCCCATGGGGTGAATCAAGATGAAATCCGGCGCGAAGCGGTGGATGAGGTGGGCGCCCATCGCAAACACTTCGCGGTCGGGAGTCGGGTCGTCGAAGTAGAAGCGCCCGTGCTGGATGATCTGCTGCGGGTCGTCCGTCTCGCGGTCGACGATGAAGTCATACGGGGCACGGATATACAGCTCGGAAAACCAATAGTAGGCAGCCGCAGCCGTTGTGCGCTTGTGCTTCACCGCCTGCCCAAACAGGTTGGGCATGGTCGAGCGCCGCACCACCAGGTTGCTGGTGACGCCGTGCGTGCTGACCGGTGTGCCGGTGCAGATCGTCTCATACAGCGGCCGCGACATGGTGGGCAGCTCGGCAATCACCGTGAAGCGCGTCGCCTGGCGGGTTTCCACCAGGTGCCACAGGTAGCCCATCTGTTCGCGCGCGGTATCGTCGCGCAAGCCATCGCACACCACCAGCACGACTTTGGCCATCGAAGATTCTCCCACATCGAAGGTGATCCGGCGCCGCCGGTCGGATCTCACGACGGAAGCATTGTACTGGCTCGAGGCGCAACCTCGCGGCGCCCGGGAGACACAAACGAAGGGCGGTCAGCTCGCATGAGCCTGTCCGCCCTTCCCTCCCCGGAAGTGTGCCCGGCCCACTCTGGGCCGTAGATTTTCGCGTGCCGAGCGCAACCCTCAGCGGGCGGAGGCCCGCCGAGGGCTGGATAGCTTTCCGCGCTCGTCTTACTCGACCGGGATTTCCTTGAACAGCATATCGACGTTGACGCCCTGGCGCTTGCGGTAGGCGTTGAAGCCGAAGTAGATTGCCGCCGCCAGCGCGTAGTTGAGCACCATGAACGCCATCGAGGTCACGTTCGACCAGCCGATGCCATAGCTTGCTACCCCATCCGCGGTGGTGGGATCCCAGAACCATACGACCAGCAGCCAGTCGAGGAAGAACAAGAAGATCAGCCCTGCCAATGTCACCATCGGCATCTTCTCGCCCACGACGATGCGCTTGCCGACGTAGTACAGAACCCACACCAGGACCGCCGCGTTGATCACCGTCAGCACGCCAAGCAAGACCACGATGGCCCAGGTGAGCCAGTTGGCACCGACGGCTCCCATGCCGCCGATGATTGCCCAGGCGTACTTAAAGGATGTGAAGATCAGGTACGCCGCGCCCACCAGGTAGGCCAGCAAGACCAGCCAGCTCAGCCAGCCGGACACTCGGTTCCTGGAAACAGGCGAGCCCTCGAACATCGCCTTCTGCCGCCATGGCAGGATGGTGGCCGCCACCGTCGTACCGAGGAAGGTGATCGCGATCACCACCGTGGCATCCAGCACCAGGGTGCGGAAGCTGAGCCAGTTGAACGCGTACATGATCGAGATGATCACTGAGGGGATGACCATCAGCAGCAGCGCGTTGACCGGCGTCTTGGTGCGCTCATCGACCTTGGAAGCCCACTCGGGCAGCATGCGGTCGAAGGCCGCGGCGAAGATGACCCGGGTGGAGCTGAGGAACACCGTGCCCGACCAGCCGAACCACCACAGGCTCATCAGCAGCACGATGATGAACTGGATAGCTGGGCTCTTGACCATGAAGGCCGCCAACAGCGCCGGGTAGGGCCAGATCGGCAGCGGCGTCTCGGTGCCGTAGAAGATGTTGCTCCAGAATGCCCCGTTGGCCTTCTGGTAGAAATCCCAGCCCAGCGTCTTGCCGATGAGCAGGGCAAAGATCACGCCTAGCACGGTGGTGACGATGATGGCCGAGGTCATGCCCCAGAAGTTGCGCTTGTAGTCGGAGGCGCCGCGCACTTCACCGTACAGGGTGGAACCCCAGTTCGGCCACAGGTTGAAGAAGGTGAGCATGGGCACAAGAGCAATACTCGCCCCGATCGCCAGCGGCCACATTGAGCCTGGAATGGTGCCCGCCGCATCGCCCGCCGCGACAATGGCGTTGTACGTATCGCCCGGCGCAGCTCCGAACTTGGGGGCAGCCGCGTTGAAGGCGGCGATGAAACCGGCATTGTTGTTGAAGAGCAGCAGGCCGAAGACCGCTGCCAACCCAACGACGCCGCCCCAGAAGCAGAACTTCTGGATGCGCGCATACCACTTCATGCCGACCCCGATGTACACGAACACCAGCGCGCACACTGTGAGCATGGCCACCAGCAAGCCGATGTTGGTATTGGTGAACCACAGCGCGGCGTCCTTCAGGCCCAGGATGCCGAGGATCGGCGTGAAGAACTCGTAGGTCAGAATCTGGCCGTAGAGTGGCACCCACAGCCACAGGATGAACCACCATCCGGTGACGGTGAGGATGAAGCCCAAGCCGCGCCCCAGGATGCGGCTTTGCCAGACGTAGTCGCCGCCGGCGCGCGGCATGATCGAAATCAGGCTGGCGTAGACCACCACTTCGAAGACGGTGAAGATGGCGCCCAGAACGATGGCCGTAGCCAGATTGCCGCCGAAGTACCAGCAATAGGAGAAGATGAACAAACCGAGGGTAATGAGGTTAATGGAGAACGTGGCGTAGACAAATGCGTCGAAGACCGACCAGGCCCGCACCAGGCCGGACGCCTTGCGCACAAACAGGGTGGCTTCGGACATTGCGATTCTCCTCTACAGGACTTGCCGGCGCGAGCCGCCAGGTGTGCCGGTCTGCGTCGACAGTTGCTCGTGCTCTCAATCGCGACGACCAACCCCTGGTCGCACAAAATCTCGTTGGCTCAGATCTTGAGAACCGCCTCCTTTCCCCGGCCGCTGCGCCTGCCGGGCCCAGGGTCCCTAGACGGATCAGCCCGTGGCCATCAGGTAATTGCCAACCGCCTTGGGCTTGAGGTCCACCACCGCCCCAACCAGCATGCCCTGCTCGTACATACTGCCCGGGTTGATGCACAGCGTGCGGCCGAACTTGCGCGTGCCCTTGCCTTCATGAATGTGCCCAAACAGCCCCAGCAGGGGCTTGTGCTTCTCAATAAGCTCTAACACCGTCTTGCTGCCTACAGGTACGATCGAGCGCCCGCCGTAGGCCGGCCGCAAGTCCTTGGTGAGCTCGGGGGCCTCATCCAGCCCGCTGCCGTAGGGCGGCGCGTGCAGGTTGAACACCGCGTTGGGGATGTCACTCAGCTCAGCGATCATCGGCTCGATGCGCACCTTGAGGGCTGCTTCACTTTCCTCGCGGTGGGTGTTCCAGGGAGTGGGGTTCGACCAGCCGGTGGAGATCATCTCGTGATACTCGTCCAGGTGGATGACCTTGCCTTCTACAATCTCCACAACCTTCGAGCCGCGAAGGACGGGGTCGATCTCCATCATGTCATCGTTGCCCGGGCAGACGTAGCAGCGCATGCCCGTGCCGGCCAGCTTGGAGTCCGCGTATTCCAGCCAGCGCTGCACTACCTTGAGCGCCTCCTGGAGAAATATCTCGTCGGAGCGGCCGGGGGTCGCGCTGATGTGCGCCACCTCATCGGGCGTGGTCACGTAGGGGTAGTAGCCCCGGTTCTGAATGGTCTGCACCATCGCGTCGACGGCGGCCCGCCCCTCGAGGATCTGCTCCTGATCGAGCAGAGTCACTTTCCACTTCTCGTTGCCCTGGGCCACAATCGGCACAATGGCCTTGCCGGTCATATCGCCGCCCAGGATGAGGATATTGGCCTCGTAGAACTTACCGGCGCTGATGAATTTCTTCCAGCAGATTTCCGATCCGTGTACATCTGTCGCAAAGTAGATACGAGTCAAAATCACCTCCCCAAGAAGGTTGGCACAACGTTCGGCAAGAGCACCGATCCATGGTGGTGGCGGGGCGCAGCATGCGCCCCCGCGGATTTGTCTGCTGACGAACCCGGCGCGCCGTGCCGCCACCCGCGTGGCTAGGCCCCCGCCAGGACCCAGCAGCCGTGCGGCGGGAACGACACCGTCAGGTCCTCCCCGACCTTGGGCAGGACCAGTTTGCGCTCGTTAAGTGCATCCAGCGTCACCACGGACTCGCCCAGCTTGAGGTGCACGCGAACAACTGAGCCGAGGAAGGCGACCGACTCGACTTTCCCGGTCAGGCTGTTGTCACCCGCGCGCACCCCCATGTGCAGCTCCTCCGGCCGTAACATGACCAGCACCTCGGCGGCAGCGGTCTTGACGAGAGCGGTGGTCGTGAACTGCTGGCCGCCCAGCGCCAGCTTGCCCGAGGCGGCATCGACGACGCGGCAGCGGAGCTGGTTAAGCGTCCCCACAAACGAGGCGACGAAGGCCGTCGCCGGGTAGTTGTAGATCTCGAACGGCGAGCCGATCTGCTCGATCTCGCCGGCGCTCATCACCACCACGCGGTCCGAGAGCGTCAGCGCCTCCTCCTGGTCGTGCGTCACGTAGATCGTCGTGATCTTGAGTTGCCGCTGGATGCGGCGGATTTCGTAACGCAGTTCGACGCGGATCTTGGCGTCCAGCGCCGAGAGCGGCTCATCCAGCAGGAGCACCTGCGGTGCGATGGCCAGGGCCCGCGCCAGGGCCACGCGTTGCTGCTGGCCGCCCGAGAGCTGGTACGGATAGCGGTCGCCCAGATCCGGCATCCGGATCAGCCCGAGCATCTCTTTGACCCGCGCGGCGATCTGCTCCTTCGGTTTCTTGGCGATCTTCAGCCCAAAGCCGACATTGTCCCCGACAGTCATGTTGGGGAAGAGGGCGTAGGCCTGGAAGACCATGCCCACATCCCGCTGGCTCGGCGCCTTGTTGGTGATGTCGTGGCCGTCGAGGACAATCGTGCCCTCGTTCGGCACCTCAAAGCCAGCCACCATACGCAGGGTGGTCGTCTTGCCGCAGCCGCTGGGGCCAAGGAAAGACACCAGCTCGCCCTTCTCGACATGTAGGTCGAAATCCCGAACCGCCGGCGTGCCGGCAAAGGTCTTGCTTGCGTGGTTGATATCCAGGAATGCCATCGTTTCCTCGTTCTCCTAGCGTGCGCCGCCGACCTGTATTTGCGCGCCTCGGGCGCCGCGTCCCAGCCATTGGATCAACACGATCGAGCCCCAGGTGATCAGGAAGCTCATCAGCGATACCGCCTGGGGCGTGTAGGCCCGCATGGCGCCGATCTCCTCGATGTACGGACCGAAAGCCGGCCACGACAGCAGGCTGGCGAAGGTGAATTCGCCCATGACGATGGCGAAGGTCAGGAAGATGCCGCTGAGGAGCGCCACGCGCAGGCTGGGGAAGATGATGTCCTTGAGAATCGTTCCCCAATTTGCGCCCAGGCTCTGCGCTGCCTCGGTCAGCGTTCGGATATCGACCGCCCGCAGTCCGGAGTCGACGGAACGGTACATGTAGGGGAGCGAAAGCACCACGTAGCCAACGATCAGCGCCGCCGGCGTGGTGGTCAGCACAAGGGGCGGGCGTCCGTACATGCGGATCAGGCCGAATGTCAGCACGACCGCCGGCACGACGAAGGGCATCAGCGTGACGAACTCGACGTAGGGCCGCGCCTTGGGTAGCTTGAGCTGCACCCAGTAGGCCGTCGGCACGACCAGCAGCAGGCTGATGACGATCGTCACGATCGCCCACAGCAGCGAGAAGCCGAAGGACTGGTAGAAACGCGGGTCCTGGAAGGCGACCCGGTAAGCTTCGAACGTGTAGCGCCCCTTGAGCATCCGCAGGCTGAACTCAAGGGTGGATACGAGCGGGATGAAGAAATACAGGATGCCCAGGATGAACCAGAACCAGGACCAGACCGGGTGGCGTCTCATCGCACCCACCTCGCCGCCCGGCGCTGCGACCAGATGTAGACCGACATGACCATCGACATGATGACGATCATGCCCAACGCCATGGCATTACCCAGGCCGGGGTTGTAGAGCACGTCCCCCTGGATCTGGGCGCCGATGACGATTGTGACCAAGTTGAGGAAGGAACCGGTGAAGGCGTAGGCCGTGGCGTAGGCGCCGAAGGCGTTACCGAAGAGCAGGATGGCGGTGCCCAGCAGCGTCGGGGCCAAGATCGGCAGCGCAACATAACGCCAGTAGTGCCACGTGCTGCCGCCCAGGTTCTCACACGCCTCGCGCCATTCACGGCGCAGGCCGTCGAGCGCTGGCGCCATGATCAGCACCATCAGGGGGAACTGGAAGTACATGTAGACGATGCTCAGCCCCCAGAAGTTGTAGATCGTGAAACCGCCGGCATGGATGTCGATGCCGGTGGTGGACTCGATGATCCGGGTCACCAACCCGGCGTTGCCCATCGTGGCTACGAAGGCGAAGGCCAGCGGCACGCCGGCGAAGTTGGAGGCCACGCCTGAGAAGCTCAGCATGAAGTTGCGCACGGCCCTGGGAAGCCCGCCAATGGTGACGGCGTAGGCCAGCAGGAAGCCCAAGAAGGCACCTCCCAGGGCGGTGGCGGCGCTGATCTGCAGGCTGAGCTTGTAGGCGTTGCGGATATCGCTCTTCTGGAACAGGTCGAGGATGTTCTGGAAGGTGAAACGGTGATCGAGGCTCTCGAAGCTCCGGAAGAAGATGGAGGCCGAGGGCAGGAACAGAAACAGAAAGGCAAACACGAAGAAGGGTGCAACCCCGACCCATGTCCACGAGAAGGGCTTACGAGGGGGACGCGCCCTCGGCGCGTCCCCCTGGTCCTGTCGTGGGCGTGCGTCGGCGCGTGGGGAGCGCTCGACAGCCACGATGCGGTCCTCCTGACACCTACTCGCCGAAAACGGCCTTGCGCCAGTTGTCGGTGATGTAGGTCTTGGTCGCCCCGAGGATTTCCACGGTCGGGAAGTAGGCGTTGGCGTAGGCCTCGGCCGGCGGTAGCTTGGCGGCCATGTCGGCCGGAATGACTCCGCGGGCGGCCATGTCATTGAAGCGAATCGGGTGTGCATAGCCCTTGAGGTAGAGCAGCTGCCCCTCATCGCTCATCACAAACTCCCACCACAGGCGCGCGGCATACGGATGCGGCGCGTAGGCGCTGATGCCGCCAGCGTACGGGCCAGCGATGACGCCCGTCTTCGGAACCACGATCTCGAGCTCCGGGTTCCCTGCCAGGGAGTCGCGGTTGGCCAGCGCCAGGTAGTCCCATTCCATGACCAGCGGGGTCTCGCCCATGGCGATCTTGCCCTGGTCGGCGATGACCGGGATGAAGTTGCCCGCGGCGTTCAGTTCCTTCCAGTACTCCAGGCCGAGCTCGGCGGCCTTCATGGCATCCTCCATCGTCTCGGGGTTCTTGCCGAGGCGCGAGATGCCGGAGGCGAAGACCGTCTGCACCGACTGGTTGGACTTGAGCACATCGCCGGCCATGGCCACCTTGCCCCGGTACTCCGGCTTGAGCAGGTCTTCCCAGTCGCTCGGAATGGGCACGGCGCCCTTGATGACCTCGAAAACCAGAGCCCCGTAGTACTCGGCCCACCAGTAGCCGCCCGGATCCTTCATCGGGATCGTGTCAAAGGTTGCTACCTTGTACTTGGCGATCAGGCCGTCGTTCATGGCCGTGACGGTATGGGCGACACCGATGTCGATGACGTCCGGCGCCTGCGGGCCCTTGGCCTCCTTGTTGGCGCGGATGGCCTCCAGCTCGTCGGCCGAGCCGGCGTCCGGGTTGAGCTCGTTGACCTGCATGCCGTACTTCGACTTGTAGGTCTCGATCATCTCGCCGTAGTTGGCCCAGTCGTGGGGCAGCGCGATCGTGGTGAGCGAGCCTTCCGACTGTGCGGCCTTGATCAGAGCGTCCAGGGGAATGCTCTCGCCTGTCGTTAGATCCGGCAGGGCGACGGTGGGCGCGGCCGTAGGTGCGCAGGATGCGAGCACTGCGCCCGCGCCGGCTGCCGCACTGACCTTGAGGAAATCGCGTCGACTGATCTTGCTTGACATGTTTCTCCTCCTGTATCGTGGAATTCCCGCGTATGGTGCCTATGGGTGCTCGTGCGGTGACCTTGATGGGTCGGCCCGTAGCGGGCTGACCCCAGATCCAAACCACGCTAGTGCAGCATATCGTCACTTGTTGGGGGCGCGAACCTCCTTGTGAACTCCGCGCATGCTGAGGGTTGAGGGTGTAGAACTGGGTATTAACTATCCGAGTCTACACCATGCACGCCGTCGCCGCAACTGACGGACGCTTTCTGTTGTCGCGGCCACGGCCCTTCTGGCAGCTCTCGAATTCGCCCGAAGCCAGTTCGGGGGCTGTCCACTCCCTAGCCGGGAGACCGGACATGGCAATCTGTACCCTTGAACTCACTTCCCAGACGACAGTGTATCCGGACTCTTTACCACGGCCAGGGTGTCGCCTGTTGGTGACGGAGCGCACCATGTCTTCCGCAGTTTGTCCCCGCCGGCACACGCCGCTCGGCATCCCTCTCCGACAAACCGGATGGCACCCCCTTCGTATAACCCGGCGTCGGCCCGCTGCGGCGCGTGGCTCAGGCCGCACTCAACCTTGCTTTTGCATGTCCGCGAGTGTGCGCGCCAGGATCTTCAAGAACGCGCGGCAGTCGGCCGGCCGAATCCAACCCATGTTGGCGATCTGGAACATGTTCTGCTCGTAGAAGGGGCCCTTGCCGGCATACACAACATAGCCGCGCCGGTCGAGCTCACTGATGAAATCCTTCAGCATCACGCCCGCCGGCAAGAAGACCGAGGTGACGGTGTTGGAGGCCTGGGTATCGGGCAACAAAACACGCAGCCCGAATGCCCTCACCCCGGCACGTAGAATCGCGGCGCACTCCTGGTAGCGCCGAATGCGGGCCTCCAGCCCCTCTTCCATCAGTTCTTCCAGGGCTGCATCCAGGGCGATGAACATCGTCACCGCCGGAGTATTCGGCGTCTGGTTGGTCTTCTCCGCCCATTCGATGTGTTTCTGCAGGTTGAGGTAGATGTTGCGCCGCGGCATGTCCGGGCCCAGGGTGGGCACGCTGGCACGCCGCGCGACGACGAATGAGCAACCGGTCATTCCCGCGAGGGCCTTATTCGGCACGCCGGTGCACACGTCGATGTGATCCCGCAGCACATCAATATCCTGCCCGCCGACCGCGCTGACGCAATCTATGAACAGTTTGCGCCCGTGGCTGCGTACCATCTCGCCCACGGCGCGCACCGGGTTGACCATTCCGGTGCTTGTCTCGTGATAGACCATGCACACCCACCCTAGGCGGGGGTTGGCGGAGAGCGCGGCCCCAACCGCGGCCGGGTCGGGCAGCGTGCCCCACGGCAAATCGATCGTCCGGCATGTGTACCCGTAGCACCCGAGAATGTCTTCCAGGCGGTTGCCGAACTCGCCGTTCTTGACCAGCAGCACCTCCTCGCCCGGTTTCACGATCGAGGAGAGCGCCGTTTCGTTGGCAGCGGTTCCCGAGCCGCTGACCACGACCGCCACGTACTCCGCGTCGGCGCGGAACAAGGTCAGCAGGTTGGCCCGAATACGCCGCACGATCTGCTCGAACGCAGGTTGGCGGTGAGGCATGTCCGGGTGCGCCAGCACCGACTTGAGCCGGCGGGAGGTCATCACCGGCCCGGGCGTGAAGAGCATCTTCTTTTCGATCATCCGGATTCCATTCGTTCGTGCGGCCCGCCTTGCTTGAAGGAGAGCGCGGCGGGGCGGGCCGTCGTATCCTCCGCCTCTAGCTCAAGGGGACGCCGGCCTTTTCCATGCGTCCCTTGCAGAAGTCCTCAACCCCTTGCACCGCCTTGGTGAACTCGCCCACGGTGTAGATCGTGGCGGGATGCGAGTTGAATTGATCGAGCGACATCCCATGCGGCTCGTAGGCCTGCATGGTGTACGGCATCTGGTAGATCTTCTCGACAGTCGACTCGGGAATCGGTTCCTCGATCGCCCCTTCGCGGAAGTCCAGCAGATCGCCCAGGGCGAACATCGGCTCGAGGGCGTAGGGCGGCAGCGTGTAGACGATGTCGCCCCCAGCCAGTTCCTGAATATCCCAGAAGCGCTGCTTGCCGTTGACCAGCGGGCCAGGGCGCACCGAGCACAGCAGCATCTTGGAAGGATAGGCACCTTCCTTGAGCAGACGGTAGGCGTTCTTGAATACGCCCAATCCGAACCAACGCCGATCGGCTTCGGTCCAGTTGACCCCGTAGTAGCGGGCCTGCTCCCAGATGACCTCCCGTTCGGTCAGGCGTCCAAGCATGTGGGTGATGACCGCGCGCCAGCGCGACATGTCGACCTTGTTCTTCTTGGCCTCTTCCACACCCTCGCGCGCCGCCCGTGCCACGGCCATGATCTGCGGCAGGCTGAAGCAGGTGGTGACGTTGGTCGATATGGCTTTGGAGGTCAGGTACCTCACTACGTCCACGCCTTGGGTGGAGGCGGGCACCTTGATCATCACGTTGGGGGAGAGCGCCACCAGCTCGTCGGCCTGCGCGTACATCACTTCTTTCTCGGTGAACAGGCGTGGGTCGAGTTGACCGGAGACCCAGCCTCGCCGGCCGCCAGAGGCCTCATACATCGGCAGCAACTTCTCGGCGCCCCGTCGAACGATCTCCTTATACGTTACCCACCACAGGTCTTTGAGCTTCAACCCGGGGCTCGACTTGATTTTGTCATCCACCCACTTCTCCCACATCGGCGGGTTGTCCTTGATCGCGCCAAGTGAAAGCGGCGGGTTGGTAGTGCAGCCGCGGATGACGCTCTTGGCCATGTCGTCCCATACCAAGAGCCGCCGGAGTTGTGCCTCCAGCTCCTTCTTCTGTGCAGCCGGGGCGGCCTCGACCATCTTCTTGACCCATGCGTCGAAGATCAGCGGCGAGGAGTCCCACCAGATCTCCATATCCGGATTAGTCGCTTGCAGTCGTTCAACAACACTTTCCGCCATCGTTGGTACCTCCTATCTCATCCCGCCGCTGAGGCGAAGGAGCGGCGAAACGACTCATCATGGGGACTGGCTGTGCCCTGCAGCCAATCGTTTTCAGGCGCACAGTGGGGGCGCGCCGATGTCGGAATAGGAACGGCGGCACAGGCCTGGGTACGCCTCGTGCGCGCCGTGGGTCGTCGTCGGTCGGGGTCGCAGAGTGCGGCGCATGGGGTGATCAGGGCATGCCCCCAAAGCATACTTCCGCACTCCAATTTGTGCATGTGAACGTCTACACAAGTATATCGCGGCGTTTTCCGCCAACAACAGGGTCCCACACGCGCGAGCAAGACCGGAGGAGCACACACCGCGCCTCCGGTCTTTCGTCCCACTAGCACTTGATGCGCTCGCCCTTCGGGTCGAACAGTGGGTCCTTCTCAACCGTCAGTTGGATGCGCTCGCCGAACAGTTCGGTCTCGTATTGCGCGCCCGGCTTGGCGGCATCGATGGGCAGGTAGCCGTAGGCAATGCTTTTGCCCACGCTGTAGCCATATCCGCCGGAGGTGATCCAGCCGATGACCTTGCCGTCCTTGAAGATGGGTTCGTTGCCCAGGGCGATGGCCGTCTTGTCCGCCAGCGTCATGCAGCACAGCTTCTGCTGGACGCCCGCCTTCTTAAGCTTGAGCAGCGCCTCGCGCCCGATGAAGTCACTCTTCTCGAGGCGCACGAAGGCCCCCGTTCCCGCTTCGTACGGTGTGTAGTCGGGGTTCATGTCGGCACTCCAGTAGCGGTAGCCCTTCTCCAGGCGCAGCGTGTCGATGGCCTTGTAACCCGCCGCCACCAGGCCCTCCGCTTCGCCGGCAGCCCAGATCGCATCCCACAGCCGTGCACCGTACTCCATCGAGAAGTAGAACTCCCAACCCAGCTCGCCCACGTAGGTCACGCGCATGGCGATCACCGGCACGTTGCCGGCGATGATGCGCTTGGCCGTCATGTAGGGGAAACCTGCGTTGGAGATATCGTCCTTGGTAATCTTCTGCAGGATGGTGCGCGCCTTGGGGCCCCACAGACCGAGGCAGCCGAAGGATCCGGTGACATCTTCCGCACTCACCGAGCCGTCGGTGGGCATGCGCAGCTGGATCCAGTTCAGGTCGTGCACTCCGAAGGCCGTGCCGGTAATGATGATGAAGCGCTCCTCCGCTAAACGCGTCACCGTGAAGTCGCACTCAATACCGCCGCGCTGGTTGAGCATCGACGTGTAGATGCAGCTGCCCACCGGCTTGTCGATATCGTTGGCACACAAGTGCTGCAGCAGCTTGAGCGCCCCGGGCCCGCGCACCTCGATCTTGGAGAACGAGCTTTCATCGAACAGACCGGCGTGGGCACGTACCTGCAGGTGTTCGTAGCCGATGGCCGGCGACCAGTGAATGCCAGCCCAGCCGCGCGGCTTGTATCCGTGGGCGGCCTTCTCTTCATAGGGGGTGTACCAGTTGGGGCGTTCCCAGCCGAACTTCTCCCCGAAGAACGCGCCCAGATCCTTCTCGCGGGCGTAGGCCGGGCCAAGGCGGAAATTGCGTTCGCTCTGGCGCTCCTCGCCGGGAAGATGAATGTCGTAGTAGCGCGAGTTGCTCTCAATGGTGCGATTGAGGGTGAACTGCTGACCCACGTAGTGCGGTCCAAAGCGGCGCACGTCGAGCCGCCAGCAATCCCATTCCGGCGTGCCCTGGATGATCCACTCGGCCATGGCCTTGCCGATGCCACCCGCGCCGGCCAAGCCGTGGGCGCAGAAGGCGCACGCCACCCAGAACCCGCGCACCGAGGTCGGCCCGAGCAGGAACTCGCCGTCGGGGGTGAAGCCCTCCGGGCCGTTGAGCAATTGGATGATCTCGGCTTTCTCCACCACCGGAACGCGCTTGATCGAGTTCTCCATCAGCTGGGTGAAGCGTTCCCAATCCGGCGGGAGCAGTTTGTACTTGAAATCCTCTGGAATGCCGTCCAGACCGAAGGGCGCCGGGTTGCGTTCGTAGCCGCCGGTGATGAAGCCGCCCACTTCTTCGCGCCAGTAGACCAGCAGGTCCGGGTCGCGCATGGTGGGCACGTTGTGGTCGAGGCCCTCCACCGGCTTGGTGATGAGGTACAGGTGCGCGAAGGGGATGATCGGCAGCCGCAGCCCGACCATGCGGGCGATGTCGTTGCCCCACTGTCCGGCGGCATTGACCACCACCTCGCACTGGATCGTCCCGCGGCTGGTCACTACTTCATCCACCTGGCCGTTCTTGGTCTTGATGGCGGTGACGGTGGTATCGGTGAAGATGCGCGCCCCGCGCGCTTTGGCGCCGGCCGCCAGGGCGGTGGTGAGCATGCTCGGGTCGATCGATCCATCGGTGGGGGTAAGCACCGCGCCGAGCACACCCTCGGCATTCATAAGGGGGAACAGTTTCTTAGCTTCCGCAGTGCTAATCAGTTCGAGCGGCATGCCGAACGATCGGGCATAGCCCACTTGCCGCTTGAGCTCTTCCATCCGCTGCGGCGATGAAGCCAGACGCAAGCCGCCCACCTCTCGCCAGCCTGTGTCCTGACCGGTTTCTTCCTTCAGGCGCCGGTACAGGTCGGTGCTGTACTTCATCATGCGGGTCAGGTTGAAATCGGAGCGCAGTTGCCCGACCAGCCCCGCCGAATGCCAGGTGGAGCCGCAAGTCAACTCGCCGCGTTCGACAATGACCACGTCTTTCCAGCCCATCAGGGTGAGATGGTAGGCAATGCTGGCGCCGCCCACGCCCCCGCCGATGATCACCACCTGAGCGTGTGAGGGGAGACTAGCTGGCATACGTGACCTCCTTAAGCCAATCTTTCCAGCGTGCATCTGCCATTCGTGATTGGATTTTGGCAAAGTGCTGTTGTGCATAATCGCGAAAATCGAAATCGAGCTTAGAAATGCCGATTTGCAGGACGGCCCACATCGCTTCGCGGAAATCGGACATGGCTTTCATCAGCCGCAGGCGGGCTAACTCCTGCGGGTGGGTCTGTCCAAAATAGGCTGCGAGCAGCTGTTGATCATGCTCGTCGGCGAAAGCGTGATGAGCTGAGAAGTTGGCCAGGTCGAAAAATACATCGCCCATGCCGCCATATTCCCAATCTAAGATGCGCAACTGTCCATCGTCGAGGAAGTTGCCATTGAGCAGGTCGTTATGGCACGGGCGCGGGGTGAACGGCCGGCGGTTGAATGCCCGCTCAATCGTGTGGGCGGTTTCCAATAAGGGGCCGTATTCACGCGGCAAATCCACCTGATGGGCTCGGGCCAGGTCGGCATAGGTCTCGACCACGCGAAAGGGGGAAAACGCGCCCGGGATGGGCGGTAGGGCATGGATGGTATGCAACGCGTGCGCCACTTGGCGGATGCGCTCGGGCCGGCGCATTTCATCGGGTGGGATCGGCCGGCCATGAATGAAGCGCGTTACTAGGTAGCCCTCGGGGCGCAGGAAGTCGACCACTTCGGGCGCCACACCCACCAAGGCTGCGGCCTGGTTGATCGCCCGCTCGTGCTCACGGTCAATGCCCAGGAGCTCGGTGTTGGCGCCGCCGACGCGCACCACAAAGGACTCGTTGCCTACATCCACACGGTAGTTGGTGTTGGTGATGCCGCCTCCCAGCGGTGTCACGCGCACGTCGGAGGCTGCGGCCCAGGCCGGTATGCGAGAGAGGATGTCGTCGATGGGCTGCGTCATGGGCAGTACGTGGAGCGCTCCAGGTCTACTCCTGCCAAACGGAGGAGGGATGTGCCATTTCGAAAACGATGTCGAAGGTGGAGATCATTCCCACCGGCATGGCCTCGTTTTCCTCTGGGTCGACCACCACCAGGCGGTGGTGATGATGCTGGATCATCATGTCGGCGGCCTCGCGCAGCGAGGCGTCCGGACGGATGGTGAGCATTTCATGCATGGCCTGCCCGGCGGTCGCCTCGGCGCAGCCGTCTTCGCCGCAGTAGGCAAGCATGTCGAAACCGCTGACCACACCCAGCGGCCGGCCCATGGCATCCACGACCAGCACCGAGCGGTACTGGGCATCGGTCATAGCCCGCGCCACCGAGCACAGCGGGGTTTCCTCCCGGCACACCAGGATGGCGCGCGACATAACGTCGGCCACGTTCTTGCGGGCGAGCGGACGTGCACGCATCATGCCGGCCACGATATCGGATGTCGAAATGATGCCCACAGGCTTGCCGCGCTCCATCACGATCAGGCGGCTCGTGCCTCCGGCACGCATCTTCTGGGCGGCGTCGCAGGCCGGCAAGCCGGCCTCCACCGAATCCAGCGGAGTGGTCATCAGCTCGCCGGCGGTCATGGTGCGCATGGCCTCCAGGCTCTTGGCGTCGCTGGAGAGCCATTCGGCGGCCATCAGGTCGAAGTCGGAGAGCACGCCCAGCAGGCGGCCGTCTCGATCGGCCACCACCAAGGCATGCAGGTGTTGCTCGATGAGCACCTCCGCCACCCGTCCCAGGGTCATGTCGGCCTGGCAGGTGATTATCCCGGGGTGCATCAGGTCTTTGACCAATTGCGCCATGGTGCCTCCTCGCCGCCGCCGTAGATCCGGCCGGGGCTACTTGACCTCGTCCACGTCCTTGTACCACTTGACCCGGTCGCCCACGCGGGCGCGCAGGCGCCAGGCCATCGACTTGGGTTCGGCCTCCATCAGGCGCAATGCCTCCCCCACCTGGCTTGAGACTCGTGCTTTGTGTTCGCTATTGAGTGTGTCGTAGTTCTGGGCCAGCTTGTCGATCTTCTCCAGGTTCATCGAGACCGTGCGCCACAATCCCCAGTCTTCGGCACACAGCCTGGCGATGCGCTTGATGTTGATGATTTCGCGATCGTCCTCGCCCAGGCCGTGTTCGAGGAAGAGCATGATCATGTCGATCACGTCCTTCTCGTTGATTTGAACGATCTGGGTCTTCTCCAGCAGCATCTCGGCCAGCGGGATGGTTGGTGAATCGATCTCCAGGCGGCCGTTCCAGGGGATGACGTGGCAGAAGTCGAGCTTCTCATAGAAGACATCCACGTGGATGTGCGATTGCGGGTTTTCGAAAATTGCCCGGCTGCCTTCCGACACGACGAATACTTCCTTGTCTTCGGCGTAGCCCAGGCCGGCCATTAGGGCGCGGATGCCTTTGGAATCGCGGGCGTAAGCGGCGAAGTCGATGTCGGTGTAGGAGCGCCCCATCTTTTCCTGCAGGTAGCCGAATTGCGGGCAGTGGGTGCGGAAGGCCAAGGCTCCCAGCACGCGCAGGGTAAGGTGGGCTGCGTCTCCGGCGGCCACGATGCGCTGCAGTTCCTGCTCGAACTTCGCTCGCTCCGCCTGACCCTGTGGAGCCATCCCGATCGAAGTTTCTGGCATTGGGCACTTGTTCCGTTGTGAGTGGTTCGGAGGATTCGCCGTTGGGGGGATTATACACCACCGGGCAGATTGGTGCAAAACCAAACAGTCAAGCTCAATAAACGTCACCTATCGGGCTTAGTCTGCGTCAACTATTGCGTAGGGATGCACGTTCTGGTTGACATAGGCGACGATATCCTGCATAATTGATCAACGCGAGCGAGTCAGCCACCAACAAAGCCTCCCATCTCGAGACCGGCTCGGCGAATGCCCGCCAGTTCGTGGCGAGGCTCCCATGAGGTGCGATGTGTCGGACGTCGAGCAAACGCTCATCCCGGCTCAGCGGCGCCGTTTGATCCGGGAATATCTCGAAATCCACCAGATCGCCCGCAGTTCCACCCTCAGCGACTTGCTCAAAGCCTCCGAAGCCACCATCCGCCGCGACCTCGAATATCTCGAGATGCAAGGGATCGTCGAACGAACCCATGGTGGAGCGATTCTCAGCCAACGCCTGCCCAAGGAGCCGGCCTACGCCCACAGTGCCCAGGCCCACCCGGAAGAGAAACGCGCCATCGGGCGCGCTGCGGCGATGCTGGTCGAGGACGGCGACACGGTCTTCCTCAACAGCGGCACCACGACCACCGAGGTGCTGCGCAACCTGCGCTCACGCACCGACCTGCCCAACCTCACCCTGCTCACTAGCAATGTCACCGCCGCCCTCGAAGCGCGCGATGCGCCCTTCGAGGTCATCCTGCTGGGCGGCACATTGCGCCCGCGGTCCAACTCGGTGGCCGGACGCTTCGCCATTGACATGCTCAAGCAGGTGTACGCCAAGAAGTGCTTCGTCGGCGTCGACGGCATCAGCCTCAAATACAACATCACCACCCCTTCCAGCGCCGAGGCTGAGATCG
Organism: Anaerolineales bacterium; assembly: GCA_035288225.1. GTDB lineage: Bacteria > Chloroflexota > Anaerolineae > Anaerolineales > RBG-16-64-43 > RBG-16-64-43. The sequence goes on along the minus strand of DATEAT010000031.1, from coordinate 34,854 downwards.
CAACCGTGATGATCGAGCGCACACGAGGCCTGGCAGTGGTTGTGGCGGATCACTCCAAGTGGGGTGTGGTCTCCAATTTCGAAATGGCGAAGATTGATCAGATCCAGGTCCTGGTCACCGACGAGAATCTCAGCGACGACGCCCGTTCCCAACTCGAAGGCCGTTCAGTCGAGGTGGTCGTGGCCAGCCGCGAGTTTGAGCCGGAAGGATTCCTGAAGTTGCGCGCCGAGCAGGAGAAGCCAAATGCCGTTGTTCTCCAAGACAGCTAAGAAGTCTACACGTCTGTTCTTCGCCACCGACGTTCACGGCTCGGAGCGTACCTACCGCAAATTCATCAATGCCGGCAAGTTCTACCAAGCCAACGTGCTGGTCATGGGTGGAGATATCACCGGCAAGATGATGATCCCCATCATCCGCGAGGGCCCGGGCAAGTACCGCGCCACACTGCAGGGAACGCTCGAGCACCTGGAGGGCGATTCGGCACTCGCCGCGCTTCAGGAACGAATCGGCACGCTCGGCTTTTACAGCCAACTGATGGAGGCCGACGAGTTCAAGGCGCTGCAGGCCGATAAGGGCGCCGTCGACCGGCTCTTCCACCAGCTCGCCCGTCAGCGGTTGGAGGCCTGGGTGGACCTGGCCGAGACGCGCCTGCGCGGCACCGGCATTCGCTGCTACATCACCGGCGGCAATGATGACTACCCCGACGCGCTGGCCGTGCTGCATCGCGCCGGGAGCGAGGCGGTGGTGGCCTGCGAGGGCCTCGCCGTGCCCATCGACGACGTGCATATTATGGTCAGCATCGGCCAGAGTACACCGACCCCTTGGAAGACACCGCGCGAGATGCCCGACGAAGCTCTGGCCGAAGTCATAGAAAAGATGGTGGCCCAGGTGCCCGACCGCAATTGCAGCATCTTCAACTTTCACGATCCGCCGGTGGATTCCACGCTCGACACGTGCCCCATGCTGGATTGGACGACCGACCCGCCGGCACAAATCGTCAAGGCCGGGCAGGTGGTGATGCACGGGGCGGGCAGCCATTCGGTACGCGCCGCGATCGAGAAGTACCAGCCCATGCTGGGGTTGCACGGCCACATTCACGAATCGGCCGGCGTGGCCAAAATCGGCCGCACGGTGTGCGTCAACCCGGGCAGCGAATATGGCGAGGGGTTGTTGCGGGGGGTTCTGGCCAACCTCGTTGACGGGAAGGTCGAAAGCTACCAGATGACCTCCGGCTAGGAAGCCCAGGTAGCGCCAGAGGAGGAGGTGTTACCCCAGCTCGACATTCATCTCTGCGTACCCTCGGATCGTCGACCCTTTACTCTTGTGGGAGGGAATGCAATGGCGATAGCTGCGAGCACCCCAGAGGTCTTTACTCGCAAGGCGTCCGGCTTGGTACGGGTGATGTCTCCGTACTCGGCGTTCATCTATAACATCCTTACGATGGGCTTGATCTTCCCCTGGACCTACCTATGGGCGCCCGGGGCGCTACCCGGCGGCAAAATGGTGTGGGGCATCCTGCTAGCCACACTTTTAGAAATCCCGATCGCGTTTGCCTACGTGTGGCTTTCGACCGCCCTGCCCCGCTCGGGTGGCGACTACGTCTTCCAGAGCCGCGCCTTCGGCGGATTCTGGGGCTTCACCCTGCTGATGTCGGGCTTCGTCATCTGGATCCTGCAGTGGGTGGCGCTCTCGGGCTGGCTGCTTGCGTACCTCGGCTTTGCCCCGCTCTTCCTCGGGCTAGGTGCCACACTCGGCAGTACGGCGCTCTCGGCCGTCGGTGTGTGGTTCACCTCGGCTTACGGGATCATCATCACCAGCATCCTGAATGCATTCCTGTCGATGGTGCTGCTGGTGAGCGGCTTCAAGAACTACGTCAAGGTCCAGTACGTGATGTTCTACGGCATTCTGATCGCCTTTGCCACGACGCTGATCGTGCTCTTCACCACGCCGGCCTCGGAATTCATCTCACGTCTGAATGCGTTCGCCGTCGCCTCCGGCGGGGTGGAGAACTTCTACCAAACCGCCAAGGATGCCGTCGTCGCAGCGGGGATCAATCTCAATCCGCCCTTCAGCCTGCTGGCAACCCTGCTCGTGGCGCCTATCGCCTGGACGAGCGTGCAGTGGGCCACCTACTCCGCCGAGCAGAACGGTGAAATCAAGGAAGCGCGCTCCTTCAAGAACCAGGTATTCATCCTGGTGGGCTCGCTGATCGTCACCGGCATCCTGCTGGCCCTGTTGGGCTGGGCCTTCGAGCGCGTGGGCGGCACCGAGTTCGTTTATATCGCCGGCGCCGGCTACTGGTCGCTCATCCCCGAAGCCAACATCGCGGGGTTCAACCTGTGGCCCAACATCCTGGCCATCGCCCTCACCGCCAGCCCGCTGGTAGTGATCCTTATCGCCTTCGGCTACATCCTCAACTCGTTCCAGATCGTCAACAACTGCTACATCGGGGTCACACGCATCATGGTGGCCATGTCGCTCGACCGGCTGCTGCCCGAGTGGTTCAGCAAGGTCAACGAGCGTTTCCACACGCCCGTCAATGCTCACCTAGCTTACTTCCTGGCCAGCATCCCGGTCATCTTGGCCTACAACCTGGTGGGCGGATGGATCGGCCTGACCCTGGGCGTGACGTTCGCCTGCGGCTACGTGTTCGCGGCCAGCTCTTTGGCCGGGGCGCTACTGCCCTTCCGGGCCAAGGAAGTCTACGACGCCTCGCCCGGGGCCAAATACAAACTGGGCAGCGTTCCGTGGGTCACCATCCTGGGCGGCATCGGTGCGGTGTTCGGCTTCGCCATGGTGTTCGCCTTCCTGTTCGCGCCCCAATTGGGAGTCCTCGGCAACTGGAACTTCGCCGAGTTCCCGCGCAACTTGTGGGCGCAGATCATCGCCATCGGGATCGTCCTGCTCTCGGCCGTCTGGTACTTTGCGGCCAAGGCAGCCCAGAAGCGACGCGGCATCAACGTCGACTTCGCCTTCAAGGAGATCCCGCCCGAGTAAAGTGCAGCGTGCATTCAGGGCGGGGGCGCATGCGCCCCCGCCCTGGTTGGTCGGACTTATTCATTCATTCTGCGAGTCGCTTTCGTCGCCGCGCGCCCGACGGCGCCTGCGGCGGCGTCCGACATCACTGTTACATCGCGATAGGAGGTTTGCGTGAAGGAGCAAGCGCGAGCCGTCGTCATCGGCGGCGGCATTATGGGGGTCAGCGTCGCGTACCATCTGGCCAAACTGGGCTGGAAGGACGTGGTGCTGGTCGAGAAGGGCGAGATTGCCAGCGGCGAATCGGGTTGGGCCGCCGGGCTCGTGACTCAATTCCACACCTCACCCACGCTGATGCAGATCCGCAAGTACAGCATCGATCTGTTCAGTGGGTTCGGGATGGTCAAACACGTCGGCAGCCTGCGCGTGGCTTCCAGCGAGCCGCAATTCAAAGAGCTGCTGCGCAATGTAAGTCAGGCGCGCGCGATCGGGCTGGAGGTGGAAGTGACCTCGCCCGACGAAACGGTCAAGCACTTCCCAGCGCTCTCCAAAGAGAGCCTGTACGGTGCGATCTACCTGCCGCGCGACGGGCATCTCGACCCCTATCTCACCACCACCGACCTGGCGCGCCGCGCGCGCGAGTTGGGCGTCACGGTTTACACCAACACGCGCGTCACCGGCATCGAGCTTGGTCCGAAGGGCGAAGTGACGCGGGTCATCACCGACAAGGGCCCCATCCGCACCGAAACTGTGGTCAACGCCGCCGGGATGTGGGGGCCGCGGGTGGCGGCCCTGGCTGGCCTGAATATTCCTACGACTCCGGTCGATCACCAGCACATCACGCTCAAGGCCGTGCCGGGCAAGGAATTCCCCCACGACACGCCTTGTGTGCGCGATCCAGATAACCTGGTCTACCTGCGCGAGGAGGCCGGTGGGCTGGTCGTGGGCGGTTACGAACTCAATCCCTCACCGCGATGGATTGATGGTCCGCCGTGGGATCACAGCGGGGCGACCCTGCCGCCCGATTTCGACCGCTTCGAGCCGTTACTGGAGGGCGTCATTCGGCGCATCCCGGTGCTGGAGAAGGCCGAGATCAAGGGCCTGACCTGTCATCCGGGGGCTTACACCCCCGACAGCCGGCCGATGCTCGGGCCGATGCCCGGTGTGCGCGGCTTCTGGTGCGCCAACGGGCTCTCGCTGCAGGGTTACGGCGGCGCGGGCGGCATGGGCAAGGTGTTGGCCGAGTGGATCATCGAGGGCGAACCCTCGCTGGATATCTTCTCCTTCCACGCTTGGCGCTTCGGCCGCTACTATGCCGATCCGTGGTACGCCGCCGAGCGCACGCGCGAAGGCGTGAAGTACTACTACCTGCTGCGCTTCCCCAATGACGAGAACGAGTGGGCCCGCCCGCATCGCTTGAGCCCATTGCACCACCGCATGCAGGAACTGGGCGCGGCCTTCGGCGAGAAGTTCGGCTGGGAACGCGTCAACTACTGCCAACCGGGCAAGGCTTGGCGGCGCATGGGCGCCGATCAGCGCGAGTGGGGCTGGAAGCGCCCGCCGTACTTCGATCGCGTTGCCGAAGAGCACCGCGCCGTGCGCGAACGGGTAGGCCTCTTCGATATGTCGTCCTTCGGAAAGATCGAAGTGCGCGGCCCGGGCGCGCTACCGCTGTTGCAGAGCCTGACGGACAGCCAGATGGATGTGCCCGAGGGGCGCGCCGTCTACACCCAGTTCCTCAATTCCCGCGGCGGCGTGGAGGGCGATGTCACCATCACTCGCCTGGGCAAGGATCTCTTCCGAGTGGTGACGGGCTCCGGCTTCATCGGCAACGACCTGGGCCACCTGCGCCTCGGCCTGCGGCCGGGCGACCCGCCGGTGGAAATTCGTGATGTGACCGAGGACTACGCCGTCATCGGGATGTGGGGCCCCAAAGCGCGCGAGGTGCTGCGCGCCGTCACCTCCAGCGACGTGTCGAATGAGGCGTTGCCCTACATGATGGCCCGCACGATCGACATCCGCGGGGCCAAGGTGTTGGCGCAGCGTATGACCTACGTCGGCGAGCTGGGCTGGGAGTTGTACGTTGAGGCCGCGCAGGCCGTGCAGGTGTGGGATGCGTTGATGGCTGCCGGCACGGCCTTTGGCATCGAGCCGGGCGGCTACAAGGTTCTCGATTCGCTGCGACTGGAGAAGGGTTACCGCTACTACAGCATGGACGTCACCATGCTCGAGAATCCGTACGAGGCCGGGCTGGGCTTCTGCGTACGCCCGGGCAAGGGGGAGTTCGTCGGCCGCGAGGCACTGGCCAAGATCAAGGAGAAGGGCCTCACCCAGAAGCTGTGCACACTGACCATCGGGGGCGAGGACTATCTCACCATCTACGGCGGCGAGGCTGTGCTCTCCGGCGACAAGGTCGTGGGCCGCCTGCGCAGTGCCGGCTACGGCTTCACGGTGAAAAAGAACATTGCTTACGCATATCTGCCGCTGTCGCTCTGCGCGCCCGGCACCGCGCTGCACGTTGAAATCTTCGGCCAACGCGTGGCGGCGCAGGTGGCCGCCGATGTGTTGCACGACCCAAAGGGCGAGCGGTTACGAGCCTAGCGCGATCCGCTGCTCTAGACACAATTACCAAACAACGGCCGCTCTTCGGCCGTTGTTTGCTGCCTCACTCGCAAGGGTGTCCCTCGCGTCACATGGGTCTACCGCCAGAGGGCATAGCATGCCGTACGCATGCCTGAACACGCGCGGTATGCGTGCATGTTACCAATTTATGGAAACCGCGCCGCATGTGCCCGCGAGGGTGTATGCAGCTTGCGCGTTTAGCCTTGCATCCGGAAACGAGTAGCGCTGGAGGGGAAATCGCGTTCGCGCCAGGCCAGAGCCTTGTCCACCTGCACCCGGTATATCGGTCCGCCTTCCATATGGAACGCATACTTGGCAAAGTAGATGGCGTCGAGGCGCGCCTGCAAGCTTTTGTCGTCCACCACCTCCACTCGCCCCTCGAGGATTACCACCTCGTCGCCGCTTTCAAGATGCACGACGACCTGTGGGTTCAGATGCAGGTTGCGCGCCTTGCGTGACGCGGCATCCGTGGCGAAGAAGAAGGTCCCCTCCGCCCAGATGCCCCATACCGGCACGGCGTGCGGCCGTCCCTCGCGGCTGCTCGACACGACCCAATAGTTGCGTGCGGCCTGCATTCGCTCGCCAACAAAACTCCACGGAAGGGTGCCCTCGCCCGAGGGCGCAGGCTGGATTCCGTACGAAACCGGGATGCTGGGCCGGTCGGCACGCGGGTTGGCGAGGCTTCTCAAGGAGTTGGGGCTCATCCGGATCTTTCAACAAAAGCAGGGCTGCTCGGGGAACCGCCGCTCACCCGGCCTGGTCCAATTCGCCGCGCACGGTCTCGTACAGGGCCTCGGCGCGCAGCTCCTGCAGCGTGTAGCACGGCCCTTTGAGGTGCTCGGCCAGCGCGCGGGCCAGGCCCTGATCGAAGGCGGCGTGCTCCATGTTGACCACCACACTGCGGATGCGCGCCTCGCGCAGCTCGTCGGCGAAGCGGTGAGCTTCCTCCAGCGGCGGCAGTGTGCCGAGCGAGACATTGGCCGCGCCGTCGGTGAGCAGGATCATCAGCGGCATCACTTCCGGATGCACCACTTTTTCCTGACGGAAGACCTTGAGCGCCAGTGCCAGCCCAGCCGAGAGCGGCGTCTTGCCTCCCACCGGGATATCCGCCAGCGCCCGCGTGGCCAAGTGCGTGGAGTGGGTTGGCGGCAGCACCAAGTGGGCGCGATCCTTCTGGAACACCACCAGGCCTACCCGGTCACGCCGCTGGTAGGCGTCGGTCAGCAGCGAGAGAATGGCACCCTTGGTGGCGGACATACGCTCGGCGACTGCCATCGACCAGGAGGCGTCCACGACGAAGAGAATCAAGTTGGCGGCGCGGCGGACGCGGACCTTGCGGTGGAAGTCGGAGGGATGTACCGCAAAGGCGACCTTCTCGCGCTCTTCGTGGCGCTCCACCTGGAACGGCGCCGCGGCGCGCAGGGTGGCGTCGATGGCGAGATCGACCGCCTTGCCGGGCGTGGGCCGCGCCTGGACATAGCGTCCGCGTTTCTGGCTGGTGTGCGTGCGCGACCGACGCCCGGCCTGGCGCCGGGTGAGACGGTCGAGCGGCGTGGCCAGACGGCGCGGCGCAAAGGCCGAGCCCATCTTCACCTTCTGGCCACCCTCCCACCACGGGCGTTCCTCCGATTCGACCGGAGGCTGGAGGCCGGGCTCGCTCGGTGCGACCTGTGGCTGGGCTTCTTTGAGCGGGGCGTTCAGCTCATCTTTTTTTTTACGACCGTTGAGGCCGGCTGGTCTTCGCTCGGGCGCGGTTCGGCCTCCTCCTGCGACTGCATATCCGCGTGGATTTGGTCGATGCGCTCCTCAAGGTTGTAAAGGCTCATCTCGCTCTGCTGCAAGGGGCCCTTCTTCATGCGGTGAGGCAGGGCCAGCTCAGCCGCCACGGCGATGTCGTGGTCGGAGATGGCCTTGCGGCCATGGAGAGCCGCCTGGGCGCGGGCAGCCTTGAGGATGACCAGGTCTGCGCGGTGCCCGTCCACCTGCAGCGAGGCGGTCAGGCCGGCGATGGAAAGCAGGTCGCGACTGGAGTAGGCAACGTGCTCGACGAGCTCGCGCGCGCGCTCGATCTCGGCCGAGAGCTCATTCTCTTTGGCGAGCCATTCGGCACGGAAATCCTCGGGCGAACCCTCGAAGGACAGGTTGCGTTCCATGATGGCCACCCGGTCGCGTGCGTCGATGATGCCGTGCACTTCGACGCACAGGGCAAAGCGGTCCAGAAGCTGCGGGCGCAGGTCGCCCTCCTCCGGGTTCATGGTGCCCACCAGGATGAACCGCGCCGGATGGGTGAACGAGATCCCCTCGCGCTCGACGATGTTCATGCCCATGGCCGCCGAATCCAGGAGGATATCGACCACGTGATCATCGAGCAGGTTGACCTCGTCGATGTACAGCATGCCGCGGTTAGCCGAGGCCAGCACGCCGGGCTCGAAGTAGCGCTCCCCCTTCTGGATGGCCCGCTCGATATCCAGCGTGCCGACCACCCGGTCCTCGGTGGCGGAGACCGGCAGGTTGACGAAGGAGGTGCGGCGCATGTCATAGGGCAGCGGCCCGTTGGCATGCTCGCGCTCACGGCACTCGGTGCACCAGGTGGTCGGCCGGTCGGGGTCGCAGCCGAAGCGGCAGTTGCGCACCACGCGCACCTCAGGCAGCAGCGCTGCCAGGGCACGCGCGGCGGTCGACTTGGCCGTACCGCGCTCGCCGCGGATCAACACCCCGCCGATGCGCGGGTTGACCGCATTGAGCAGGAGCGCACGTTTCATACGCTCTTGGCCGACGATGGCCGTGAAGGGGAAGATTTGTGGCATGCCGGGACTCCACCTCGAATTATAACGCGCTGGACTGGGTCTCCCCTCCCGCAGAACGCCGGCCCACCCATGAACCGCGGGGGGGAGGCCGCTTCGAGGAGAGAGCCATACCCCCGGCCCGACCGCCTATCCCGCCACGCCAAGGGGGCTGGTCGCACCCCCCTTCGGCGGCCTCGTACCCATTCTGCTGCCCCTCATTAGGCCTTCGGTTGCGGGGAATGTCGTTCGCCCGTATAATGCAAACATCTCGGAACCTGGAGTAAGTGAAGTTCATGTCGAGCCAACCCGCACCGTCGAGCCCGGAAGAGAACCCCACCCCTCCAGCTCGACCCGATAGCTCGATGGGCGATCTGCTTCAGCAGTCGGAAAGCGCAGACCAGCCTAAACGAGGCGATATCCGCAAGGGCGTCATTGCCCGCATCACGGCCAACGAAGTGCTGGTTTCGATCGGCACCAAGTCGGAGGGCGTGATCCCGGCCAAGGAGCTCGAGAAGCTGGATGCCGTCGCGCGCGGCCAGCTCCACGAGGGCCAGGAAATCACCGTCTACGTGATCAACCCGGAGGACCACGCCGGCAACGTGTTGCTGTCGCTGGCGCGCGCCCAGGAAGAGACCGACTGGCATCAGGTGGAACAACTGATGGCCAGCCAGACGGTCTATGGCGGCCGGGTGGATGGCTTCAATAAGGGCGGTCTGATCGTCAAGGTAGGCAACTTGCGCGGGTTTGTCCCCGCCTCGCAATTCAGCCTGAGCCGGCGCCACCGCAGCGAAGGGGAAACCCCTGAGCAGAAGTGGAGCAAGATGGTCGGCGAGCCGATCCACGTCAAGGTGATCGAGGTGGATCGCAGCCGCAATCGCCTGATCCTTTCCGAGCGCGCCGCCGCCAAGGAGGCCCGCGAGAGCCAGAAGGAACGCCTGCTCAACGAACTGCACGAGGGCGAAGAATATATGGGGCACGTCATCAGCCTGGCCAGTTTCGGTGCCTTTGTCGATCTAGGGGGCGCGGACGGGCTGGTACACCTGTCGGAGATTTCCTGGAAACGCATCAACCACCCCTCGGAGGTGCTCAAGGTCGGGCAGAAGGTGCGCGTGCGCGTGCTTGGGATCGAACGCGAGCGCAAACGCATCAGCTTGTCGATGAAAGCTCTGGCGCAAGATCCGTGGGCGGAAGTGCTCAGCGCGCTGCACGAAGGGCAACTGGTCACCGCCACGGTCACCAAGCTGGCGAAATTCGGCGCCTTTGCGCGCCTGGAAGGCCACGACGAGGTCGAGGGCCTGATCCACATCACCGAGTTGTCGGAGACGCGCATCGAGCATCCGCGCGAGGTATTGCAGGAAGGCCAGACGCTCACCCTGCGGGTGGTCAAGGTCGACCCGCAAGCGCGGCGAATCGGGCTCAGCCTGAAGCGTGTGCAATCGGCCGACTACGCGGATATGGACTGGGAAGCCGCCATGCGCGACATGTCGACCGAGGAGAGTGAGGCACCTCCGCTCGCTGAGCCGCCTCCACCTGCTGAGACACTTCCTCCTGCCGAGGAACCTCCACCCGTCGAACCCACGGGCGGCGAGGCGTAGGCCCACACGCGTCACGCGCCTCTCGCCCACTAAGGATTTCCAGCTAAAAAGACCAGCGCCGAGCCCCGGCGCTGGTCTTTTTGGGCTGCGCAACCCGGCCGGCCCGTGTGCCGTATATTGGGTAGAAGCTCCCGCCGGGCGTGCTCGACGCGGAAACCCACGGAGCTTCGTTCTGTATCCGGAGGTCACCATGAAGCCCTTTCTCTTCCTGACGGCTGCTTTGACCATCCTCGCCATAGGCTGCTCGGGGGTCACCGTCAACCTCCCCACCATGCGAGAACTCGAACTTGGGCCCACCCAAACCTACTCGATCGACGAACCACTGCCGGCGGGCAGTGATCCTGTGGCGCTCACGCTATCGATGGGTGCCGGGAGTCTGGACGTGCGCGGCGGAGCGCAGAATCTGGTCGAAGGAAGCGTGCGCTGTAACGTCCCCTCCTGGAAACTAGTCGTCGACCGCTCGGCCAACCAGATCGACATTCGCCAGGAAGCGCCCGAGGGCTACACAACGCCCACCGGCAGTTCCGTGGTAAATGAGTGGGAGGTGCGTCTGGGGGCGCATCCGCTTGACCTGCATGTCAACGCGGGCGCATACCGGGGCACGCTCGATCTTTCCGGGGTCCCGCTGCGCAGCCTGGAGGTGCTCGATGGCGCGAGCGAGTCGCAGGTGGTATTCTCCAGCCCTAACCCGCAACGCATGGAAGAACTGGTCTACCGCACCGGAGCCTCGACGGTTGAGTTGCGCGGGCTAGGCTATGCGCGCGCCAAGCAGATCACGTTCGTTTCGGGCGCGGGTACCTACACGCTGGATTTCACAGGCGAGGCGAGCGAGCCGACCACGGTATCTATTCGCTCCGGCGTGAGCACGGTGCGCCTAATCGTGCCTGCCAATGCCAATGCGCGGCTATCGCTAGGCGGCGGGTTGCGCGAGGTGTCTTCCTCCGGTGCCTGGATTGGCAGCGGGAACTTCTACAATGTTGTCGGCGATGGCATAGAGCTTGAACTGAACGTGGACATGGGTGTGGGTCAGCTCATCCTTGAGACCCGGTAGGCGCGCGCGATGCATGGTCGCGGCGTCAAGCGGGTTGCAGTTGACGAGATGCGGCGAGACGAAACATGCGCTCGGTGAGCGTTCCGCAGGAGTGGGTCGCACAAGCGCGGGCGGGCGACCGGCAGGCCTTCACCTTGTTGGTGGAGGCCTACCAGGTGCCGGTCTACAACCTGTGCCGGCGCATGCTGGGCAACCCCAGCGAGGCTGAAGACGCGGCCCAGGAGACCTTCTGGCGGGCTTTCCAGGCCCTCGAGCGCTACGATCCGCAGCGCCCGTTTGCCACCTGGCTGCTTTCGATCGCCGCCCACTACTGCATCGATTACTTGCGCCGGCAGCGGCTGGTGGCTCTCTCGCTGGAGGCGATGCCCGATTACCACGATGCGCCAGACCCGGCGCCCGGCCCGGAAAGTTCGGCCGAGGCGCACGAGCGGGAACGCCGGGTGGCGCACATGCTGCAAACGCTCGACCCGCTCGATCGCGCCGCGATCGTCATGCGTTATTGGTATGACCTTTCGTATGAAGAAATGGGGGAGGCCCTTTCGCTCTCAGTCAGTGCGGTCAAGAGCCGCCTGCATCGCGCACGCCGCCAGTTAGCCGGCGTGTGGCCCGAGAGCCAGGCCGGCGGCCTTGCTCGAGGAGGGACACATGATGCCGCACCAGCCGTTTGAGGAGTGGCTGCTTGCTGCTCACGATCTTTCGCCGACAGAGGCGGCCAAGCTTGAATCGCATCTTCGCGAGTGCTCCGCCTGCCGCGCTCTGGCCACGGGTTGGGCCGAAGCCGAACGCCGGCTCGAGGCGGCGCCGCTGCTTGCACCTGAGGCGGGCTTTGCCGAGCGCTGGCAGGCGACCCTCGCCGTGCGCGAGGTCGCGCAGCGCCGCTGGCAGGCCTGGCTGGTGTTGGGCCTTTCTTTGGCCGGCGCCTTGGCGCTCGCCGTGCTGTTGGGCTGGCAGGCACTGAGCTCGCTGCTCTCGCCGGCGCACGCGGCCGTCGGTCTGCTGCAGGTGATGGTATGGGTCGCCGCCGCGGTGGCTGCGGCGCAAGAAGTCGGGCTGGTGCTAGTACGCAGCCTGGCGGCGCTCGTCCCACCCGGGCTTTGGATTGCGCTTGTCGTGGGTGCTGCGGCACTCATTTCGCTCTGGTTGATCACGATGTCGCGCTATGCGATTCAAGGAGTACGACAATGAAAACCTTCTTGCGAAGTGCATTGCTCGCGTGTGTGTTGCTGCTCATGCTCCCCGGCCTGGCCTTGGCCGACGGCCCCGAGGATGGCAAGCTCATCTTCGGCGGCACTTACATCTTGGCGCAGGGAGAGACTCTGAACGGCGACCTGGTGGTGATCGGCGGCAGCGTGACCGTTGAGGAGGGCGCCCAGGTCAACGGCAATGTGGCCCTGGTGGGCGGCTCGGTAACCATTGACGGCACAGTCAACGGCGATGCCGTAGCGGTCGGTGGCACCCTCAGCCTGGGTCCAAAATCGGTGGTGACGCGCGACGTGGGCACCTTCGGCGCAATGCTCAACCGCGCCGAAGGATCACAGGTCGCCGGTCAGGTCACCTCTGGCGGCGGGTTCCAAATGCCCTTCACGCTCTCGGTGCCGCAGACCGCGCCGCAGACCGGGACCTGGCCCTTTGGCGGCCAAAACTGGAATGCCCCCTTCAACTGGCGCTTCGACGCATCGCCCATTGCCAGCGGCGCCAACCTGTTCATGCGCAGCCTGGGTCTGGCCGCGCTGGCGGTGCTGGTAGTGATCTTCTGGCCCACGCAGTCGCTGCGCGTTGCGCAGGCCTCGCTGCATCACGCGCCCATCTCCGGCGCGCTGGGATTGCTGACCTTCATCGTGGTGCCCGGGCTGCTTATCCTGCTGGCCATAACCTTATGCCTGATTCCGATCGCGGCGCTGGGTGCAATGCTGTTCCTGGCCGCAATCGTCTTCGGTTGGATTGCCATCGGCGCGGAGGTGGGGCAGCGCATGGCCGAGGTCTTCAAGTGGAAGATGCACCCTGCCGCCTCGGCCGCGCTGGGCACGTTCGTCCTGACACTGGTGCTGGGCGTCATCGGCATCATTCCCTGCATCGGCTGGGTGGGCTCAGCCATCGTCGGCGCCATTGGTCTGGGTGCCGTGGTCGTCACGCGCTTCGGCATGCGCCAGTATGACGAGGCGCCCGCTGCACCTGCGGCGCCGGTCTCGGCCTGAGTCACTTTATGCACGCAAAGAGAACGGGCCAACCCGTACAGGTTGGCCCGTTGCTTTGTTGAACCGCATCCCGCGGCAGCGTGCCTACTTGGTCGGCCTATCCCAGCTGACGATCCACACCGCCGCGGCCGACACTCCCAGGGCCCCCACAACAAGCAGAACCATCCGCAGGCCCCTCAGGCCGAGCGCGCGCGTATCGAAGGCGACCACGGCAATCAACACCGCCGCCAGGATGACCCAGGCCACCAGCCGCGGATGGCGGCGCAGCCAGTCGCCCAGGCGTTTCATATCGGCCTCATCACCCGGTCCGCACGCAGCCGTTTGAAGAAGAGTTGCGCCTCGGGCACAAACGATTCGCGTGCGGCTTCCTCCCAGGCGCGGATGCTCAGCCGGCCCAGGCCCGTGGCTTCGTAGCCCGAGTCGCGCCACACCGGGCTGCGGGCCAAGGTGCGGTCTACGTACACCAGGGCTGCCTCGCTCTGCAGCTCGGCCGAGGCGCGCTCCATGGCATACAGCAGGAGCTGCAACCCTTGCTCGGGGGTCACAACCGGAAGGATCAGCACCTCGTCCGCGCGGGTGACCAGGTTGTCCACTTGCCAGCCGATCAGGCCGATGATCTCGCCGTTCAGCTCAAGCAGGAAGTAAGCCTTCTGACCGAAGGCCGCCATGATGTCGGCCCGGCTCAGCAGGCGCGTCGGGCGGCGCACAAGGTTGATGAAGCCGGCAATCTCGTCCGCATCCGGCGGGCGTCCGCGCCGCACCGAGGCTTCGCCGCGCGGGCGCGGTTGGGTTTCGGCCTCCGCCGGCCGCGGCACCATGGCCCAGGCCGCCTGCACCTGGTTCCAGGTCGACTCGAAAGACTCATCGTTGTGTATGACAACATCGGCGCGGGCCAACTTTTCTTGCTGCGGCGGCTGGGCGGCTACGCGTTGGCGGGCGGCCTGCTCGCTCATCCCACGCTTCTCGCGCAGGCGCACCAGCTGGATCCACTCGGGAACGTGCGTCACCCACACCGTATCGCACAGGTCGACCAAGCCGGATTCGAGCAGCTTGATGGCCTCGATCACCACCACCGGCGCGCGCGAGCGCTGCACCAAGAGGTCGAGCGCCTCGCGCACCAGAGGGTGGACCACCGCTTCGAGTTTGGCCAGCAGTTTTGAATCGGAGAAGACCAGTTTGGCCAGGGCCTGGCGGTTGACCTCGGCCTGGTCGTCGAGGATCCATTCACCGAACGTTCGCACCACCTCGGCGTAGCCCGGCGCACCTTTGGAGATCGAGCGGTGGCTGAGGGCGTCCGCATCGATTCCGTACGCACCCAGGTGCTCGAGCATCTTGCGCACGACGCTCTTGCCGGTGGCGATGTTGCCTGTCAGCCCGATGACGAATTTGCCTGGCCAGCGGCTCATGGTGGCGTGAATCCACTCTGGGGGAATAGGTGCGGCTCGATTGTAGTCGGGGGCAGAGAGGCTGTCAAAGCGGGCGCGGTCTCAGGGCACGGCCGTGCGGGCGGCATAGATCTGGTCGCCGACCGCCAGGTAGAGGGTCTTGTCGATCCCCAGGGCGAGCGCCGTGGCTTCACCTTCTTCGGAAGTTGTGACCCGGAAGCGCTCGAGAAAGTTGAGCGCCAGCGAAAAGCGGTAAGCTCCGCGGCCGAATCCATCCAGGAAGAAGAGCGACGGCTCGGGCGGCTCGTTGTAGGTCACGCGGATTAGCTGGGCATCTACGATGCGCGGCCCGGGCGCACGTCCGGCGCGGGTGTCGTTGTAGAGCACCGAGCCGCAGACGTTGGCTCCGGTCTGCCCTCCGCCCGGCGGTTCGTAGAGCGGGTTGTAGGCGCAGCGCGTGAGTTGCCCGTCGGCGTGCAAGAAGAACACGTCCCCGTTGGCCACCGCGAAGTCGATCGTGTCGGTGAGGTTGGGCACGCCCGCATCGAAGTAGTCGTTGGGCGGTTGATCGAAATGAAAACCGCGTGTGGCATAGCGCCAGAACCCGTTGCTCAGCGGGTCGAGCACATACAGGCGGCCGTTGTAGTAATCGATGGCGCGTGCACCAAGCCACCCGGTGCGCGGCGGCTCGAGCTCCCCGGCCACCGCCTCGCCGCCCGGCGGGCAGTACAAAATGCCGCCTTGCGCATCGACCGCGACCAACACGCCGGCCTTCGCCGATTGAGGCATCTGGGTGCCCACGGTGATGTCTGGCACCCATACCATGTCCACCGGCGTGTCAATCATGTGCTCGGGGTAAGCGCCCGATTCGCATTGGAAAGTCTCGTCGAGTTGATAGCCGCCCTGCCCGAGCACCAATCGCAACACGCGCCCCTGGGTGGCGTCCAACACGAACATCTGCCGGTCGCCGGCCACCAGCGCACTAACGTGCGTATTGGCCCCCAGCCCACCAGGCACCATCGGGCTGAATTCGAGGGGGGTAATGCCGTCGAGTTGGTCGAGCGCCGCCACGCCTTGCTGATGCAACGCAGCTTGTTCCGGCGACTCGCCAAATCGCGCGGCATCCTCCAGGAGCCCCAAAACCTCGCCCCACGCCTGGCGGACTTGCGCCGGGTCGGAGGTGAGCGCGGCCGAGGCCGAGGCCTGGCGCGCCTGGTCCATCAACGCGGCAAACTGCTCGCTGCGGCCGCGGCGGAAATAGACCACGCTGACGAGAACAACCACCACCACCGGGATAGCGATGGCTGTGGCCAGCATGAGCTGCGGCGGCAAAGTGAGCATGCCGCGCTCCTGCAGTGTGCCGGCCGGCATCAGTCGGGCGATGCCTTTGCGTAGAGCCATCCACGCGCTGCGGGTCGTGGTGCGTGCGGCACGGGCGAGAGCGCTCAGTGCCGCCCAGGCATTCAGCCGCGGCGCGGGCGGCGCATCAGCGAATGGAGCGACGTGCGGCAGCGCCCCGTCATCGCGCCCGGCGAGGGAAGGCCCCACATGAATGGGCGGACGGCCGGAAGCCGGCATCTCGATAATCGGCCCCTGTGGAGCGTGCGCTCGCGGCGCCTCTTCTCGCGCGCGACTCGGCGGCATGGGTGGCGCCTGCCGAGACGGAGCAGGTTCTTCTGCTGCAAGCTCACGAGGCACGGCCTGCTGCGCCTCGCGGATGATCGAGAGGGCTTCGGCCGCCGAGCGCTGGCCGGCGGATGTTACCGGCGGCGGAGGCGCCGTCGTGGCACGCTGTTCGCGCACCACGGTCGCCAGGTCCGCTTGCTTTTGCGCACCGCCGGCGGCTGGAGCCAGGCGCACCAGCATGCCGCTCGTCTGGCCCACATTGCGCTGGGCCATCCGCTCCGCCACGGCGCGCAGCGAGAGACGTTCGGCCCCGTCCAGTGCGACGTTCCAGCTCGGCGCGGGCAACGCAGCAATCAACAGGCTCACCCCGCTCTCGCGCGGGTCGTCGCCCAGCGGGATATGCCCGTAGCGCAATTCCAGCGCACGCGAGCTGCCCAACGGGCGCGTGGCGGATTCCTCGTGCGGAGGGTAAAGGTTCACCCGCCCTGGCTGTGCCACCACCGCCAGCACCGAGCCAATGTAGCCCAGATAGAGCGCCTCATCATGAACAACCAGGCATATCAGGTTGGCCTGCATTGCGGTCGAGACAACACCGGTGCCGGCCAGGAGCAGTTCTTCATTGATGGTCGTGAAGGCCGCACGCAGTGCCGCGGTCACCGAACCGGGGGTTTCGAAGTAGGCCCGTGCGCCAAGTTGGCACAGCTCATCGGCCAGTGAGGCCGGCGCCGTGGTGCCGGGCAACATCGCCAAGCCCATCAGGAAGATGTCGTTACCGCGTCCGCGGGCACTGCGCCGCGGCGCCGGGCGCAACAGGTAGCCGCGCGGCATCTCCTCACTCAGACGAGTGTTGGAGTATTGCACCGGCAGGATCTCGGCATCGAGAGCAGGCATGGCGTTATTGTAACCCGAAGGATTCGCGGGTGATTCGTATCGAGAGGCTGGCTGCAAGGAGTGTGCCGGGGGGCAAAACTGCCCCACTGAGTGAGAAACGCACCACAGAGCTCGTCATCCCCGCCTTTTCGAGGCGGGTACCTTGGGTTTCGACCGCCCGAGAAACGATCTGCGAGTTGGCAGCGTGGATTCGCGCTAGTCGCACACGGGAATGACGATCATGATCGCCGTGCGCGTGGGGGATGACCTGGGCGCATGTGACTCGTCTGGCCAACAACGCACGCGGGGCCGGTCGCGAACACGATGCGACCGGCCCCGCGATAGACCCACTGCTTTGAAGTAGTCCTCAGTTCTTGCCCGTGATGTACTCGTGAATGCTCGCCGCGGCGCGCCGCCCGGCGACCATGGCCGTCACCACCAGGTCTGGCCCGGTCACGTCGTCGCCCCCGGCGTAGACGCCTGGGCGCGAGGTTGCACCGCTGGCGCGGTCGATCTCGATCAGCCCCCAGTCATGGGTCTTCAGGTCCGGCGTGCTCTCGCCGATTTCTGGATCCGGCCAGTAGCCCAGGGCCAGGACCACGGTGTCGGCCTCGACCACGAAGTTCGATCCTTCGATGGGAACCGGTTTGCGGCGGCCCTTGGCGTCCGGCTCGCCCAGCTCGCACTGCAAGCACTCGACGCCGTTCACCCATCCATCCGGGCCGGCCAGGAAGCGCACCGGCTGGGTGAGGAAGCGGTAGCGTGCCCCTTCTTCGCGTGCGAGGGCGCGGTCCTTCTTGCCGCCCGGCATCTCGGCTTCGGTGCGCCGGTAGACACAGGTTACTTCTTCTGCACCCAGCCGCAGCGCCGTGCGCAGGCAGTCGGAGGCAGTGTCGCCGCCGCCCACTACGGCTACGCGGCGTCCGATGCGCGGCTTCTCATGCATCTCGGGGGGCAAGAATTCCTCGGGCACATTGGTGCGAATGAGGAAGTCGGTCGATTGATAGACGCCCGGCAGATCTTCCCCGGGGGCCTTCATGGTGGCGGGGATGCCCGAGCCGACGCCGACAAAGACCGCCGAGAATCCTTCCGCGAAGAGTTGCTCGATGGTGTGCACTTTGCCGATCCGGGTTCCGGTGACAAAGGTGACACCCGCTCTGCGCAGGTCGTCGATGCGCGGCTGGACGGCGCGCTTGGCCAACTTGAAGTTGGGAATGCCGTAGACCAGCAAACCGCCGGCAGCGGGAAAGGCCTCGTACACCGTCACCGCGTGCCCGCGTTGCACGAGCTGCTCGGCGCAGGCCATTCCGGCCGGCCCAGAGCCAACGATCGCTACGCGCTTACCGGTCGGCGTGCCGCGCAGGATTTCGACCCGTCCGGCCTCGCGTTCGTAATCCGCGACAAACGCCTCCAGCGCACCGGTCAGCACCGGTTCGCCCTTCTTGTTGCGCACGCAGGCACCCTGGCAGAGCTGCTCGTGCGGGCACACGCGGCCACAAATCTCGGGCATGGATGACGTCTTGCGGTAGACCGCTGCGGCGCCAAGGAAATCACCCTGTTCGATCAATGTCATCGCGGCCGGGATATCGTTGTGGCCCGGGCACGCTTCCATACATGCAGCCGGGTCCGGGCAGTGGATGCAGCGCAGCGCTTCGCGCTTGGCGCGCTCGGCATCGAAGGGCAGAAAGGTCTCGTTGAAATCGCGAATGCGCTCACTGATCTCCCGCGCCGGCAGATCCTCAAAGGCTATCTTCATGCGCGCTTTGCGGTCGAGGGCATTGGGGTCGCTGGGCGTCGTCTGCATCGAGCTTCTCTCCTCAAGAGATGCAACGGACTCTGCGCATCCAAGGGATACACGTGCCAGAATCCGTGTTGTGACTCGGGTCACAAGGAGTCTAATCGCCGAATTCGGGGCGAGTTAGGGCATGAAGTCACATATGCCGGAGATAAACATCACCCGCTCATGGGAGGACATTCCCTTCTCATGCGCTGGGCAGTGATGGCCATGGGCCAGGTGTGGAGATTGCAGACATGGAAGACCGGATTGCCTGCACCGGCCTCCCGCCCCACCGCAACCCGGCAACCGGCCCCGCGCATTCTGTCCGCATCGAGGCCGCGCGTCCACCGCAGCCCGCGGCGCGAGGCGCTCATCTTTCGCTAACCTTTCGCGTACGCCGGCTTCACATTCGGCCGGTAGCCTGATGTGGATGGAAAGCCGCGAGGTGGCGCGCTGGACCGCTGCGCATGCCGCAGCGCGCCTCGAATGACGGCCCTCTTCCGTCTTGGCGCTTCTCTCCGTATAATGGCACTTCAAACCCGTGCGTGGCAGGCGCGCAGGACAACCCAGACTCGTTTCTGCGCGGGAGGCTCGGCATGAAGAAATGGATGTGGATCCTTATCGCGGCGATCGTGGTGATCGCCGTGATTCTTGGCATTGTGTTTGTCGTGCGGCGCCAATCGCAAAGCCAGCTCGGCGCGCTTCAGACTCAACCGGCGGAGATGGGCACACTCTCGGCCTCGGTGGGTGCCACCGGCACCCTGGAGGCCCGCCAATCCGCCGGGCTGAGTTTCGCCTTGAGCGGCCGGGTGGGCACCGTGGGGGTGAAACTAGGCGACCAGGTTGCCGAGGGTGACATCTTGGCCTCCCTCGACCCGACCTCGCTGCCTCAGCAGGTGGTGGCCGCGCAGGCGGACTTGGTCAACGCCCAGAAGGCCCTCGATGACCTTCTCAAATCAGATGTGCCTCGGGCCAATGCCCAGCTGGCCCTGGCCAACGCCCAGAAGGCATTTGACAACGCGAAGACAACCTACGATCGAATTGTGGTTGATTCCAAGACGGGCGGATTGCTCAACGCGCAGGATTGGCTGGCCAAAGCCAGCGCGCGCTACAACTATCTGAGGCAGCGGCCCGAGGCGAGCCTCGGCTATCAGATCTCGCTGCAGCAAGCCTACCTCGAGTACATCCACGCCCTGCAAGCGGTGCAAAAGGCGCAGACCGCGGTCGACGATCCGCAGACGCCCGGCGGCTCGGCCTCCCAGGCGACGATTGACACGGTGACCGGGCAGTACGAAGTGGCCAAGGCCCAACTCGAGGAGGCCCAGCGCACGTACGACCGGCTGAAGGATGGACCCAACCCCGCGGATGTGGCAGCGGCCCAATCGCGCGTGGATGCCATCCAAGCGACGCTCAACCAGGCGAGCATCAAAGCCCCCTTCGGCGGCACGATCACCGGCGTGGGCCTTTTACCTGGCGACCTGGTGACGCCCGGCGCCGTGCTCATCAACATAGCCGATCTCTCTGAGTTACACGTGGATCTGCCGATCGCCGAGGTGGATGTCAATCGCGTGCAGGCTGGCCAGTCGGCCTCGCTCACCTTCGACGCCGCGCCCGAGGCAACCTTCACCGGCCGCGTTGTCAGCATCGCCTTCGCGCCGCGGGTTGCGGCTGGCGCCGTCAATTATCCGGTCACCGTCGTGCTGGATGCGCCCGATGAGCGCATCCGTCCGGGCATGACCGTGGCAGTGAACATCGAGGTCTCGCGGCTGGAGAACGTGCTGCTCGTGCCCAACCGCTCGGTGCGCTCAGTGCAGGGCGAGCGCGTGGTCTACGTGCTGCAGGGCGGGGTGCCCATGGCGGTCAAGGTGCAGCTTGGCGCCTCGAATGATGTGCAAAGCGAAGTCCGCGGCGGCGATCTCAAAGAAGGCGACCTGGTGGTGCTCAACCCGCCGTCGCTTCTCTTCAGCGGGAACGGCGGCGGCGGACAGATGTTCATCGGGCCTGGAGGCTGATGATGAGCGATTGCGTCATCTGCCTCGAGAACATCACCAAGACTTACCGCATGGGCGAGATCGAGGTGAATGCCCTGGCCGGCGTCTCGCTGCGCATTCGGCGGGGCGAAGCAATAGCCATTATGGGTCCTTCCGGCTCGGGTAAGAGCACGCTCATGAATGTCCTCGGCTGCCTCGACCGCCCGACCTCCGGGCGGTACGAGCTTGATGGCGAGACGGTCGAGACGCTTAATGACGATGCGCTGGCAGCCATCCGCAACCGCAAAGTGGGGTTCGTGTTCCAGAGCTTCAACCTGCTCGGGCGGGCAACGGCCCTGGCCAATGTCGAGTTGCCGCTGCGTTACGCCGGCATGCGCAAGGGCCGCCGCGAGCGCGCGACACTTACTCTGGAATCGGTCGGGCTTGGCGACCGCATCCGCCACCGGCCCACGGAGCTTTCCGGAGGCCAGCAACAACGGGTGGCCATCGCCCGCGCGTTGGTCAATGAGCCGGCGATGGTGCTGGCCGATGAACCCACCGGCAACCTCGACAGCCGCTCGGGGGCCGAGATTCTCCAGCTGCTGATGCAGCTCAATCGCGAGCGTGGCACAACATTGATCGTCGTCACTCATGATTCCAGCGTGGCAGCCAAGACACAGCGCGTCATCCGGCTGCGCGACGGGTTGATCGAGGCGGAATATGTTCCTGGCACAGAACCTGTTTGAGGCGCTCGAAAGCCTCACCTCTAACAAATTGCGCTCCGGGCTGACCATGCTCGGCATCGTTATCGGCGTGGCGGCGGTGATTGCCATGCTCTCGGTAGGCCAGGGCGCCTCGGCTTCGATCACCGGCGCGATCAACGAGATAGGCACCAATCTCATCTTTGTGATTCCCGGCGGGCAAGAAGACGTCACCGTGACGCGACCGCTGACGATGGGCGATGCGCGCGCGATTGCCGACCCGCTCCAGGCCCCCTCAGTGCTGCTCGTGGCTCCCATGATCCAGAGCCGGGTCGACGTGACGGTGGGCGGCCAGAGCCACAGCACGCAACTGCAGGCGGTGACGGCCGACTACCAGCAAGTGCGCAACGTGACGCTGAGTGATGGCGAGTTCATCAACGACGACCAGGTGCTCGGCCGCGCCTCCGTGGTAGTGCTGGGCAGCGACGTGGCCGACAATCTATTCGGCACAACGGTCGGCCTGGTGGGCGAAACGGTGCGCCTGCAGGGCCAACCCTTCCGGATCATCGGGGTGGAGGAATCCAAGGGCGGCAGTGGATTCGCCAGTCAAGACGATCACGTGACCATTCCACTCACAACCGCGCAGGCCCGGTTTACCGCACAGCGGGGCGGCGCGCCCGATCGGTTGGACATGATCCTAGCCCAATCGGTCACCACCGAGGCTGTGCCGCAAGCGGTGACCGAGATCGAGGAAATCCTGCGCCTCCGGCACCGGGTGCAAGTCGGCAAGGATGATTTCACCACGTTCAAGCAGCAAGACATCCTGCAGACGGCGGCCCAAATCACCGGCGTCCTGACCATTTTCCTGGGCGGGATCGCTGCCATCTCACTCCTGGTGGGCGGTATCGGCATCATGAACATCATGCTGGTGTCGGTCACCGAACGCACGCGCGAGATTGGCCTGCGCAAAGCCCTCGGCGCGCGACGGCGCGACATCCTGATCCAGTTTCTCACCGAATCGGCGACCCTCAGCCTGGCGGGTGGGATAATCGGCATCCTGCTCGGATGGTTCTTGGCGTGGGCCGTCGGGCAGATTGCGACTGCCACCGGTAATGATTTCACGCCGGTGGTGGGAGTCGATTCGATCCTCCTGGCGACAATCTTCTCGGCCGCGGTGGGGTTGTTCTTCGGCATTTACCCCGCCTCGCGCGCCGCCTCACTGCAGCCGGTTGAAGCGCTGCGCTACGAGTAGGGACCAGAGCCCTCTGGCGCAGGAATTGCAGGGAACTCGCTCCGCACAGACCTCGCAGCTCACGGTGGAAGGCTTGACCGCTCCTCTCCCCCACCCCTTACCCCCTCTCCCGGTGAATAAGAGTCCTGATGTGAGAGAGTCAATCCGGGGGAGGGGTAAGTTTTCTTCAAGGAGACGGGGGGCCTTCGGCCCCCCGTCTCCTTGACCTCCTCATCCCCTCTCCGCCACACCCCGGCCGGCTGAGGCCAGCAACCCGGCGGAGAGCCTGCCCTGCAAGGGAGGGCAGGGGGTGAGGTAGCGGGTCCTTCTGCGACCTTCTAGGGAGAGTCCTCTGCAGTTCGGGAACTGACTATTCTATGGAAGAGAGACGCGGACAAGCAGGAGGCGCTTGCCGGTCCGAGAGAGGCACGCGGCCGGTCGGTAGTGATCGTGAGCGCAGATGACGATCGCACGGTTGGATTCGGCCCACGCCTGCCAGCGCCGTTTAGTGGCCAGAGTTTCGAGCGGCTCGGCATCGAACGCGGTGAGCCAGTTCAGGCGCTCGAAATGCACCGCCAGGCTGGCCATATCCCCGGCAAACAGAACGGGCCGTGTGCCTTCGATGACGACGCTTTGATGGCCGCGGGTATGCCCGCGCGTAACGACGGTCCGCAGGCCGCCCGTCACCTGCGTGTCGCCGTGCACGAGGCGCATCTGCCCACTCTGGATAAGAGGCTGAAAGTTGGCGGGCAGGTAGGTATTGCGCGTGCGTTCATCCGGCTGCGCCGCCGAAGCCCATTCCAGGCGCTGCACCAAGTACTCGGCCCGTGGGAAGGTGGGGAGTATCCGTCCGTTCTGAATGTGTGTGTTGCCGCCGCAATGGTCCGCGTGCAGATGGGTGTTGATCACCAGGTCGACCTCTTCGGGAGAGACCCCCTGACGGGCGAGTTGATCGAGCAGTGTGCCCTCCGGCCGTTCGAGCCCCCAGGCCGCGAGCGCGGCCTCGTCGAGCTTCGTCCCCAACCCGGTTTCGATCAGCACCGTCTTGCCCTGCGAGCGGACGAGCAGTGCATGCAGCGTCATGGGAGTGGCCGCATGCGCTTCGGGAGGCAGTTCACCTTCCCATAACGTGCGTGGGGCGAGACCGAACGGCCCGCCGGGGTCTTGCCAGACGGTGCCATCATTGAGCAAGAGCACTTCAGGAAAAGGCATCTGTAACAAAAACCCCGCCGATCGAAGGGCGGGGATTGTATCACCGCGAAAGGCCTTGTTGCCCCAGCGCTTTCAATGGCGGTGTCTCTTCCTCTTCCCGCCAGTGGCCTGAGGCCCGTCGGCGGGTTGTGGCCTGCTTTGGGGTTCGCCGCTGGGTTCGGGCGCAGCCGAAGGCGCACTCTCGGTTTTGGCTTGATCTGCATCCCAGTGGCAGTCCTTGTACTTCTTCCCGCTGCCGCACCAGCACGGGTCGTTGCGCCCCAAGACCCGCCGCCCGGCCGGGGCAGCGCTCGGCGCTGCCGCTGTGCCACCGGCTCCCGGCTGTACCAGCCGCATGCGAAACACGCGCGCCACAATGCCAGCGCGGACCTGATCCAGCAGTTGCTTGTAGAGATCAAAAGCTCGGCTCTTGTATTGCACCAGCGGGTCGCGTTGGGCGTAGGCCTCCAGCCCGATCGAGGTGCGCAGCGCTTCCATTGAAGTGAGGTACTCGACCCACAGCTGGCCGATCGTTGTGAGCATCAGGTCACGGTAGGCCTGCGAAAGGGCAAAGCCTCCCAGCCCGTTCACCAGCGCTCCGCGCGCTTCCGGCGGCCATTCGCGCAGAGGCTTCTCGGCCAGCCCGGCCGGGTTCACTCCCGCCTCCGCCAGATCCGCCTCCAGGCCCACGCGCAATGCCTCCGTCAGCGCCGGTAGCGTGTCCTCCGCCTGGCGCAGCCACAACTGCTCGCCCCACTCCTCGCGTACGGTCTGCATCGCGCCCAGCAGATGTTCGCTCACGTCGTCAGTTACGGCCTCCAGCTTCTGATCGGCGAGGAGCGTCGCGGCCAAGTAGACCCAATTGAAGCGGCCGGTGGTTACCGTGCGCCGCTGGTGCGTACGCGCATCGAAGATGGTCTGCGTCGCCAGGGTCATCTGCAAGAGGGCGCGCATTCGCTCGAGCCCCGCCGCCTCCGGCGTGCTGAGTTCACGATCCACCTCCGCCAGCACACGCTGGCGGCGCGCATCGAGCGCCGATTGGAGGTGCGCTTGGAGAGCATCCACCGTCTTGTCGAAGTCGCCGCTTGCCTCCGCCGGTTTCGCAGGTGCAAGGCCGGTGCGGCGTTGGAGCCAGAAAGCCAGTTGATCGGCTGCGCGTACCCACGCGGCTTGCTCGGCCAGATCGGCCAGATCCTCTTTGAGCGCGGCCAGGGCCTGTGGCAGCATGTGCTCGCGCGGAACATCCTTGGCCTCGATCGCGAGGCTCTGCCCGACGACCGTCACGAGCGCCTGCGGCGTGAGCTCGCGGTCGGCATCCCGTGCCTCGAGTTCGGCACCCTCAATCGCCGTCTCGGCTGCCTGGCGCCGCTCGCGCGCCTGGCTCTCGGCCCGCTCGGTCACTTGCTCGGCTTGCTGATCAAATGCCGCCAGCAAATGCTCGGCCTCGGAATCCATCGCCCGCGCCGCGAGATCCGTCAGTTCCTTTGGAGCCACAGGGCCCTCGCCCTCCAGGCTGGTGGCCACGGTGCGCAATGTGAAGGATGGATACAATCCCCCGCCGGTGCGGGCCAGCGGCGGCTGAATCTCATCCAGCCAGGCCAGCAGGCGCCACGGACCTTCTTTCTCCTTGAGCCCCGCCTCGACGCGCGCCTTAACCTCCGCCTCGAGCAGCGCTTGAATGTCCTCGGTGAGGTCTTCCTTCCCGAAAACCCGCTCGCGTTGTTCGTAGATCTTGTTGCGCTGCGTGTTAAGCACGTCATCGTACTCGAGCAAGTGCTTGCGCACATCGAAGTTGGCCCCTTCGACACGCGTCTGCGCCTGCTCGATCAGGCGGCTGACCAGGTTCATCGCCATCGGCACCGCATCGTCGATGCGCATGCGCTGCATCATGTCCGACACCTGCGAGCCGCCGAAGCGGCGCATCAGGTCATCTTCGAGCGAGAGGTAGAAACGCGAGGAGCCCGGGTCGCCCTGGCGTGCGGCGCGCCCGCGCAGTTGGTTGTCGATGCGCCGCGCCTCGTGCCGCTCGGAGCCCACGATGTGCAGCCCGCCCAGTGCGCGCACGCGAGCTTCTTCCTGCATGTGAGTGCGGAAGAAACCGATCTCGGTCGCGTAGATGCCAAGCTTCTCGGCGGGCAGCGCCTCCAGCACGCTCAGGCGCTGAGCGTGCGTCAAGTCGTAGGGGTTGTCCGTGCCGCTGCGGCGCAGCACGCGGTTGACCGCCGCCAGCACTTCCTCCGCGAGGTCCCCGCCCAGCTTGATATCGACGCCGCGTCCGGCCATGTTGGTAGCAATCGTTACCGAGCCGAAGGCACCGGCGGAGGCAATGATCTGGGATTCCTCGGCGTGGCGCTTGGCGTTCAGCACCTGGTGCGGGATGCCGCGCGCGAGGATCTCCAAGAGGCGCGGCTGAGCCTCGGGCGGCAATTCCAAGAGGCGCATCAGGCGATCGATGTTCTCCGCCGCCTCCGGATTGAGCGACAGCTCGAGTTCGCGCGCCGCAGGGCGCAATGCAGCCGGCGTGAGCGACGCCAACGGTTGATTGAGGAATTCCAGGGCCTCGATCAGACGGCCGTCCTCCTGCGCGTTGTGGCGCTCAAACCAGGTATCGCGCAGGAGCAGGCTGAGCGCGAGGCGGCGCAGCGGTTCTGCGCGCAGCCGCTCCGAGAGCATCTCCGAGCGCTCCACCGAGGTTGTGCCGACCAATACCGGCCGGCCCAGCGCGTTCATCTGCAGGATCTCAGTGCAAATGGCGCGCAGCTTGGCTTCCTCGGTGCGGAAGACAACGTCGGCATGGTCTTTGCGGCGCCAGTAGACCGGCGTGGCCGGATCGTTTTTGTGGGCAAAGAAGAAGAAGCGGTCGCCGTTTTCCTTGTAGGGCACCTCCACCAGCGTGCTCCCAGCCTGGGCGGCGGTGTTCTCGAGGTGGGTGGGGATGGGGACCACCTCCAGCTTGTAGATTTTGCTGAACTCCTCCGCCTCGGTCAGGGCCGTGCCGGTCATGCCAGCCAGCTTCGCATACAGGCGGAAATAATTCTGCAACGTGATAGTGGCGTAGGTGACGTTCTCGGCCTGGACCTGCAGCCCCTCCTTGGCCTCCACCGCCTGGTGCAAGCCGTCGGACCAGCGCCGCCCGTGCATCAGGCGGCCGGTGAACTCGTCGACAATGATGACCTGGCCGGCCTGCACCAGGTAATCCTTGTTGCGCTTGAAGAGGACTTCCGCGCGCAGGGCCTGTTGCAGGTGTCCGATCAAGCGCGCCTGTTCAGGTGTGACGTCTTCCGGCCGGTCGGGGTCGCGCAACGGCAGGCCGAGGACCTGCTCGGCGTGCTGCTCGCCTACCTCGGTCAGCGTCACCGTGCGATCGCGTTCGTCGATTTCGTAATCGTCGGGGCGCAGCTGGCGCACCACCTGGGACATGCGCAGGTATTCCTGGGCATCTTCCGCCGCCGGGCCCGAGATGATGAGCGGCGTGCGTGCCTCGTCGATGAGGATGTTATCCACCTCGTCGACGATGGCGAAATTACGGACGCGCTGCACGCGCTCTTCGCGGCGCAGGGCCAGGTTGTCACGCAAGTAGTCGAAGCCGAACTCGTGGTTGGTGCCGTAGGTGATATCGGCAGCATAGGCCTCGCGCCGATCGACCAACCGCAACTGGTGCACATCTTCCTGCGGGGAGCTGCGCTCCGCATCGTAGACAAACGCCTTGCGCGCGTTGTCGGTGCGCGCCGCCTCTTGCAGCACGCCCACCGTCATCCCGAGCAGTGTGTAGATCGGCCCCATCCAACGCGCGTCGCGGCGCGCCAGGTAATCGTTGACCGTGACCAAGGTCGCGCCGCGGCCCTCAAGTGCATTGAGGTAAAGCGGGAGCGTGGCGACGAGCGTCTTGCCCTCGCCGGTGCGCATCTCGGCCACCCGCCCTTCATGCAGGACCATGCCGCCGATGAGTTGCACGTCGTAGTGACGCAGGCCGAGGGTGCGCTGCGAAGCTTCCCGCACCGCCGCAAAGGACTCCGCCAGGAGGTCCTCCAGGCTCTCGCCCTCCGCCAGGCGTGCACGGAACTCAGCCGTCTTGGCGCGCAGCGCCTCGTCGGAGAGCCCGTGATACTCGGCCTCCAACGCATTGATCTGCGCAACCAGCTGGCTGTATTCCTGGATGTCGCGGCGGTTGGGATCGCCGCCGATCAAGCGGACAAAAGACCTGAGCATGGCTGAAAGGATTGCCTTCTGTGAGATTTGCCGAACGAGGAAGTATACCGCGCGGTGTGGCGGCAGCCACACTCCGCTTGTGCACGTCGCCGAGAAACGCCTCCCTCACCCGAATTGACTCCTGCTATCGAGGCGGCTGATCGCCGGGGGAGGGGTCAGGGGTGGGGGCGAGGGTCGATCGCCCTCTTCGCGCTTGCGCTCATAGCGCCGCGGGGAATGCGTCCACGGCCTACTCGTTAAACATCTCGCCGACGCTGCGACCCTCGTGCGCGCGGCGAATGACCTCGCCCAGGAGCGGCGCCACCGAGAGAACCACCAGGCGGTCGCCCAGCGCCGCCCTCTTCTCAGGCGCAATCGGCACGCTGTTGGTGGTGACGATCTGCTTGAGCGGCAACGCCGCCAGCCGTTCGGCCGCGTTGCCCGAGAGCACCGGATGGACGAAGCACATGTAGATATCCAGCGCGCCGTGAGCCTTGACAATATTGACTGCCTGGACCATCGAGCCGGCGGTGGCTACCTCGTCGTCGACGATGATCACGTCGTGGTTGGCCACATCGCCGATGATGGTCAGCGCTTCGGCGGTGGGGTCGTTCGAGCTGCGGCGCTTCTCGATGAACGCCATGCTGCAGCCCAGCGTGGCCGCGAAGTTGCGCCCCTTCTTGGAGAAGCCCAGGTCGGCGGCGACGATTACCGGATCCTTAAGCTGGTCGCGGCGCTCGACGAAGTAGCCGCTGAGCAGGTGGAAGGCAGTCAGCACGTCACCCGGGATGGAGAAGAAACCCTGGATCTGCCCGGCGTGCAGGTCGAGCACGATGTAGCGATCGGCGCCGGCCACCTGGACCATGTCGGCCACCAAGCGGGCGGTGATCGGCACACGCGGCTGGTCCTTCTTGTCGGAACGCGCGTAACACAGATACGGCACGACGGCGGTAATGCGCCCGGCCGAGTCGAGCTTGAGCGTCTGCAGGGTGATGAGCAGCTCCATCAGATTCTGGTTGACCGGGGTGGAGGTTGTCTGGATGACGTACACATCTTGCCCGCGCACGCTCTTGCGCAGGCGCACGAAGACGTTCTCGTTGGGGAAGACGATCACGTCGTGCTCGCAGATGGCCTCGTTGAGGTAGGTGGAGATTTCGTTGGCCAGGTCCTTGGAGGCCGTGCCGGCAAGGATCTTGATTCCGCTGTACATGTCCACCTCATCACCGTCCCTGGGCTGCGGCGCGCGCTCGCCATTCGCCGCGCAGCACCGAATAGAGAAGCACGTCTTGGTATGCCCCCTCGCGATACTCGGCCTGGCGCATTCGGCCTTCCGCGACAAATCCGGCTTTCTCGTATGCCCGCAATGCGCGGCGGTTGCCTGCAAACACGCGCAGGAAGATGCGGTGAAGGTTAAGGGTTGCGAACCCGTGGTGCAGGAGCGTCTCCATCACCTCGGTCCCCAGGCCTTGGCTCCACAAGCTCTTCTCGCCGATGGCGATGCCGACCTCCGCGCTGTGGTTGCGCCAGTCGATGTTGTGGTACCCGGCGCCGCCGATGTGGCGCCAGGCGCCCTCCCCCGCATGCAGGTCGATAGCCAACGGCCGTTCGTCATCGGGGCGAGTGAGCATTTCCTCGAACCATTTTTCCTCGCCCGCCATGCTCAGCGGCAAGTAGCGCGCCAAGAACTGACGCACTTCGGGATCAGAAAACCACGTGACGTAGCGCGGCAGGTCCTCGCGCTCGACGGGTCGTAGGCGGATGCGAGTGGTTTGCATCATGATGTCACCGCCGTGCTCCAGCCCGGGCCGCCAGATGGCGCTCGGCCGCCTCGGGCGCGGGTTCGTCCTCCAGCATTTCCTGGACGGCTGCGGCTGGCGAAAGCTCTCGCCGCACAATGCGCGCGAGTATCTCCCGATAGCGCCCATCCGGCTGCGCCGCGTGCCAGCGCTCGGCCAACCGGTCGCGCAATCGCGCCTCGAGCGCGGCGGCCACGCGCTGCTGCCCGCGTTCGCGCCACAGCCCGCTGGCTTGCAGATACTCACGATGGCGCAGTAGCGCCTCGACCAAGGCCGGCACCCCTTGCCCGGTGGTGGCGACCGCTTGCAGGATGGGCACCTGCCAGCGCGCCTCGTCCCCGCCCGAGTTCCCCGCCAGATCGAGTGCCGCCCGTAGCACGCGCACGGCGTTCTCGGCGCCGGGCAAATCTGCCTTGTTGACCACCAAGAGATCGGCGATCTCGAGGATGCCGGCCTTGATGGCCTGGATGTCGTCGCCCATCCCGGGCGATTCGATCACCAGCGTGGTGTGCGCATGGCGCGCGATATCGACCTCGGCCTGACCGGCCCCCACCGTTTCGATCAGAATGACCTCGAAGCCCGCAGCGTCCAGGGCATCGGCCACACTGGAAGTCGTGTGCGCCAGTCCGCCCAGCGAGCCGCGTGAGGCCATCGAGCGGACGAAGACCCCCGCGTCGCCGGCCAAGTCGCGCATGCGAATGCGGTCACCGAGAATCGCACCACCCGAGAACGGGCTGGTGGGGTCGACGGCCACGATCGCCACCGCCGGGGGGCGGGAGGTATGCAGCCCCGGGTAGATCTTGGCGCGCAAGGTCTTGGTCAACTCGTTGACCAGGGACGACTTGCCGGTTCCGGGGGCACCGGTCACACCCACGATGTACGCGCGCCCGGTGAGAGGATACAGTTCGGTGAGGGC
Source organism: Anaerolineales bacterium (assembly GCA_035288225.1). Lineage (GTDB taxonomy): Bacteria > Chloroflexota > Anaerolineae > Anaerolineales > RBG-16-64-43 > RBG-16-64-43. The sequence goes on along the minus strand of DATEAT010000031.1, from coordinate 3,978 downwards.
TGCCTCGCCCTGGGGTTGCTCGTTTTCGATCAGGCTGAGCAGCCGCGCCAGGGCCAGGCGCTGGCCCTCTCGCACTGCCTGAGCTAGTTCCGCAGGGTCGCTCATGTGCCTCAAGGGCCGGGGCTTTGGGCGCGCCCCTCGGCGGCTTGGCGCACCCGGGCCGCAATCGTCTGGGTGGAGGCGCCCGGCCCGAAGACGTCCGCGACGCCGAGCGCTTTGAGTTTGGGCAGGTCTTCATCGGGGATGATGCCGCCTACAAAAAGGTGCACCTGACCCTGGCCCTGTGCGCGCAGGAGCTCGACCACGCGCGGCACCAGCGCCATGTGCGCGCCGGAAAGGATGGATAGCCCGACCACGTGCACGTCCTCTTGCAGCGCGGCTTCGGCGATCATCTCCGGCGTCTGGCGCAGGCCGGTATAGATGACCTCCATGCCCGCATCACGCAGTGCACGGGCGATGACCTTGGCCCCGCGGTCGTGACCGTCAAGGCCCGGCTTGGCGATCAGCACCCGAATCGTAGGCAGGATCATAATGTGCGGCTCCCTCAGACAGGCGGCACTCCGATTATACCCCAGGCCTTCGATCGGTTTTGGGCGAGGCCGTGAGTCACCGGCCTCCAGCATGCCTCACCGGCCGTCCTCGGCATGCTCGACGCACGGCATCCATGGGCAATGCAAACGGCGAAGGGTTGCAATTCGCATGTCCGTCTGCTATCATCGCCGACATTGCATCTCGGCGGCAACTCCCATCTGCATATGAAGCCCACGATTTTCGAGAGACGGCCGCGGCCGCGCTCGCGTCGCCTGTATGTCCTGCTGGGCATCGTCATCCTGGCCACTCTTCCATGCTACTGCGCCGAGGCAATATTAATTGCATTGAAGACGCCGCTTCAACCCACGGCTACTCCGAGTCCGATGCAGACCTCGACCATGGTGCCTGCCACTCTCACGCCAACCGGTACGCGCCTGCCATCCGCTACGCCCAGCCCAACCTCCACCCTGGGCACGCCTTTTCTCACGCCCACCAACACCCTCACGCGCACACCGCTGCCCAGTGCGACACCGACCCAGACACCCAGCACGACACCTCCACCCAGCGACACGCCGCTCCCGCCGAGCGACACGCCCGAACCGAGCCCCACCAGTTGACCCGCAGCTCGCGAGGCTGATGATGGATCGCAAAGAGCTTCTCGCGTTGGCCAAGGACCTCTTCTCTGCCGCAGGTATCTCCGGCCACGAGCAGCCGGCGCGCGACGTGGTGCGGCCGACGTGGGAACCTCTGGTGGACGAGATCGAGGTTTCGCGCCTGGGGAGCCTGCACGGGCTGCGCCACGGCCGCGGCCCCGCTCCGCGCCCGCGCGTGATGCTGGCCGCTCACATGGACGCGGTCGGCCTGATGGTGAAGCAAGTGGTTGGCAGCTTCTTGCGCGTGAGCGACATCGGCGGCGTGGACGCACGCCTGCTGCCCGGCCAGCCGGTCGTTGTGCATGGCCGGCGCGACCTCGCGGGCGTCGTGGCCCACCCGCCCCTACAATTGCTGCCGCCGGAACGCCCCGCCAAGGGCGCGCCGCGCACGCACGAGATGTGGGTGGACATGGGCCTCGGCGCGGCGGAGGTCGGCCGCTGGGTACGTGTGGGTGATGTGATTTCATTCGCGCAACCGCCATTCGAATTGGGCGAAACGAGGATCAGTGGGCGCGGCCTTGACGACCGGGTTGGAATCCTGGCGATCACGGTCTGCCTGCACGAGTTGCAGCACGTGGCCCACCGCTGGGAAGTGGCTGCGGTGGCGACGGTCAATGAGGAAATGACCTATGGCGGAGCCTACACCTCCGCCTTCAGCCTGCGTCCCGAATTGGCGGTCGCGGTGGACGCCACGCACGCCACGGGCCTGCCCGGCTTGCCGGAGTTCAAGGCCTTCCCCATGGGCGGCGGGCCGACCATCGGCGTAGGCTCCGATATCCATCCGGGTCTGCTGCGCACGTTCGAGGCGGCGGCCAAGGCAGCCGAGATCCCCTACCTGTTGGAGGTGATGCCCGGGCACTCGGGCACCGATGCGCGCGCGATGCAGGTGACGCAGGACGGCGTGCCCACCATGGTGGTAAGCATCCCCGTGCGCTACATGCACTCGCCGGTGGAAGTGGTGGATCTCGGCGATATCGAACGCACGGGCCGGCTGATGGCGGCTGTGATTGCTGCACTCGACGACGACTACATGCAGCGCCTGGTTTGGGAGTAGCCGATGCCACGCACCTCGACCGCTCGCGCTCGACCGCGTTCGGCCCCGGCCGCCCGCCGCCGAGGTATTCGCCCTCGCCCCGTCTCGCCTGCCGTCCTGCGCAATTCACTCGAGCGTCTGCGCCGGTTGAGTGAAGCCAGCGGCGTCTCGGGCGACGAGGGCGCCGTCCGGCAGATCGTCCTGCAGGCCATTGACGGGCACGCCGACGAGGTTCGGGTGGATGCTCTGGGCAATGTGCTGGCCCGCGCGCGAACGGGCTCGCGGCGCGGCGTGCGGGTGATGCTGGCCGCCCACATGGACGAAGTGGGGCTCATGATCATCGGTGTCACCACCGAGGGCATGCTCAAGTTCGACCGCGTGGGCGGAGTGGATGAGCGCACGCTGGTGGCCAAGCCGGTGCTCGTAGGTCATGCGCGCGTTCCGGGCGTCATCGGCGGCGCGCCTCCGCATCTCATCGACTGGGAGGACGAGCCGAGCCCGTACAAGATCCCGGCGCTGGCCATCGATATCGGCGCACGCTCGAAAGAGGAGGCGCTCGAGCGGGTCCACCCCGGCGATGCAGCCGTGTTCGCCACGCGCTTTGAGCGCCTGGGCAACGTACTGCGCGGTAAGGCCCTCGACGACCGCGTGGGTGTGGCCACGCTCATCGAATTGGTGCTCGACCCGCCGCCGGGAATCGAACTGCTGGCCGCGTTCACCACCCAGGAAGAGGTGGGCCTGCGGGGCGCGGCGGTGGCCGCGCATGCTCTCGATCCACAGGCGGCCATTGTGCTCGACTGTACGCCGGCCAACGACTTGCCGCTGTGGGATGGAAGCGAGAACACCACCTACAACACTCGTCTGGGGTTCGGGCCGGCCATCTACGTGGGCGACCGCGGGACGCTGCCCAACCCGCGCCTGATCGAACACTTGGTGCGCACGGCCGAAGCGGCGGGGCTGCCCTATCAATACCGCCAGCCGGGCGGCGGCTCGACCGACGCAGCGGCCATTCATCTGGCCCGCAAAGGCATCCCCAGCATTTCCCTTTCGGTGCCCGGGCGCTACCTGCATACGCCGCTGGCGATGATCTATTTCGACGATTGGCGGGCGAGCGTGTCGCTGGTACGCGCAGCGCTGGCTCGCCTGCGTCTGGACGACATCCGCTAGAGCTCGACCGCGCCGCTGCGCCGGGCGCGGAGGGAGGACGATGTGAAGGCACTCATCCGCAAATTATCCGAGGCCTACGGCCCCTCCGGGCGCGAAGACGCGCTGCGACAGATCGTGCGCGCGGAACTGCGCGGTCTCTCCGACTACATCTCGGAAGACCCGCTCGGCAATCTTCACGCGGTGATCAAGCAGAAGGCACGCAGCGGCCGGCGCATCATGCTGGCAGCGCCGATGGACGAGGTGGGCCTGCAGATTTCGCATGTGGATGAGAATGGATTCTTGCGCTTCGCACCCCTGGGGCCGCTCGACCCGCTGCACTGCGTGGGCGCCCGGGTGCGCTTTGCCGACGGCCGGCTGGGCGTGATTGGGCTCGAGCCGCGCAGCGAGGCCTCGGCCCTGCCAACCGTGCGCCAGCTCTTCATCGACGTGGGCGCCGTCGATCGCGAGTCCAGCACATTCAAACCGGGCGAGGCCGCCGTGTTCGACCGTCCGCTGGCCGAAATCGATGGCCGGCTGGTGGGCAAAGCCCTCGGCGGGCGGACGGCCGTGGCGGTGCTCCTCGAAACCTTGCGCCACCTCAAGCGCACGCCGCAT
>DATEAT010000030.1:0-32058 GCA_035288225.1 Anaerolineales bacterium | reverse complement strand
TTGTTGTTTGATCGGGCTGGGTTTCTTCGGACCGAGCAACCGCGCCATGATCAGAGCCGCCCCCGGCAGTACGATGGCTACGATCATAAAGATGCCGACCACCGACCACGCGTTATCCATTACCGACTGCCTCGCCAACGATGAGATGCGTTCGATCCGCCAGGCGACCGTTGTAGTGCATTATCAAGGGTCAAAGAGGAGGCGCGCCCCAGGGGGACAGCGCGCCAGATAGTATCATGCAGGTAGGGAGTTGTCAAAGCCCATCCGAATCATCTGCGCCATTGGATGGCGCAAAGCTCTTGCAGGCTATTGAGATACGAAGGGTCTACTTTTTGCCTGACATCGATTGAGGAGGGGGCAAGCGAGCGAGTCGGCATCGAAGGAGGCGATCAAGGACGGCAAAATGGGCGCCGCGGTTGCGTATCACCTGACGATCGGCGTCGCGAAGGGGCCCGTGAGGGAGCCGCACGCGAGGCGGGCTTCCGCAGTACGAGCGCAGCGTGCGCAGTCGCTCGCCGATGGCTGCGCGCCCGGCGCCGTGTGGCGCTACAATTGATGAAGCGGCTCCTTCCGGGCGCACTCTCGACCCGCTCATCTGCTTTCAGGCTCACCGCCATGAGTCGACACCATTTCGCCATCAAGGTCACATCGGGGCTCGGTTTGCTCTCCCTCTTTGCGCTGGGAGCCAGCCATCTGGCTCTCAAAGATATCGCGCACGGCGGGCCCAACTTGCGTCTCGAGTGGAACGTGCTGCGAATCTTGGGGTCGGTTCTTGCAGTTTTCATTGTGGCCGCACTGGCCGCCCGGAGGCGGGCGGCCAAGCATATCCGCTGACGCGCACACCAGCGCATCCCATTCCTCGCGAGCGTTCGCCTGCAGGCAGGGAGGCATCCATGCAATCGTGGCAAGCCGGAATGATGAAAGCTTACCTGCGACTGCAGCGCGTGGTTTCACCGCCCCGCCGCGATCTTGTTGTGGAGAAGGACCGAGCGGACCTGGAGGCAATGGCGCGCCTGTTCCGGCCGCTGGGCAAGGTCGAATGCCGGCCGGTCAATGCCGCGGGGATTCCTGCCGAATGGATTGTGCCGGCCGACCCGATTGCCGGGAGGACCGTCCTGTACTTGCATGGCGGCTCATTCAACGCCGGCTCAATTGGGACTCACCGCGCGCTGGCCGCCAACCTTGCGCTGGCTTTGAGAGCTCGCACACTCATCATCGATTACCGTCTCGCGCCGGAACATCCCTTCCCCGCCGGGCTGCAGGATGTGGCCGCCGCATACGAATGGCTGCTCGGGCAGCCCACGCCGCCGAGTGATTTGATCCTCGCCGGCGATTCCGCCGGCGGCGGGTTGGTGCTTTCGCTGCTGATCGACTTGCGCGGTCGCCGGCGTCCATTGCCCAGGATGGGCATATGCCTTTCCCCGGCCACCGACCTCACGATGAGCGGCGCCTCGATCCGCACTCACGCCGCCTCCGACCTTGTACTGGAGACGCGCAACATGCACCAATCGGTCGAAATCTACCTGCGCGAGACCGACCCGCGCAATCCGCTCGCCTCGCCGATGTTCGCGGATCTTCATGGCTTGCCGCCGCTGTTGTTGCAAGTCGGATCCGAAGAAATGTTGCTCTCCGATTCAACAGAGTTCGCGGCACGGGCCGAGGCGGCCGGAGTGAAGGTGACGCTGGAAGTCTGGCCGCGGATGCAGCATGTTTGGCATTTCGCCGCGAGCTTCGTCCCCGAAGGGCGCGAGGCGATCCTTCACGTTGCGCAGTTTGTCGAGCGCACCTTCGGCGAATGATGCGAATCCTACGCGGTCGACGGGCTGCACTACAATTTGTGGGCGCCCCATTGCACATCTCGGCTCAGGCCGCTGCGGGCCGTGGCACAGTGGCGCGCCGAGAGGAGAGAATACCTTGGAAGCACCTAATCTAGCTCACAATCTGGCGAGGCCGACCAGCGCCGCGCCACGCTCGGGCTTATGGGCTCTGGCCGGCGTCGTCGTCGGCTTCGCCTTGCCGATGCTCGCCTGCGCCGGTATGGCTGCATTCTTTTCTCTCTCAACGGCTTCGTTGGCCGCGCAGTCGCCGGTCTCGTCTTCGAGCTTCGAACATATCTCCGGACCGTTCAGCGGACCGGCGGTGGCGATTCTTGACGTGAGCGGCACGATCGTCAGCGGCGAGAGCAGTGCGTTCGATACCTCGGTGGTTGCGGCCTCAGGGGACCTGCTCCCCCTCATTCACCAGGCCGCGGCCGACGCGGACGTGCGCGCCATCCTGCTGCGGGTCAACAGCCCCGGCGGCTCTGTAGTGCCCTCGGATGAGATCTACCATGCGCTCAAGGAGAGCGGCAAGCCGGTGGTGGTGCTGATGGGCGACCTGGCCGCCTCGGGCGCCTATTACATCTCCATGGCGGCCGAATACATCGTCGCCAACCCGCACACACTCACCGGTTCGATCGGCGTGATCAGCGAATTCCCCGACGCACACGGACTGCTGGAGAAACTCGGTGTGCAGTTCACGGTCATCAAGTCCGGCGCCGCCAAGGACATCGGCAGCCCCTACCGGCAGATGACGGAGGACGAGCAGGCGCTCTGGCAGGCGATCGTCAACGAAACGTACGAAGGTTTCCTGAAGATCGTGGCGGAGGGTCGCGGGCTGCCGGTGGAGGAGGTGCGCGCCTTGGCCGACGGCCGCGTCTTCACCGGGTCGCAGGCGCTTGAGCTCAAGCTGGTTGACGCGCTGGGCTACGAGCAGGAGGCGCTGGCCAAGGCGGCCGACCTGGGCCAGATCGAGGGCGAGCCGCGGGTGGTTCGTCTTCACACACGTCAGTCGGTGTGGGGGCTGCTGAGCTCCCGCATGAGCGGGGTTACCTTGCCGGCTGATCTCATTCGCCAGGCGCTCGGGCCGAGCCTCGAGTACCGCTGGATGCCGTAAGGCCACCCGAACGAGCGTGCGGTCATGATTCCTGGCGGGCGCCAATCCCTCTGATCATCCGAGAGGGCTGTCATTGCAGGCCTCGATCTGCGGGGCGAGGCAATCCTGGAGGCGCACGGCCATTGCGACAGGCGCGGCTACTGCTTTTCCAGATTGCTCCGTCGCGCCGCCTCGCGATGACAATGGCTCTCTTCCGTCTTTGCGAGACGCTCCGGCCGCCCGGCCGCAGGATCTACGCCGCGGATAACACCTCGCGAAAAGCTTCGATGGTCCTGTCGACGCTTTGAGCATCCACCCAATAGTGGAGCGCGGCGCGGAAGCGCCGGGGAGCGATGACCTGCACGCGGACGCCACGTTGCGCCAGGCGTTCCGCCGTTTCACGGCCATCCATGGGGACGGATGACCCCAACCCGAAGATCACCATGTTGGAATATGGCGTACCTGCGTCGAGCAGGATGCCCGGAATGCCCCCCAATCCCCGCGCGAGGCGCTGCGCATTAGCGTGATCCTCCGGCAAGCGGTCGACCATCGTCTCGAGCGCGACAATCCCCGCGGCCGCGAGTATCCCCGCTTGGCGCATCCCGCCGCCGACTTGCTTGCGGATGCGCCGGGCCTGAGCGATGAACGCTTGGCTCCCACACAGCACCGAACCCACCGGCGCGCAGAGCGCCTTTGAGAGGCAGAAGCAAATCGAATCGGCAGCCTGCGCCAGGCGCTGCGCCGGCACACCCAGCGCGGCCGCGGCGTTAAAGATGCGCGCGCCGTCAATGTGCAGGGCCAGTCCTTGCGCGTGAGCCAGGCGGCCCATGTCATCCGTGTACTCCGCCGTCAGCGCCACACCGCCGCAGCGGTTGTGCGTGTTCTCCAGACAGATCAAGCGCGAGTGAGGGAAATGCACATCCTCAGCACGGATGGCTTCGCGCACATCCTCGACAAGCAGGGTGCCGTCGGTCTGATTGGGCACCGGGTGCGGGTGGACCCCGCCCAACGCAGCCACACCGCCTGCTTCATATAAGAAGGTGTGCGCGCGGTCGCCCAGGATGACCTCTTCGCCGCGGCCGCAGTGGCTGAGCACCGCCACCAAGTTGCCCATGGTCCCGGAGGCCACAAACAGGCCGGCCTCCTTGCCCATGCGCTCGGCCGCCATCGCTTGCAAGCGGTTCACCGTCGGGTCCTCGCCAAAAACGTCGTCGCCCACCTGCGCCTCGGCCATGGCGCGGCGCATTTCGGGTGTGGGATGGGTCACTGTGTCGGAGCGAAGATCGATGGTGTCCATGGCGTGTCCTTGGCGGGAATTAGTTGCGGCGCAGCGTGGCCAGAGTTGCAGCGAAATCCTCGGGAAGTGGGGCCTCAAACTCGCGCGCGCTGGCCTCGCCGGGCAAGGTGAGGCGCAGGCGCGCCGCGTGCAGCATCTGGCGCGAAGCACCGAGCGTCGGCGACCGCCGGCCATAGACGCGATCGCCAACAATCGGACATCCGATGTAGCTCAGATGCACGCGGATCTGGTGAGTGCGCCCCGTTTGCGGATGGATCTCGAGCAGGGTGTGCTCGTTGAATTGCTCAAGGGTGTGGAACAAGGTGAGCGCCGGGCGCCCGCGCGAAGCCGGCACCACCCCCATGCGCTGACGGTGTACCGGATCGCGCCCGACGTGGGTCTCGATCCGACCGGAGGCGGTGGGTGGGCGTCCGTCGACCAGGCCCAGGTAAGTCTTCTCCACCAGCCGCTCCGCGAAGGCCCGCTGTAGTGTGCGCTGTGCCGATTCGTTCCGCGCAATGAGAATCAGGCCCGAGGTGTCCTTGTCGAGGCGGTGGATGATCCCCGGTCGCTCGGCCTCGCCCACCTGCTCCACTTCCGGCGCGCGCGCCAGCACTGCGCTCACCAGCGTCCCGTGCGCGTGACCCACAGCCGGGTGGACAACCATGCCGGCCGGCTTGTTGATCACCAGCACATCGTCGTTCTCGAACACCACCTCCAGCGGGATGGCCTCGGCCTCGACATTCATCGGCGCCGGCGGCGGGATGCGCACCAGCACCTCATCGCCCGCCTCCACCTTGAGTGCGCTGCGCACCTGGACCTGCGCATTGACGGAAACGAAACCCTCGGCGATCAGCCGCTGTAATGTGGTGCGCGAATGCACAGGGAGGGCCAGGCTCAAGAAGCGATCGAGGCGATCGCCCCCTCGCTCAACGTGCAGGAGATGGCGGGTTTCGCTCACAGCGAATGAGGTACGGGGTTTTCTTCGGTCGTCGCGGGATGGCGGCGCTGCTCGATGAGCATGTCGACCAGCAGCAGCGCCACGCCCACCGAGATGCTGCTGTCGGCCACATTGAAGACCGGGAAGGTGCCGACGGACAGGAAATCGGTGACGGTCCCGCGAGTCAGGCGGTCGATCAGGTTACCCAGCGCACCGCCGAGCTGGAGCCCCAGCGCGAAGCGGATGAGCCACGAGGCACGCTCGACATTGCGATAGTAGTAGATGATGGCGCCCGAAACGATGATAGCCAGGACCGTGAAGACCATGTTTCCGTTCTGAAAGAGGCCGAAGGCCGCGCCGGTGTTCGTCCAGTGCACGATGCGTGCGTAGGGTGCCAGCCACTCGAACGGCATCCACACCTCGCCCAGCGCGAGAAGTGTGCGAACCAGGTGTTTGGTGTATTGGTCGAGCAGCACTACCGCGCCGGCGATCGCCGCCAGAACGGCGTAGGTGCGCACCAGCATGGCACGAGGGGAAATAGGCATGAGCCGAATTGTAATCCAAGCGTGACGGCGTGCGCGGCCCGGCTCGCGCACGCGAGCCGGGCCGCAGCGCTCTGTCGAAGAGCGCGGCGCGCTTAGCGCGATTTGAGCACGCCCACCGTCACGTGTTCACCGTCGAATTCGTCACTGGCGGAGGGCGAGCCTTCGGGCGCGGCGCCCGCGGTGAGCTCGACCGCCAGGGTCTCGCCCATCACATAGTCGCGGAACTGTTCAATGGCCTGCCCGAGCGTCGCCGAGGCCGAGTAGAACAACCGGATGCGGTCCGAGATCTCCAGGCCGGATGTTTTGCGCAGATCCTGCACGCGGCGGACGAATTCGCGCGCCATGCCCTCGCGCAGCAAGGAGGGTGTGACGTCGGTCCGCAGCGCGGCCAGCAGGCCCCCCTCCTCCGCTACGGCGAACCCTTCGCGCGCGGTCAGGCGGACTTCCACTTCTTCGGGCGTAACCTGGAATTCCTCGCCGTCCACGGACACGGCGAGCGGCGAACCCGAGAGCAACGCGCGGGCTGCTTTCTCAGGGTCAAGAGCCAACAGCGCGCTGCGCAGCTTCGGGAAGCGTGCTCCGAATTTGGGGCCCAGCGCTTTGGGCAACGGGTTGAGCGCGTAAGATACGACCTCTCCCGCCACATCCAGCGGGCGCACCTTCTTCACATTGAGTTCGTCGCCCAAAAGATCGGCATGGCGCGCGAGTATCTCCACCTCCTGGGGCGAGGTCATGCTGAAAGCGATCTCCGGCAGCGGCTGGCGCACCTTGCGGTTGGCCTTGTTGCGCGCCGCGTGACCAAGCGAGGCCCAGCGCAGCACCTGCCGCATCTCCCCGTTCAGACTCTCGTCGATCAGCGTGCGGTCGTACTCGGGCCAGTCGGCCAGATGAACGGACTCGGGGGCTTCCTTGTTCAACGAAACCACCAGGTTGCGGTACAGCGCATCCGCCAGGAAGGGCATGGCCGGTGCGATGAGACGCGCCACCGTCACCAGACATTCGTAAAGCGTGGCGTACGCGGCCTGCTTGTCGCCGCTCTCGCCCGCCCGCCAGAAACGCCGCCGTGACCGACGCAGGTACCAGTTCGACAGTCGGTCGACGAACGTCTCGACCGGACGAGTGGCCCCGAGCACATCGTAGTTCTCCATGGCCTCGCTCACCTGGCGGGTGAGCACGTGCAACTCGGAGAGGATCCAGCGGTCGAGATCGTTGTAGCTGCGGCCGGTGCGTCCTCCCGCCGGGTGGCCCAAGCTGGCCATACGCAGCAACGCCTCATCCGGCTGCCATCCGTCCAGCGTCGCGTAGGTCACGAAAAACGAGTACGTGTTCCATAGGGTCAGCGTGAAATTGCGGATGACCTCGCCCACCAGATCGGTGGAGAAGCGGCGCTCCTGCCCGGGGGGCGAGGCCGTGTAGAGGTACCAGCGGAAGGCATCCGCCCCGTGGGCGTTTAGAACATCCCACGGGTCGACCACATTCCCCTTGGATTTCGACATCTTCTGCCCGTCACTATCCAGGATCAGGCCCAGGCACAGCACGTTGCGGAAGGCGACGCTGTCGAAGAGGAGCGCCGCAATGGCGTGCAGCGAATAGAACCAGCCACGCGTTTGGTCTACCGCTTCGCAGATGTAGTCGGCCGGGAATTGTGCGCGGAAGAGCTCCTCGTTTTCGAAGGGATAGTGCCACTGCGCCACCGGCATCGAGCCCGAATCGAACCACACATCGATCAGTTCGGGTACGCGCTTCATCCCCGCATCGCCGCACTTGGGGCACGGCCATTCGACGCGATCGACATACGGCCGATGCAGGTCGAGGTCGGCCTGGGATTTCCCGCTGAACGATTCGAGCTCAGCCAGCGAGCCCACACACATTTGGTGGTGGCAGCCCGGGCACTCCCACACCGGCAGCGGCGTACCCCAATAGCGCTCTCGGCCGAGGGCCCAATCCACATTGTTGGCCAGCCAGTTGCCGAAGCGGCCGCGTTTGATGTGCTCCGGAAACCAGTTGACGGTGTCGTTGAGGGCCACCAGCCGCTCTTTGATCTGGGTGGTGCGGATGTACCAGGTGCTGCGCGCGTAATACAGCAGCGGCGTGTGGCATCGCCAGCAGAACGGGTAGGTGTGGCGGATCGTGCCGCTGCGCAGCAGCAGGCCGCGCGAGGCCAGGTCCTTTTCGATCAGCGGATCGGCTTGCTTGACGAACATCCCTTGCCAGGGTGTAACCTCCGGAACGAAGTTGCCGCGCGGATCGACCGTCATCGAAATGGGCAAGTCGTTTTCGAGCGCGGCCTGCATGTCGTCCGCGCCAAAAGCCGGCGCCATGTGGACGATGCCCGTGCCCTCCGAAGTGCTGACGAAATCCCCCAGGATCACGCGGTGGGCAGGCTTCTCCAGCGGCATGAAGGTGAACAGGGGTTGGTAGCGCCGATCGCGCAGTTCCTCGCCCAGGTAGTCGCCAACCACTTTGAACGCCTCGCCCTGCAGGACCTGGTCGACCAGATCCTTGGCCAGGATGAGGTACTCGTGTTCACCCTCGGCCGTGGTGCGTTCCACGCGCGCGTACATCACCTTGGGATGGACGGCCAGCGCCACGTTCGCCGGTAGAGTCCAGGGCGTGGTGGTCCACACCAAGAAGGAGGTTTGCGGGTCGTCGCGCAACGGGAAGCGCACAAAGACGGACGGATCGGGCGTGTCCTCCTCGTACCCTTGGGCGACCTCGTGGTCGGAAAGCGGCGTGCCACACCGCGGGCAATAGGGGACGACCTTGAAGCCCTGATACAGCAGCCCTCGCTCCCAGAGTTGTTTGAGGATCCACCACACGGATTCGATATAGTCGTTGGTGTAGGTGACGTAGGCGTCACTGAGATCAACCCAGAAGGCGATCCTTTCAGTGAGCTTCTCCCAATCCTGGATGTAGCGAAAGACCGAGGTGCGGCAGCGCTCGTTGAACTTGTCGATGCCGTAGGCCTCGATCTGGTCTTTTCCCGTGAAGCCAAGCTCCTTTTCCACCTCGATCTCAACCGGCAGGCCATGTGTGTCCCATCCGCCGCGCCGCCGCACATGGAATCCGCGCATGGTACGGTAGCGCGGGAAGAGATCTTTGAACGCGCGCGCCAAGACGTGGTGGGTCCCCGGGCGGCCGTTGGCCGTGGGCGGGCCCTCGAAGAATACCCACTCCGGATTGCCACGGCGGTTGTCGAGCGAGCGATGGAAGATGTCGCGCTCCTTCCAGAAGCGCAGCACCTCCTGCTCCAACCGCTTGGCGTCGAAATGAGATGTGACGGCTTCGAACATGCGTGCCTCCCAGACTCGTCGCGGCACTCGCGCGCGGCGGGCCGCGACGATCACTCGAGGGCGATTTCCAGACGTTTGTTGATGCGCCCCTTACTCTTGTAGTCCACGATGCGGATCGCCCCCACCTCGCGCGTGTTGGCCAGGTGCGTGCCCCCGTCGGCTTGCAGATCCAGCCCCACGATTTCCACCACGCGGATCTCGCGCAGGCCCTCCGGCAGCAGGTTGATTTTGGTGCGGATCAGGTCCGGAATCGCCAGCGCCTCATCCCGCGGAAGCACGCGCACCCTCACCTCGCGCGCCATTTCCACTTCCCGGTTCGCCCGACCTTCGATTTCGCGGACCAAGTCCTGATGCATATTCTCGAACTCAAAATCCATTCGGGCGCGCAGCACGTCCATGTTGCCGCCCGTGACGTGCGCCCCGTAATCGCGCCAGATGACGCCGCACAGGACGTGCAGCGCCGTGTGTACGCGCATCAGTGCGTAACGCCGATCCCAATCCAGCCGGCCGCGGACGCGCTCGCCGGCGGCAGGAGGATCATCTCCGCACGAGTGCATGACGACCGCGTTCTCTTTGCGCACGCCGCTAACAGGCCAGGTGCGGCTCCCCGCTTCCAGGATGCCCCGGTCGCATGGCTGCCCTCCGCCGCCCGGATAGAACGCGGTGCGGTCGAGCACCACTCCCGCCGGGCTGGAGTCGGTGACTCGGGCCTCGAATTCGCGAGCGTACGAATCGCCGTAGTAGATCAAGTCGGACATCGTGGGATTACCCCCGCCAGTTCACTTCGGCCGGGCTGCGAGACGAGCCCGCCCTTGACCAATCCACAAACTATGTTATAATGCCAATTAGTTTGCAATACAGACTATATGCTCTTCGCCGGTCAAAGGATCCCTCATGCAAGACCAACGCCGCATCCAGTTTGTCGTGACCAGCTTCTCCTACCTGCAGGGTCTTACCGCCGTTCCCATGGGGCTGGCTCTGGCGCTGGCGGCCGTGTGGGCCAATTCGCTTACTCGCCGGGCAGGGCTGAACGACGTGCTGATCATATCGGCGGCCGTCATCGGCCTCATGCTTATCGCCTGGCGATTCTCCCGGTACTACGAACATGAATTCGGGAGGGCCCTCGCGACCCCTGAGGCCCGGTGGCTCGATCTCTTCACTTCCGTGGCCGGCGGCCTCTTAGCCCTGGGTGCTTTCTGGCTGGATGTCGCCAAGAGCCTCCCCTTTAGCGCGGTCGGCCTCATGTGTGCGCTTTCGCTCCTGATCGTCTTCCTCCGGGCCGCATGGTTGGCCACCGGACGATATCTCCTTTACTATCCTGTGTTGGCAGCGCTGGGCATATTGATCAGCCTGCTGCCGCTCATCGGGCTGCCCGGGTGGTGGACGACCCTCGGCTTTCGTTCACAACTCCTCGGCGTGTGTACGGCCATGGGGCTCTTGTTCGTCGTGGCCGGCATCTGGGGCCATGTGCTGTTGATACGCCTGTTGCCGCGGGCCGGGAGAGCCCAGGATGCCTAACCCCTTCGAAGAACTCGCCGCCCTCGACCGCCTCGTCCACGACCCCGCACGCCTGGCTATTCTCACCGCCCTCGCCGCCTGCCGGAGCGCCGATTTCACCTTCTTGCTGCGTCTTACCGGATTGACGAACGGCAACCTTTCCAGTCACCTTGCCAGACTTGAAGAGGCCGGTTTGGTGCAATTGGAGAGGCGATTCATCGGCAAACGTCCTAACACGCTCATTCAACTCACCAGCCGAGGACGGGCCACAGTCAATCGTCATTGGAAGGTGCTCGACAGCCTCCGCAAGAGCACGCGAGACTGGTCTCCCGACTCGGAGTAATCCCTCTCACCGGACCCGATCTCCAGGAAAAACAAAGACTCCCGCCCCACACAGGGACGGGAGATCCGCGGTACCACCCTGATTCCTCCCTCGCGGGAGGCACTCAACCGGGCACGTGTGCATGCCCGCGCTCGAATAACGGTGAGCGGTCCGGCTGAGTCTACAAGCGCAGGGCGCCTTCGGTCAGCAGCTCCGGAAGGATTTTCGGCACCCGGTCCGCACCCGGCTCTCACCACTCCCGGGCTCGCTGCGCAGATTGCAGGGCGCCTACTCGTTTCCATCAACGCCGATTTCGGTTTCGCCCATTATGCCACACTCGCGCGACGCCGGTCAAGGCGCGCTGGATTCCACATCTGAGGTCCAAGCCTCAGCCGGTCCGCGGCCGCGAAGCTTGGCGTGTGTCTCTTGGAGGATCACGAGCACGACACGGACACAGGGCGGAGCGGCCTGCGGGGCCGTTGCGCTCAGGGAAAACCAAGTCCCCTCTCCTTGTGTGCGGAGAGGGGACTCCTGTGACTCATCGTTGGATTGTTAGGCCCGATGGCGAGCCTGTTGCGCACGCGCCGAGGATCGGCCCTCGGGTGGAGGCCCGCCTGCCACGTCGGTGGGGGTCAGGGGCTGGCTTGCCGCCGGCGCACCTGACGCGCAATGAGGGCGACTGCGATCAACGCCAGGCCGATGACGACTAAACCCGGCAGGCCGGCATCTTCGGCAAACCCGGTCTTGGGCAACGCCGCCGGCGTGATGCTGGCCGCGGCCTGCGGCGCGATCGCGGTGACCGTTGCGGGTGTTAGCGAGGCCAGCGCGGCGCGCGTTGCGGCGGCCTTGTTCGCGGCAATATCCGCGGTGGGGGCCGCGACGGTTCCGGCTGGCGTCGTCTCGGTCGCCGTCGTCGCCAACGCGGTCGTCACGGGGGCCGTAGCGGTTCCGGCGGCGCTTGTCACGGCCGTTGTGGTTTCCAGTGACGGCGTGGGCGGCGCCGCGGTCACAGCGATGACTTTGGTGGCCGTCGGCCTGAGCGGGGTGGCCGTCGCGGTGGCGGTCGAGGGCGGCAGCGTGGGCTGGACCTGAGCCCCGGCCGTCTGTGTGACGCTCATGGCCACAGCCGTGTTCTGAGCACTGATCGTTGCGACCTGGTCGGTTCGTCCGGCGCGCAAACGCGGCGCCAGCACGAATGCGTAGACCAACAGCGCCACAACCGCGATGATCAGCACCCCTCCCATGATGGCCGCGACGATAATGAACAGTCGGTTGCTGCCCTCTGCGGGCGGCGGTGCGCTCACGTCGAAGTTGTCGGTCATCGCTCGGTTCTCCTTCCATACTCATCGCCCGCAACCGCGCCCTGGGGCGTGCGGCTGCGCGGCCGGGAGTGCTTCATTCGAGAATATCCACGTTGGCCAGCGGGACGAGCACCATGCCTTCCTCGGTCAGTTCCACCTCGAGGCAGGCAGCCAACAGCCCGCTGGGCAAGGCGACCATACCGTGCGGCATCGAGGCAATCGTGCCTACCTTGCCCGCGTACGGCGCACGGATGATGCGCACCCTGCGCCCGACCACCGGCGCCACACCTTCCGCCGGCACATCCGCCGTCCCGACGGCCGGGAGCGGGATGACCAACTCCGGCCGGCTGCCCAACCAGGCGTTCAACGGTTGGGCGTTCAGGCTCGCATCGCGGCCGACGTTGGTGGCCAGGAGTTCAAAGGCGGCGCTGTTCATCGGCCGCATGCCAAATCCGTCGGTGAGCGCCAGGGCGAAATGCGCCTCGCGCGCGGCCGGAACGAGAGCCGCCGGCATGCTGCCCACCATCAACCCGCGCACCGGCAAATTGGCCAGGGCCTGCAGCACGTCCGGCCGCGTCACCCGGCCCGCCACGACAATCGTGCTGCGCAGGCCGATGTCAATCGCCTCCAGCGTCAATTCGGTATCCGCCGAGGGAGTGGCCATGCGCAGAACTCCGACCTCTTCGCGGCCGTTGCCCCATACCGCTTCGACCAGCGCACCGATGGTCTCAATCGTCACCGAGCGCTCGGCCTCCATTCCCACCACTACACCCGGAAGCCCGGCGCGCAATTCAAACGGCTCGCCGACCGCCTCGAACACCAGCCGCCCTTCTCCCTGCACGATCACCCGGCCGCCCATCGGCGCGCGCACCACCCTGCGCATCCAGCCCACCGGGCCGGCCAGGATGTCGCCATGGCTGACCGCGTCTCCCGCCTTGTAGCGGAAGAACTGGTCCGCCTGCTTGGGCGGCACACCCAGGTGGTGGGCGACGTCGATCAGGAAATGCTTGGGATACAGGGTGGTTCGACCGATCAAGTCGCCGGCCTGCACCTTCTGATTAAGGCGTGCAGTGATCGTGCCAGGCAGCGGCAAAGCGCGTCGCCGGCGCACAATCACCAGGGGGGCAACGTGAGTCTGGGTTGGCAGGTCCATCGTCTCTCTCAGGCCCCGATCTGCATCAACCACTCTTCCTGGGCGCGGCGCTGCTTCTCGCGCTCCGCGGGCAGCACCAGCGGACGGCCGCGGGCATCCAGGATCACGCCCACCAGCCCGCCGCTGACGGTGATCGTCCCTCCATGGCCGGCGCCGCCCAAGCCCAGGTCGAAGCGGCGGCTGGGCTGAACGGCCAGGCGGGCCTTCTCGCCCATCGGTAAGGGCAGCACTTCGATCGACCCGGCCAGGACCTGGCCGCGCACCTGGCGGCCGGATTCATATGCCAGCGTATAGCGCATGGCCGTCTCGCCCTGCCGCCCTCGGCCCGCCGGCGCGACGACGGTTCCCAGGCTCGGGAAGCTGGACGAGCTAAGCACCTGCACAACGGCCAACGGGTTCACCCGCGCCGCTGCGCCGAGCAGCGGGAGCAAGCCGTGCGCGTCGAGGACCAGCGTGGTGATGCCAGCCGGTTCGAGCCCATCCAGAAGCATCAGCGCGGCCTGGCCCGCACGCGGCGCACGGGCTAATACCGAGCCCGCGCCCAGGATCGGTTCGAGCAACGGTAGAAGCGCCGGCCATGGGCGTGCGCGCCGCAAATGCCAGGAGGGTGCCGCCGCCTGCACGGCCACCCGCAGGAGTTGGCGCGCCACAGCCTGCTCAATCCACAGGTCTTCGACCGTCGCGGGGACCGAGCGCGGGTAGAGCGATTTGTTGTAGAGGTAATCGCGCACGTGGTCGTCGGAGAGATCCACCGGCAGCCAGCGCACGATCTCCTCCAGCGCACAATGCTCGAGCAGGCCCACCGTCTCGCGCCCGAGGTTGAGGTCCGGGCGCACCGAGAGATCCACCGTCGGCCCGAAACTCGCGGCCAAGATGGTCGAGCCGGCACCAATCGAAGCCGCGAGGACGCCTTTGCTGCCCTCGTAGGCCTGACCCAAGAAGCGCACAATGGTGCCGATGCCCAGGGCACCGGGTGTCAGTGCGCCGGCCGTCCACGAGAGCGGCTCGTCGAGGCCGCTGATTTTGGTGCGCAGCAACTCGACCACCCGGTGATTGAGTTCGGTGCGCGAGCCGTCGATCGATTCGATTTCCAGGCTGGGTCGGACATTCGGTCCAACGTAGACCGCCCCCACGTCCTTGAGCAACTCGCGCACTCGGTCGGCCACCTCGCCGTTGCCCACAAATAGAATCTGCGGGCGGGAATCGACCGAAAAAAGGTGAACGCTCAGCCCCACCACTTCGAGCGTCTGCAGCAGGGCCTGCGAGGCGCCGCCTTCCGTGCCGCCGGCGATCACGATCAGGTCGGGGCGGGCCCGGATGAGAACATCCAGCAGCGATTCTTCACTCTGGCCGTCGCCCAGGCTCACCTCGGCTGCGACCCGCACCGGCGCCGAGCGGGCCAAATTGCGCACGCTGCGCAGCGAGTATTCGGGCAGCAGGCCGACCAGCGCCGTGCGCACGTCGGCGGTGAGCGAGAACGAGAGCACCGCCACATCCACGCCGTTGCCGTCCGGGCGCGAGGGCAGAATGAGCGATCCCTTGTCGTCGAGCAGGCTGCGTGCAACGATGGTGCTGAGAGTCTCCACCGCGTGGTGGATCCCCTCGCTTACATCGAGAAACGGAAACTCGGCTGTGGTCGGCGCGGTCGTCACTCCCAGCAAGCGGTACTGGCTCTCGACCACATCGAACAGAGCCACCCGCGTCGAAACGGTGCCGACATCGACCGCCAGCAGCGACTCGGGTTCTTGCTTGATGGGCGAGGTGGCAGTGCGTTCGCTCATGGGAGGAGGCGCTCGAGGATCTGCTGCACAAACACCACCCGGTCGATGAGGGCCGTGAGGCTGGCGGTCAGGGCCCCGGCGTAAAGCGCGCCGAAGGCCACCGCCAGGAATATCTCACCCACCCGCGCGAACGGCACCACCCACAGTGGGCGGGCCGGCGCCTCGCCGGCGCGCGGCCGCGCGCCGAAATGGAAGTAGGCCAGGGTCGTCACGGTGCCCACCAGAATGATCAGGTTACTCAGCGCGCCCTCGAGATCGAAGAACACCCCTCCGGACGATTGGCGCAGCGGTGAAAGCGAAACGGCCGTGGCTGCAACTTGCGGGATGAGCGTCCCGGTGAGTGCACCGCCGACGGCCACCGCAGCCGCAAGCCCGACCAGGAATGCCATCGGCACGGAGCTGAGGACAGACAGGCGCGGGGTCGAGCGCCCGATCATGAGCAGGACCAGGATGAGCGGGATCCACAAGGCCGGATCGAGCCACGCCATTAGGTTGAGCATGCGGCCGAAAAGCTGCGGCCACAACACGCTCTGCCATGCGACGGCGGCCAGATAGCCGGCCGTGACGCCGATGAGCAAGTGCGCGGCAATGCGGAACAGGACGTTGTCGCCCAGGACATAGGAAAGAATGGCCACGGTGAGGAAGAAGCCCAGGGCGGCCGCCGCAACATCACTCATGGCTGGTCCTGCGCATCGAGATCACGCCGCGGCGAATGACGGAGGCCAGCCCGCCGATGAGCAGGATCAGCACCGCCGCGAGAACCGCCATACCGAATGCATCCCACATCGAGTCCGCTACGCCCAGCCGCCCGCAGCGGCCGCTGGCCGGGTCGAGACTATTCAGGCACTCATAGGCCTCGGCCCCCGCCAGGCCCACCACCATGCCCTGCACCGACGGAAACGCGCTCTCATAGTAGGGCCGCGTCAGCGGCTCGGCCGCGGCGCTGACGATCGCCACCAACGGCACGGCGGGGACGGCCGTGTGAACCTGTTCGATCCAGCTCTGCAGCGCCGCCGGGTCGGAGACCACAACCAAGATGGCCGAGAAATTCGACGAGGCGTGCAGCGCAGCGATCATCCCCGCATCCCAGCCTTCAGGTGTCGACTGGCCGTAGACTGCCTGCCACGGATTGGCGGCGAACGCACGCAAGCCAATCGGGCCCGCGGGAAGGTAACCCAGCGGCAGGTAGTTGATCCCGGTTTGGTACTGCGGGTGGGCGGCCCGCGTACGCCTCATCAGGCGCTCGGCGAGCGCGGCGCCCACCGGCCGCGTGGACACCGAGGCAATTGGGGCGCCGACGGTCATGACATGGTCCAAGACGGCCAGCGCCGCCGCCTCGAGCTCGGCCGAGGCTGCTGCGTCGTAGTCCACGGCGAGCAGGAGCGGACGATCGAGAGGCAGGGAGTTGATGAGGTTGGCGGTCTGCAGAGTCTCGACCGCGATGACCGACGGACGGGCGAAGACCGAGGTCCCGGTGGCGCCGGGGACAATCATGGCCGCGACAAGGATCACCAAGACGGCCAGTCCGCCCCAGGGCCGGGCCTGGGGGCGCCGGCGGGCGCGCGGTACGGCGCGCGATTCGGGTGTGGAGACAATGCGTTGCAGCAGTTCGGCGTGCGCGGCGTGGGCCGGTTGGATGTCGAGCAAGCTGGGCAGCACCGGAGGATGGCGTCCGACTTCGGCTTCGAATTTGGGCGGCAAGACGCCGCGCAGTCCCGCGAGCGGCCCTGCCGACTCGACTCGCTCTTCAGCCTCACCCGGCTCTCCCTTAGGCGCCAACGGTCCTTCCACAGGCCGCATGGCGCGCAACCACGGGGGCAAGACGGCCTGCTCCAAACCCTCCCCGGGCGCTTCTATCGGCGGCGGTGTGGGCGAGGAGCCTGCGGTCAGCCATTCGGGCAGAACGCCGGGCGCCAGCAATTCCTCGAGCGGAGGCGTCTCGATGGGCGCCGCGGGAACACCCCCGAGACCCTGCACGTCCACGGGCGTGGCAGCCTCTTCGCGAGCGGAAACCAGCCAGTCGGGAATCTCCTTCTCGGAGTATGCACCGCGCAGTTCGTCATCTTCGCTTGCGAACGCGGCCGGGGCCGCCGGTGCAGCGGGAGGTGCGGGCTCTACAGGAGCCGGCGCAGGCGGCTGCACATCGCTCAGCCAGGCCGGCACCATGCCCTCGCCGCCCGCCGGCTGTGCACCTGGGGCTGCGGTTGGGCCCGTAGCGAGGTCTTCATGCGGAGCGTGCATCCAGTCCGGAGGTAGACCCTCGCCCGTGGCCTGGGGCGCGGGGAAGGAAGGCGCGGGGGCAGTGCCCGGCGGGCCTTCTACCGCGCGCCGTGCGCGCAGTCGCTTGAGCCACTCGGGTTCGTCTTCTTCAGCGGCAGGTTCCGCAGGGGTGGTCGCAGCCGAGGCCGACGGCTTTTCCTCGGCAGATGAGGCGAACGCGGGCACAGGACCGGAGGGCTCAGCCGGTTTTCCGCGGCCGAATACATCCTCGGGTGGTGAGGTGGCGCCGGATGGCGCAGGGCCCTCGTCGTCGGCGCGAGTGCGGATGCGTGAGAGCCAATCGCTGGCCTCCTGATCGGAGGGGACCTCGGCCTCGCCGGAAAGCTCGCGCGTCCCGCCTGGCGTCGGGCTTCCCTGGTCTCTTAGACGCGAAAGCCAATCGGGCGCCGTCTCGCCGCCAGCGGCCAAAGGTTCCGCGGCTCCCAAAGGCTCGGCGCCTGGGCCCACCGGCTTGAGGCGTGCCTGGCAATAGCGACAGGTCTCTGCCTCTTCCGCATTGGGCTTGCCGCACATCGGGCAACGAACGTCAGCCATGCAATTCCAGGTCCTGTCTCACGCCTCGGCGGCGGCCATCACCGCTCGTAGGGTTGGTCGAACCCAAGCAGCACTCTCAGGCCAGTGGCCGTTGCGCCCAGAGCGACACCCAGGATGATGCCGCGCGCGCCAGCCACCGCCGGCACTTGAGCGATCCAGTTGCGCAGTCCCTCCAGGAAGGGCAGCGAGATGAACGGCAGTGGCGCCGTTCCGAGCAAAACCAAAAAGGCGGTTAGAAAGAATACGAGCGTCCCGAGCGCCTGCCGCCGGAAGAGGAGCCGCACGCCGGCCAGCAGCAACACCACGGCCAGCAGCCCCATCAGGCCAATCTCCAGCGGCCGTTGGATCTCTGAAACGACCCACACGGAGTAGGGATGAGCCGGCCCGAACAAGACCACCACCGCGAAAACGCTGAAGAGCGAGATAACCATGAAGATGCTGTACAAATGACCGGGTCGTTGCTCGCGGATCTTGCGCAGGTGAACCTGAAGCAGGTTGCCCACACCCAGCAGCAACGCGACCGTGCCGATGATCATGCCGCTGCGCAGCATGACATCCCGTACGGAGGCAAAGAAGGCACCCGGGAGGAAATACCCGAGCAACATGATGGCGCCGGTGAGGATGGCGACGATGAGCGAGGCCTTGATCCTCACAGCAACCCCAACGAGCGCACCACGGCCAGGCCCACGATGGCGGCGATGACCAGCCAGCGCAGGATGTCTTGCGCCTGCAGGCTGGCGGCGTGTGCGCGATTCACGTGCAAGTAGGCTCCGGAGGCAAACAGCTCTTCGCCGATGAGCGGATGATCGGCGGTGACGTAGAGGGCGGCCTGACCCTGAACGTCGAGGGTGCCGCCGATGACGGTGCCGCGCCGCGCTCCAGATTCGGCGATCAGAGCGGCTTCCGGGCCGACGGCTCCCAATACGATGGTGGCGGTGACGTCTTCATCGGGCGCCGTATGCATGGCGCCGGCGGCGTAACCTTGAGCTCCCACGCCGGTCACCCGCCCCAGCAAGGGATCGTAGCGGTCTTCAGCGCGCTGCTGGCGGAAGGCGACCCGCAGCACATCCTGGGCGAGCAGCGCCACCGCGCCATCGCCCGAGGTGGCCAGGGGCGGTTTGTCGGAGACCGACCCGGCCGTGGCTATTTGCGAGAGGGTTGAAAGGCCGATGAGCGATGCAGCGGAATCGTTCGAGGTGAGCGACCCTGAGCCAAGCGCCACATGCAAACGCGTGCCCGCCTCGACCGAGCGGCCCAGGTCGACCGCCAATGCATCGAAGGGCGGCATATGGCGAAAGGTCGGCCACGTCCCGCGGCGTGTGAGGCTGAAGGCCAAGATCAGCGCGGCCATCAGAACGGCCACAGCAAGGGCGACCCACCCGATCAGCGCATCCACCTGGCGAAGCCTCCCTGCCTACATCAGGACGTGGGTCCGACCGATTGGCCGGGGGAGGGCACCTCGCCCGCTGCGCCTCGCTCTTCATCAAGCCAGGCCAGCCAGCGAGTCCGTGTGCCATCACTTACCCATGCTGAAAGCAGCGGTTCGGAGAGATGCAAGAGCTGGGCCGCGAAGAAGCGCAAGCCCGGTTCGTCGTTCAGGAGTTGGACCAGGAATGGGAGACTGGTCGAGCCTGCCGGCGCATCCTTCGGCGTCGTGCCCATGCGCGGTTCAGTCGGTCGTGCTCCTGGCAGATGCATGAGCTGCATTTTCCCCCGTCCTCGTCGGACGCGGTCGAGTATAGCACAGGATTTTGGGCCATGTGCCCCGCCGGAGCCGCATCGCTGCAAGCTCGGCTCACAAGCGCAGGCCCCACACCTCGCGCACCTCGTCCCCCCAGCGCGCATGCGGCGGAGCGTCGGCGCGCCGCTCGTCATCGGCCCAGGTATGTATCTGGCTGCGGTCGAGGTGCGCCGCATAGTCTCCAAGCGCGACCCACATGCGCGGCGAGAGGCGGCCGTCGGGAGTCCAAACGTAGGCCGTGACCGCGCCCGCTGCGAATGGCTTGTCCTCCATAACCACACGTGCCCGCTCGCGGCCCGATCGCAGCGCGAGATCGGCGGCCACGAGGGTCCCCGGCGCGCTAGCATCGTGCGGCGGGCGCTCGTCCGGGTCGAGGCGATCCCACATCTGTGCGGCCGAGCCGATGCCCCCAAGCGCCATTCCCCACCCGGCGGGAAGGGGCGCCGGCGAGAGCTCACATGGATCGCGGTCATAGAGTATGTTGCGCAGGTTGGCGGGGACGGTCAGCGCGCGGCAGCGTCGCCAACAGGCCAAACCGAAGCGTGAGTAGAATCCCGGCGCGGAAGCGTTGCTGACGCTCAACGTCTCGCAGCCTCGTTCGCGCGCCCTTTCCATGAGCGAGAGCATCAGCGCACTGCCGAGGCCGCGCCCGGTAAGCCCGCGGCGTGCGTAGAGCGCGCTCATGTTGAGGTGCTTGCCGAAGGGAGGCGGCTCATCGCCAAAGTAAGCCTCGGCCTCAGCGCACACGGCGCCCTCCAGTTCGGCCACCAAGGCCACGCGCGAGGGACTTTGCATGTGCGCGAGGTGCCGCAGGCACAACGCCTCATCCATCCACGGGCCGCCGTTCATCCATCGCTCGAAGGCGGTCAGCGTCTCGTACTCGGACCAGATGGGCTGGCCGTGTGCATCCCAGCCCTTCCAGGCGATCACATCCGAACGATGGATGAGGCCGATCGCAGCGGCGTCGTCAGGGTGCGCCGGGCGAACCGAACATTCGCCGGGATGAGGCGCCCTCATTGGGCGCACGCCAGGCGGCCCGCTTGTGTGCTGGCCTGCCGCGGTATCACCACTGGGCGCGTAAGATTCAAGTCGGGTAACGCCTGCGCGTGTGCAACGCGCGAGGCAGGACGAGGCAGGAATGCGGGCCAACGCGCGTGCGCGGCGGGAATTCCCATATTTCGGATACAAATAGAATGACAGCCTTCTCGCATTTTCGTGTCTATCGTCACTCGCCGCTGTGCGCGCCCCGCAATACAAATACTAGGATATAGAAGAGGCTGTGCGCGCCATCGCCGCACTCCACGTTGTGCACCTCCGACAGCTTTGCGCCTCCTCAGCCAACATCAGACGGCACAACGCGGCACGCGCGAGAGGTTGCGAGCACAGCACGGCTTGCCGCGACACCAGGGAGAAGGGTCCATGAAGCCAACCATCGTCACGATCGATGCCAACGAAGCCACGGCCTACCTGGCTCACAAGTTGAGCGAGGTGATCGCCATTTATCCTATCACGCCCTCCTCGTCGATGGGCGAGTTCGCCGATGAATGGTCGGCGGCGGGGCGCACAAACCTGTGGGGCACGGTGCCCCTGGTGATGGAGATGCAGTCGGAAGGCGGCGCGGCGGGCGCGGTGCACGGCGCGCTGCAGGCCGGCGCGCTGAGCACCACCTTCACCGCCTCGCAGGGGTTGTTGCTCATGATCCCCAACATGTACAAGATTGCCGGCGAATTGACGCCGACCGTCTTCCATGTCTCGGCGCGCACGCTGGCGGCGCACGCGCTCTCCATTTACGGCGACCACTCGGACGTGATGGCGACGCGCGCCACGGGCTTCGCCCTATTGGCCTCCAACTCGGTGCAGGAAGCGCAAGACATGGCAGCCATTGCGCATTCGGCCACCCTGCACGCGCGCGTGCCGTTCGTCCACTTCTTCGATGGCTTCCGCACTTCGCACGAAGTGAACAAGATCGAGCAAATGTCGGAGGAGCAGATACGCGGCATGATCGACGATGAGCTCATCGCGGCTCACCGCGCGCGCTCGCTCTCCCCCGATCGGCCGGTGCTGCGCGGCACGGCGCAGAACCCGGATGTGTATTTCCAGGGACGCGAAGCCGTCAATCCGTTTTACCTGGCCTGCCCGGGCATCGTGCAGCAGGCGATGGACCGCTTTGCCTCGCTCACCGGTCGCGCCTACCAACTTTTCGACTACGTCGGCGCGCCGGATGCAGACCGGGTGGTCGTCATCATGGGCTCGGGCGCCGAAACGGCGGCCGAGACGGCCCTCTACCTCAACGCCCACGGCGAGAAAGTCGGCGTGCTCAAGGTTCACCTTTTCCGGCCGTTCTCGGCCGAGCACTTCCTGCCGGTGCTGCCGGCCACGGTAAAGATCATCGCCGCGCTCGATCGCACCAAGGAACCCGGGGGAGCGGGCGAGCCGCTGTATCAGGACGTGGTCACCGCGCTGGCCGAGGTGCAGACAGGCGCCAGGCCGCGCTTTGCCAAGACCCCGCGCGTGATCGGCGGTCGCTACGGCCTGTCGTCGAAAGAGTTCACGCCGGCCATGGTCAGGGGGGTATTCGATGAGATGCGCGCCCCCGAACCTCGCGGCCACTTCACGGTCGGCATCCATGACGACGTGACCCACACCAGCGTGGCCTTCGATGCGGCCTTCTCGATCGAAACGCCCGAGACCGTGCGCTGCGTGTTCTGGGGGCTGGGCGCCGACGGCACGGTGGGCGCCAACAAGAACTCGATCAAGATCATCGGCGAAGAAACCGACAACTACGCCCAAGGCTACTTCTTCTACGACTCCAAGAAGTCGGGCACCTACACCATCTCGCACCTGCGCTTCGGGCCCAAGCCCATCCGCGCGCCGTATCTCATCAGCCACGCTACCTTCGTGGCCTGCCATCAGTTCTCGCTGCTCGAGCGCTACGACGTGTTGCAGTACGCCGTGCCGGGCGGGGTGTTCCTGCTCAACAGCCTGTACGGGCCGGACGAGGTGTGGGAACACCTGCCGCGCGAGACCCAACAGCAGATCCTCGACAAAAAGCTGCGCTTCTACGTCATCGACGGCTACAAGGTGGCGCAGGAGACCGGCATGGGCGGGCGCATCAACACCATCATGCAGACCTGCTTCTTTGCCATCAGCAACGTGCTGCCGCCCGAGCAGGCCATCGCCGACATCAAGAAGAGCATCCAAAAGACTTACGGCAAGCGGGGCGAGGCGGTCGTCCAGCAAAACTACCGCGCCGTGGATCAATCCTTAGCCAACCTGCACGAGGTGAAGTTGGAAGGCAAGCGCGTCACGGCCGACGCCAAGCCGCGCCGCCAGCCCGTGCCCGAGGCCGCGCCGCAGTTCGTGCGGGAAGTCCTCGGCCCGATGATTGCCGCACAGGGCGACAGCCTGCCGGTGAGCAAGATGCCGGTGGACGGGACCTTCCCCACCGGGACCACCCGTTGGGAGAAGCGCAACATCGCGCTCGAGATCCCCGTATGGGAGCCGGACCTGTGCATTCAATGCGGCAAATGCGTCTTTGTCTGCCCGCACGCCGTGATCCGCCACAAAGTGTACGACCCGGCGCTGCTCGCGAGCGCGCCGCCGACGTTCAAGAGCCTGGACGCCAAGTTCAAGGAATTCCCCGGCACCAAGTACACGGTGCAGATCGCACCCGAAGACTGCACCGGCTGCGCGCTGTGCGTGGAAGCCTGCCCAGCCAAAGACAAGAGCCAGGTGGGCCGCAAAGCGCTCAACATGGCACCTCAACCTCCGCTGCGCGAACCCGAGAGCCACAATTGGGAATTCTTTTTGGGGCTGCCGGAGGTCGATCGCGGGCAGGTCAACCCGGGCACGATCAAGAACTCGCAGTTGTTCGAGCCGCTGTTTGAATTCTCCGGTGCCTGCGCCGGTTGCGGCGAGACGCCCTACGTCAAGCTGGTCTCGCAGCTCTTCGGCGATCGCCTCCTGGTGGCCAATGCCACCGGCTGCTCTTCGATCTATGGCGGCAACCTGCCCACCACGCCCTGGGCGCACAACCGGGAGGGCCGCGGCCCGGCCTGGTCGAACTCGCTCTTTGAAGACAATGCCGAGTTTGGGCTGGGCATGCGCCTGACCCTCGACAAACACGGCGAGTTTGCGCGCGAACTACTACGTCTGCAGGCCGACCGCATCGGCGAAACGCTGGTCACCGAATTGCTGGAGGCCGATCAGTCGAGCGAGGCGGGCATCATCGCCCAGCGCAAACGGGTGGCCGCGCTGCGCGAACGCCTGACCGGGCAGAGCGACCCGCGCGCGACCGATCTGGCTGCGCTGGCCGACATGCTGGTGCGCAAGAGCGTGTGGATCATTGGCGGGGACGGCTGGGCCTACGACATCGGATATGGGGGCCTGGATCACGTCTTGGCTTCGGGGCGGGATGTGAACATCCTCGTGCTCGACACCGAGGTCTATTCCAATACCGGCGGCCAAGCCTCCAAATCCACGCCGCGCGCGGCGGTGGCCAAGTTCGCCGCCAAGGGCAAGGGCATGCCCAAGAAGGGCATGGGGCTGATGGCCATGACGTACGGCTCGGTCTACGTGGCGCAGGTGGCTATGGGCGCCAGCGACCAGCAAACGCTGCGCGCCTTCCAGGAAGCGGACGCGTACGATGGACCGTCGCTGATCATTGCCTACTCGCATTGCATCAACCACGGCATCGACATGCGCAAGGGGCTCGAACAGCAACGCCTCGCCGTTCAGACCGGTTACTGGCCGCTGTTTCGCTACAATCCGGCGCTGACTGGGGAAGGCAAGAACCCGCTCAGCCTGGATTCGAAGGAGCCGGCTCTGCCGCTGGCAGACTATGCTTACAATGAAACTCGCTTCCGCATGCTCTTGCAGAGCGACGAAACGCGGGCCGAGGCGCTGATGAAGCTGGCCCAGGCGGACGTGTATCGGCGCTGGGCCATGTATCGCTATCTGGCCGACCAGCCCGCCGGCAACGGCTCGGCACACTAGGTCGATCTTTCAGGTGGGGCGCCCCGGCGATCGCGGGCGCCCCGCTGTACGACCTTGCCCATGGTTCTTAGGAGATCGCCCATGCCCGACCTGACCACCTCATACCTCGGACTGCCGCTCAAGAACCCGTTAGTGGCATCCGCCTCGCCTCTTTCAAAGAAGTTGGACCGCGTGCGGCGGCTGGAAGACGCAGGCATTGCCGCCATCGTGCTCTACTCGCTGTTCGAGGAGCAGATCACGCATCAACAACTCGAACTCGATCACTATCTGACGCGCGGCACCGAGACGTATGCCGAGGCATTGACCTATTTCCCCGACCTGGGCCAGTACAACCTGGGGCCGGAAGCCTATCTCGAGTACATCCACAAGGTGAAGCAGGCCACGCGCATTCCCATCATCGCCAGCCTGAACGGCATTTCTGCAGGCGGCTGGGTGGATTATGCGCGCCGCATTCAGGAGGCGGGAGCCGATGCGCTCGAATTAAACCTGTACTACCTGCCGACGAGCGTGGATCTCACCGGCGCGGTGCTCGAAGATGATTATGTCACCCTGGTCCAGCGCATACGATCGATCGTTCGCATCCCGCTGGCCATTAAGCTCAGCCCGTTCTTCACTTCAATCCCCAACATGGCGCAGCGCCTGACGGAGTCTGGCGCCAACGGTCTGGTCCTGTTCAATCGCTTCTACCAGCCGGATCTCGATCTGGAGACGCTGGAGGTGGTGCCTACCCTGGAACTCAGCCGCTCGGCCGAGCTGCGCCTGCCGTTGCGCTGGGTGGCCATCCTGTACGGGCGAGTTGCGGCCGACCTGGCGATTACCGGTGGCGTGCATTCGGCGCAGGATGTAATCAAGAGCATGATGGCCGGCGCGAGCGTCGTGATGATGGCATCCGAATTCATCGAACATGGCGTGGGGCGCGTTACGCAGATTCTGGGCGACCTGCAATCCTGGATGGATCTGCGCGAATACGCCTCCATCGGCCAGATGAAGGGCAGCATGAGCCAGCGCGCCGTGCGCGAGCCAGCCGCCTTCGAGCGCGCAAACTATATGAAGGCGCTCAACTCGTTCGACAACCGCTTGCCGTAACGCGGGAATGAGGCTCGTTCGCCCCACCCCCTGCCCCCTCCCTAAAGAGAGGGGGTGTCTTTTCTTTCTGGGGAGATAGGGAACTTCGCTCCCCATCCCCCAGAGGCCCACACCTCACTCGACATGCGCGAAGAGGCCACCGTAGCTCCCGGAATATGCCCAGAGGTTTAAGGCGGGAATTGGCGACGGGGTCGTTGGCGCGTTCGCTTGAAGGGCGGTGCCTTGCCCCGCGCCCTACCCCCTCCCTCTTCCGGGAGGGCGAGCATTCCGCTTAGCGCTCCTCGTCCCCGCGTGCACGAGGCGGGGACCCAGGTCTTCGCTGCTTCGTGGATTCCAGCCGGGATCAGTTGGGAAAGACGATCACGAGCACGGAGGCGCGTCGTCCGTGCGTATTCGAGGCTGGGACGCAGGATCAGCACAGCCTGTGAATCGTCTGGCGTGAACGGGGCGAGTGGATTCCCGCCAGGTTCACGCGGGAATGACGATCATTAACCTTAAGGCCCGTCGTCCCCGCGCAGGCGGGGACGACGATTGATCCGTGGCTCAGAGAGAGGCGTGACCCGTGGCAGTTTCTCAAAGGCCCGGCCTGAGCTTCTCCATCAGTCAAATCGAATTCAAGACCAACAACGTGGAGGTCGTGGCTCAGGCGGCGGGTGTGGGGGTCACCGTCGCGCAGTACTCGGCCGCCAGCCAGCCTTCGTGCCCCTGCGCATCGCGCACAAGCACCCACAGCCTGCCGTTGGCTTCAGTCGGCGCTCCGAGGATCTCGATCTGCGCTCCCTCCAAGAGGGAGCCGATCGCATCTCCGTCGGGAGCGCTGCGCAGGAAGGCCCCCTTCCCGTCGGTGCGCCACACGATGGCTACAACCGGCAGCGAGGTCGGCGTGGGCGTCGAGGTTGGCACGGGAGTGAGGCTGGGCGCCACGGTTGCCGAGGCAGTCGGCGGTGAGGTCGACGAAGGCGTCGGTCTGGGAGTCGCGCTCGCCGTCGCCGTGGGCGTGAGCGTGGGGACGAAAACGAAACCGGACGGCCCCTGGCGCGATAGCAGCACGAAGGCCAGCAGTATCATGCCGGCCGCCGCGAGCCCGGCCACAGCCGGCCCCCAGGCGCCGAGAACCGCGCCGAGCGCGGGCCGGATGCCGAGTACCAGGTAGGCAATCATGCCGGCGACAAATGCAATCGAGGCGTAGACCAACACAACCCCGAGCGCGGCCGCGGCCTCCTGCAATTCGCCGCTACCCAGACTCCACCCGGCTGTAGCCGTCGGCACGAGAAGCAGAAACGAAAGCGCGGCACTGGGCAGGCGCGCCTCGCTTGGGGCGCGTGCCAGGCGCAGGGCCAGCCAGGCCGAAGCGGCCGCGGCCAGCACTACCTCCACCCACCCGGCCACCACACTCGAGGCAAGCGGCGCAGCAGGCACGACACGCACAAGGTTGGCCAGCCAGCCGCCGAGGGCGGTCACCGCCAGCACAAGCACCCAGCCGATGAGCAGGCCCGCCAAATTGCGCAGCGCGTGACGAAAAGAGCCCGCGGCGGCGCCAAGTGAAAGACCGGGCAGCGGCGAGAGCAGAGGTGCAGCCAGTGCCGCCGCGACTTGCAGCGCCGGCGAGCGGAGGCCGTACGCCAGCACCATCAGCCCCGCGGCAGCCAACATGAAGAGGAAGAAATCGAACGTCGGAATGGCGCGCCCGGCCAGGTCACCGAACAGGCGCGCCTTCTCTTCGTCGTGCAGCGCTTCCCACCAGACGTGGGCACGTCGGCGAGCGGGCGTCTCGTCCTCGGAGGATATCGGCATGAGCGGAGCCATGATCGGTTACTCCCTGAGCGTGGCAACCAGACGCATCGGGTGGAGCAGCAGATCGAGGGCGGCCGAGATGCTGGGTGCCACCACATCCGCCGCCGCGAGGCTGGCTGCGGCCAACCCCTCCGGCGACACGACGGCAATTCCCAACCCTGCGGCGTGCAACATGGCAGCGTCGTTGGCCCCCTGGCCGATCGATACGACGCGCTGCGCGCCGAGGGCAGTCACGAAATCTGCCTTTTGTTGTGGTTCACCGCCTGGCCGCAGGCGCACGGCGGTCAGGCTCAGCACCTGATCGATCTCCGCCTGGCGTCCAAACGTGTCGGCCGTCAGTAAGTGGATGGTCAGCTGGCCGCGCAATTCCGCGAGTTGACGAGGTACACCGTCGATGAGCTGGCCATCCACAGCCAGCGTGCCGTTGACGTCGAGCACGAGGTGCTCGAAGCGCAGCGGGCCGCGACCCGGAATGTTGAGTTCGACTGCCATCGCACTCTCCGCTCAGCGATTATAGCCCAGAGACCGATGCCCAGGGGTGTATAATGACCGCATGACGGAGCCGATGGATCGCCTCGGTGCAACTCAGGCCAAGCGCGTGCAGCGCGGGTTGATCCTTGTCGGCGCACTGGCCGTACTGATCGTGGCCGGTTTGGCGGTGGGCCTGTACTTCCTTTCGCAGAACGAAGCCGCCACGCGGACCGTGCGCGACCTCTTCATTATCGTCTTGGCGCTTGAATTCATGGTGCTAGGCATCGCGCTGGTGGTCCTGCTGGTGCAACTTTCGCGGTTGATCCTCTTGCTGCAAATGGAAATCCGCCCGATGCTCGAAAGCGCAAGCGAGGCTCTCAGTACTGTGCGCGGAACCACCGATTTTCTGAGCGAGAACCTCATCCAGCCGGTGATCCAGCTCAATAGCTCGCTGGCCGGCATGCGCAAGCTATTGGAGATGTTCAGACTCTTTCGCCGATAGTCCCGGTCGGCCGGGGGGCCGTCCACCGTACGCACTTCGCCACGTGAGTGAAAGGAGTCGAGCATGTCGGAACGCGATAGCGATCTGGGGGCCTTCCTGGCAGGCATATTGGTTGGTGGCTTGGTCGGCGCCACCGCGGCGTTGCTCCTGGCACCACAGAGCGGGGAGGAAACACGCACGATGATTCGCGAGCGAGGCATCGAGCTCAAGTCGCGGCTCGAACAGGCGGCTTCCGACGCGAAGGATCGCGCCGAAGATGTGATTGAAGAAGGCAAGCAGCGTGTCGACAGCGCGGTCGATGCGGCTCGCCGCGCGGCGCGCCGCCGCCGCCCGGATGCAGAAAGCGGGACGGTGGTGGAATAGGTCCCGCCTGCAAAACGAACAAGCGAGCAATGGCGAATGATGGCGGGCACCCAAACGACTGGGTGCCCGCAAACATTTGTCTGAGATATGGCTTAGCCCTCAGGGGGAGCAGCCGGACCATAGCGAGTGGACGATGTGACCGCGGTTGGGTTCCGCAGTTCACGCAACGGCTCCGATTTGTCGCGAGCTCACGGCGTCTGTAGACATTCGAAGGGGCCGGGTGCCGTCTGCCCACACTCATCGTCTGAGCACACGCGGGTGTTCGCCACAGGGCTCTCGGAACGGAGGAGGCTCACAGCAGGCGCTGCATCAGGTCGGTGAGTTGGCGGCAGAAGATGACTCCCAAACGCATTGTTCTGATCACGTACGGTTCGCGGGGCGACGTTGAACCGTTCGTAGCCCTGGCGGCAGGGCTCACCCGCGCCGGATACGCCGTGCGCCTCGCGGCGCCTCAGGTCTTCGCCGGATTGGCCCAGGCTCACGGGGTCCAATTGGATGGGCTGCCAGGCGACCCGCAGCAATTGGCCCTCAGCCTGACCGATCGAGCGGGCACCAGCTTCCCGCGCCAGGTCGCGCGCATGGTGGAGCACGTCTTTCCACTCGCCGAGGCGGTCTTCACCGCGCTCCAGGCCGCGACAACCGATGCGGGCCTGGTTATCCACTCGTTCCTCATGGTCGATGCCGGGCACACCCTGGCGCGCCGCCGCGGAATTCCAGACGTCTCCGCCCAGTTCTTCCCCGTGTTCGCTGCGACGTCCGCCTTCCCCGGGGTCGGTCATCCAGATCTTCCGCTGGGTCCGTTGTACCGACGCGCAACGCACGGCCTGAACAACATCGTCTTTCGGTTCGGCGCCCGGTTGCTGTACTCACGCTTGCGTGCGGCCCATCCCCATTTGCCGCCGCTCGAAACATGGCCCTTCTCCGGGCCGGTCGCGGCGCGCAGCCCTTTGCTCTTCGCCTTCAGCCCGCTCGTTCTCCCGCGCCCTTCCGATTGGCCGGCCAATGTCCATCCCACCGGCTACTGGCCCCTCCCCGCTCCAGCGGGATGGGCGCCGCCCCCCGACTTGGCTCGATTCCTGGATGCCTCGCCCGCCCCGGTCTACATCGGTTTCGGAAGCCTGCGCAGCCGGAAAATGCCTGTCTTCGTGCAAGCTGCGGTGGAGGCATTAACCTCGGCGGGCTTGCACGGCGTGATTGACGCCTCGCCGACATCT
Source organism: Anaerolineales bacterium (assembly GCA_035288225.1). Taxonomy (GTDB): domain Bacteria; phylum Chloroflexota; class Anaerolineae; order Anaerolineales; family RBG-16-64-43; genus RBG-16-64-43. Next base: position 2,057 of record DATEAT010000030.1, on the reverse strand, counting down.
CTGGCCGGGATTCGATTGCCCGACAGCATCCGCGCTGTCCAGGGTGTGCCGCATGCCTGGCTCTTCCCCCGCATGCGACTCGTTCTGCACCATGGCGGGGCAGGCACAACCGGTGCCGCTCTGCGAGCCGGCGTCCCATCGGCGGTGCTCCCCTTCTGGGCCGATCACTTCTTGTGGGCCAGGCAAACTCAAGCCCTGGGCGTTGGCCCCGCGCCTCTGCCCGCCTCACGCATTACCCCACGCCGGCTACGAGCGTTGCTCGACCAAGCAGAAAGCGACCCTGCAATTCGCACTCGCGCCTCTGAATTCGGCATCCGCCTGCGGCGCGAAGACGGGGTGGAAGCCGCCGTCGACATCATCCGCGCAATCCTCCGCTGAAACCACGAAAGGCTACGCCTGCCCAAGGCGCAGTCTGTAGCCCGATGGCCTCGCCATCCATGGTGCGCCAAGCGAATTCATCGTCTCCCTCTACGACAAATCGAATCGCTCACCTGCGGGTCTACGGTATAATCTTCACGAGCAACAGCCAGGTGCGCGTAGGCCTGGCTGCGCGCTAAGGATGCGAAGCGTGGGCGGCGACCCGATCCATTTTGGCACCGACGGCTGGCGCGGCAGAATCGCCGAAGACTTCACCTTCGCCAACGTGCGCCGCTGCACCCAAGGCTTCGCAGAATTCCTTCTGCAGCACGCCCCTGCCGGTCGGGCGGTGGTGGTCGGCTACGATCGACGCTTTGCTTCCGAGCACTTTGCCGCCGCGGCGGCCGAAGTCCTGGCCGGCAACGGACTGCGGGTCCAACTGACAGACCGCGAGACGCCCACCCCGGCCATCGCCTACGCGGTCAAGCAGTTGTCGGCGGCTGGCGCCATCAACATCACCGCCTCGCATAACCCCGCCAGCGACAACGGATTCAAGGTACGCGACGAGCACGCGGGCGCGGTCGCGCCGGAGGGCCTCAAGCGCATTGAGGCCGCCATCCCGGCAGACGAAAGCAGCGTGCGCCGCATGCCGCTCGAGCGCGCCGTGCGCGAGGGGCTGGTGGAACGCTTCGACGCGCGCCCAGCGTATATGGAGCAGGTGCGTCGCATGGTGGATCTGGAACCCATCCGCCGTGCGGGGCTCAAGGTGGTCTTCGACCCGATGTGGGGCAACGGCGCCGGCTGGATTCCGGAGCTGCTGGCCGGCGGCAAAACCGAGGTGATCGAGATCCACTCGGCGCGCAACCCGCTGTTCCCTGAGATGCTGCGCCCGGAGCCGATCCGGCCCAACGTGGACGTGGGCCTGCAGACGGTCGTGCGCGAACGCGCCGATGCGCTGTTGATCACCGACGGCGACGCCGACCGGGTGGGCTTCGGCGACGAGCACGGCACCTTCATCAACCAGCTCCAGGTTTACGGGCTGTTGGCGCTCTATTTGCTCGAAGTGCGTGGCCAACGCGGCCCGATCGTCAAGACGCTTTCCACGACCTCGATGCTCGAGAGGCTGGGCGAACGCTATCACGTGCCCGTTTTTCAAACCGGGGTGGGGTTCAAGTACGTGGCACCCAAGATGATCGAGACCGATGCGATGATCGGCGGCGAGGAATCGGGGGGCTTCGCCTTCCGCGGGCATGTCCCTGAACGGGATGGGATACTGGCCGGGTTGTTCCTGCTGGACATGATGGTCCGGCTCCAGCGCCGGCCGTCGGAGCTGCTGGCCTTTCTTTTCGAGCAAGTGGGCGCCGAGTACTTCTACGACCGCATCGACCGGCCGATGTCACCCGCCGATCGCGATACGGCGCGCGCACGTGTGGCGCAGGCCGCGCCCGACATCCTGGGCGGCCTGCGCGTCACCGGCCGCGACGCGAGCGACGGGTTCAAGTTTTCACTCGACGACGGCGGCTGGCTGTTGGTGCGCTTCTCGGGGACCGAGCCGATCGTGCGTGTGTATTGCGAAACGCGCCACAAGGACCGCGTGGCGGCGCTGCTCGAGGACGGATTGCGGCTTGTCGGCCTGCCCGCCTGACGCGCGGCGAGAGAGGCATGCCGCGGCCCCGCCCGAGCGAGGCTCTGCGGGGCTG
>DATEAT010000029.1:0-2125 GCA_035288225.1 Anaerolineales bacterium | reverse complement strand
CGCTCTCGGTGAGCCGGCCACCGCCTTCCTGGCGGAGCTGGAGAAACACGCGCCCCGCTCGGCCGGTTACCACGCGCGCAAGGTGCTTGCCCTGCGCCAAGGTCACGACACCGCCGACCTGATCGCGGCGCTCTCGCACGCACTGGCCTACGGCGCCATGGAGCACGGCGCCGTAGAGCGCATTCTACTGGCACGCGCGAGCCCCCGCCGGCTCGACCAGTACGTGGCCGAACAGACCGCCAACAAGCTGCGGCACGCCGTCGCGCAAAGCAGCACCGAGCCGCGCGACCTCGCCGAGTACGACGCGCTGCCGTGCCGCGCCGTCGCCACCCCCTCACCAGGAGAACCACCATGCCCCGACCCGGCAAAGGCTCAGCCGAACAAACCCGCGAGCGCATCGAGCACCACCTCGAACGACTCGGATTGAAGGGACTCGATATCGATGCCCACCTGGCCTGGGTGAACCAGACCAACCCCGGCAAGATCGACGCCGTCGAGTGGTTGCTCGCGCAGGCGGTTGCCCTCAAACGCGAGCGCAGCATCGAATGGCGCATCAAGGCAAGCGGCCTCAAGGTCCGCAAGACAATGGCCGGCTTCGACTGGGCCTTTCAACCCAAGCTCGACCGGCGCGTGGTCGAAGAACTCTTCACGCTGTCGTACATCGAGCGCCACGAGGATCTACTGATCACCGGCAAATGCGGTACCGGCAAAAGCCACATCTTGCAGGCGCTTGTTATCACGGCGTGCGCGCACGAGTTGACGGTCCGTTACGCCCGCTGCGTCGACCTGGTCGATGACCTGTACGCGGGGCTGGCCGACGGCTCCTACGAGCGGCGGATCAAGCAGTGGTGCCGGCCCTCGCTGTTGGTCATTGATGACGTGGGCCTGGGGCAGCTCAAGCGCCGCGACGATGAGCCCACCGCGGCCCATATGCTGTTTACCCTGCTCGACCGTCGCCACGACAACGCCACCACCGCGATCACCTCGAACATCAAGCTCTCGGCCTGGGGCAAGTACCTGGGCGATGCGACCCTGGCTGCCGCCGTCCTGGACCGACTGGCGGCCAACTCCATCCACATCGATATCGATGGGCCAAGCTACCGCCAGCACCTGGCGCGCCAGCGCGCCAGCGCACACGGTCTGGAGCTACCCGCCGAGACCGCTCCATGAGTGCCACGGACCACCGCGACTTTGTGCTGCGGCTCGGGCCGCTCGATGCCGCCACCGCCGCCTGGGTGCTCGACTTTTGCGGCCATCTCCAGCAAGCTATCTGGCGCGCCTACGGCGACGAGATCGAAGCCCACTGGGCAGCCACCGACCCTCAACAACCCATCCACGGCCCCTTGGCGCCGACCCCATCTAACAAACGCTGAGGCCGCCGGGGGCCGCTCCGGTCGCCCTCCGGGCTCCCTGCGCGCCCCCCGGCGGCCTCGTATCCCCCATTCTCAACCGATCGGTAGCGACTCCCGAGCGCCATCTGGTCTCACGCCCGCAACGCTCAGTGGATCACCGCAACCGCCGCAAGTGGATCAGTTCCTGACCGCCGCCGAAGACAACCCCGGCCAGTGGGATTGCGTCGGTCAGTCCGGCAATCTGTGCACGCTGGATCGCTCGGCTGATGCTGCGGCGTGAAAGGCCAACCTGCCGAGCTACCGCGGTGAAGGAGAGGCCATGATGTATAACCGCGGCGTAGCTGAGGGCAGCGCGCGCGGCGAGCACATCGGGACGCAGACTGCGGCTGGCAAGTTCGCCGGGCGCGACGCGAAAGCGCTCGCAGACAGCATCGATGAGGGGCGCAATAATCGCGGCAGGCTTCGACGGGGCGGAGTCGCCGGTCGAGGAACAGCTCTCGGTCGGCATCCGAGCGGAAGATCCGCCGTCGTTCGATACCGCGGACGATCACGTGGTGAAGAGCGCCAGTGAAGTCGAGGCGCGGTCCACGAGGCATAGGCAGGTAATAGGCTGAACGTACACGAGAGTCCACTATTATACGATGAAAGACGGGAGAGTTTAGATAGCTTCGTCTCACTCGCCCCTACATCCCCCACGGCGCTTGATGCGCCGGTTATGTACGCTGTATATAGGGCGTCAGGAGTTTTGCGGGGCAGATTCGGGATGGTGGGAA
>DATEAT010000028.1:0-8088 GCA_035288225.1 Anaerolineales bacterium | reverse complement strand
CCGCCTCCGTTATGACCTCCGGCCCCCGTTGAATCTCACCATGAGCCGCTCCCATGACCGGCCGCATTCCCTCACGACCGTTGGGGCACGCCATGGCGTGCCCCTACACGTTGATACCGAAGCTGCAGCGCGGCGTGGGTTGGCCCGCGAGGCGCCAAGATTGCCTCGTCGCCTTGTCTCGCTCCGCGACCAAGGCTCCTCGCAATGAGAGAGGATAATACGGACTCGGCTTGCGCGTCTCGATCCAGCGAAGGGTCGAGGTCGTTTTCAAGGAGACGGGGGCCGAAGGCCCCCGTCTCCTTGGTTTCCCCACCCCCTCTCCGCCGGGAAACCGGAGGATTCGATGACCACTCGCGGCGCAGAGCCTGCCCTGCAAGGGGGGGCAGGGGGTGAGGTGCGCGAGGGTAGGCGCGCAAGCTGCAGAGGTGGGCAGAAGGGATGACTCGGGTGCAATCCGAGTTCCGCACACGCAGGGTTAGCAGTCCTCCGCTGGGTCATCCGTGATGCCTGCCGCGGTGAAGGCGGGACGCAAGAAGCGCGTGTAGCTCGCGCATCCCAAGAGAAAGTGAAATGGAAGCAGGGGCGCTTGCGCGCCCCTGCAGGTGGAGATGGCGGGAATTGAACCCGCGTCCGAGTTGACTCGACCGAGGACCTCTACAGGCTTAGTCGTCCATTGGTTCTCACCGGAAGGCACCCGAACGACGGGGTGACCCTGCCGGCCAGCCGCTGGGACCCGAAAGCCCCTCTTTCGCGGGTGTAGCGGCGTGACCCGCGGCACTTTGCCATTGTGGCGTCTGCTCCCATCCGGGCAAAGACGAACGGGGCAAACGTGGCTCCGGTAAGGGAGCCAGGCCCTATCTCACGGGTTAGGCCGCAAGAGGAAGAGCCGCGTAAGTGCGGTTGGCACTTGAGTTTTTGCGCTGAGTTAACGAGGTCGGCGCCTCTCGGCCTGCCATCCGGGGTCAGCCTCAACCGTCGAAGCCATTCATCCCCGTACGCGCATTATACCTCACCACACGCCGTCGGCGAAGGTCGAAAGCCCGGCGTGTTTGCCGAGCATCTTGTACATGTGCACGCCGGTAAAGGGCTCATTGAGCACGCCATCGTGGATGGCCCAGCTTCGGCCGCGGATGGAGAGCTCGGCGCCCGGCTGGCGGAAGACGGTCGAGCCATCCAGGCGGCGCAGCAGATCGCCATCCTTGCGGAAGCGCGTGTCGATACTTTCCATCCAGCGCAGGCCCTGCTGATAGGTGAAACCATATTGCTCGAAGACCACTGCGTTGTGATAAGCGAGCGGCTCGGCGAAGAACATAGTGAGCCCCAGGCGGGCGACGAATTGCTCGAAGCTCTCGATGGATTGACGGAGCACGCGCAGCCCGTGGCGCACCTGGCCGGGCGTGAGCCCGGCGCGGAAAGCGGCCTCCTCGGCGGGCAGGTTGCGGCGGAAAACGCCGAACTCGGTCGGCGTCCCGTCCGGCAGGCGGTCGGTGTCGAAGCGCTCGGAGTGGGGGTCGTTGATGATGTAGAGCATGATCAAGAGCTGCCCGTTCACCGTGTCGGTCAGGTGCGCGTAAAGCACCGGATCCTTGGCGTCCGGCTCGTGACGCAGCTTGACCTCGACCGCGCTTGAACCGGGTTTGCCTTTTACTTCCAGCACGCGCTGGCCGGCCGCGTTGCAGAAGGTTTCCGAGTTGATCGCAAAGCGCTCGAACAGCCCGCGCGGGATGATTTCCGCATACAAGCGATCGCGCTCGTCTGGGTCCAGCGCGTTGAGGCCGGCAATCGAACTGGGAGTGGACATGGGGCCCCCGTGAGGCGGGCGAACCTAGCCGCGGCGGTTCGCGACGCGCTGCATCTCGCGTTCGGCATCGCGCTTGGCGATGGCCTGGCGCTTGTCGTACTGCTTGCGCCCGCGGGCCAGCGCGATCTCGAGCTTGGCGCGCCCCTTGACAAGATACATGCGCAAGGGAACGATGGCCAGGCCCTTCTGCTGCTGGCCCTCGAGCAGTTGGATGATTTCCTTCTTGTGCAAGAGCAGCCGCCGCTTGCGCAGCGGGTCGTGGTTCATGCGGCTGGCCGGGTCGTAGGGCGAGATGTGGGTGTCCATCAGCCAGGCCTGGCGGCCCTCGACGAACACGTAGCCCTCGCGCAGGTTGACCTGCCCGGCGCGGATGGACTTGATCTCGCTGCCAACCAACGCGAGGCCGGCCTCGAACCTATCCAGGATTTCGTAATCGTGGCCTGCCTTGCGATTGCTGGCGACAATTTTGAGCGCGTCGTCCATCATCTGAATGCCGAGTGAACCGCAGAATCGCTACCGGAAAAGACGTGCGAGGCATGATAACATATCCCGACTTTGCTCCAGGAGGCGCCGAGTGTCGCGAGTGATAAACCCCGAGAGTGCAGGCCGCAACCGAGCGCGGTTGATGCAATGGATCGCGCTGGCCTGCGCGCAATTGATGAAGGAACGCAGCCTGGATACCCGCGCGGATGAGTTGGCGTTCATCGTCGCGGCGCTGGAGGAGATCGCCGCGGGCATCGATGCATCGACCGCGGCCTGGGAGAAGCGCGACTACTGGCTCAAGGCGGATCAATTCCGCAGGCAGTGGGAATGGACCGGGCGATCAGCGCAGCGTCTGCGCGCGGCCATCGAGCGCAAGAACACCTCCGAGGCTGTGGCGGCGCTGGCGGACCTTGCGCCGCGCCTGGCGGGCGTGACGCTGCCCAAGCGGCTGCCGAAAGAGATGCCGTGGAAGGGCGCGCACGAGAAGCTAACTGCCGCGCGCTAACCGGCGCGGGCCACGCCAGGGCTTTCGGGGAATTTGCGACCGGCTTTGGCCCCCACCCTCGTTCCGAGGGCAGGCCCCCAACCCCTCCCCCGGAGCTCAGGATTCTCGATGCTGAGGCCTTGATCCGGGGGAGGGGTGAGGTCTTTTTCAAGGAGACGGGGGCCACAGGCCCCCGTCTCCTTGAAGACCTCCACCCGCCAAATCGACCGCGCCTCCCAGGCATGCAACGCACGTCAAACGGGGAGCGGTCATTGCCGGTCCCCTGCGGAAACGCGGCGATAGCCTCAAGGCCGCAGGGGCACACCATGGCGTGCCCCTACAAGCTGTCACTGGAACTGAAACGCGGCGTGGGTTGACTTGCGATGCTCCGAGTTTGGTTCGTCGCGCTGCCCGATACGACCGGGCACCGGTCCTCGCATTGATATAGTGATGTGCAACCGTGGGGGTCGAGATCTAGAAGGAGACGGGGGCCGATGGCCCCCGTCTCCTTGAAATCTTCACCCCCTCTCCGCTAAACATCGAACTGTCGGGAGATGGGCTTGCAGCGGAGAGGCCCACAGGGCTTTTGCACAAGGGGCAGGGGGTAAGGCATGGCAACACAAAGCAAATCGCTAGGAAGCGGGCGTCGGCGTTGGGGGGATGAGCACCGGCAGGCCGGATTGGATCTCGACCGGCTGCCAGGAGAACGACTCGACGCCGGCGCGCGTGAGGACCACGTGCAGGATGGCGCTGTCGGTCGCGCCGCCGTCGAACTCATCGAAGACGAAATTGCCCAGGCCGTAGGCGATAAGCGTTCCCGGTTTGGTCTCGTCGGTGGCCTGGATGAGATGCGAGTGCGTCCCCAGCACGAGCGAAGCGCCGCCGTCGATCGCCGCCTGCGCCAGCACGCGCTCTTCGCTCGACGGCGCGAGATACATCTCCCATCCGGAATGCAGCAGCAGCACGACCACATCCGCCTGTGCCTTGGCGGCGCGCACGGCATCCTCGACCTCGGCCGCCTCGCCCCAGGCGACTCCCGCGCGGTCACCCACGGCCGCCCATGAGCGCGTATCGAATGTGGTGAGTTCCACCGGAATGTTGACCCGCCCCAGGAAGGCAATGCGCAGCCCGTTGACCTCGACGACGAGCGGGCCGTAGGCCTGCCCTTCGGAAAGGCCGGCGCCGACCGCGTACATGCCGTTTCCTTTGAGCAGCCCCAGCGTTTCGGCGAGCGTCTCCGGGCCGTAGTCGAGCGAGTGATTGTTAGCCAGGTTGATGATATCCAGGCCGCCGAGCTTCAGCGCTTGGGCGCCCTCGGGCGGCGCGAGGAAGGTGTAGTACTTGGGCACCGCGGTCCCGCCCGAGCCCATCGCGCACTCCAGGTTGCCCAGTGCAAGATCCGCCGCCCCGAGCACTTCTGCCACGCCGGCAAATGGGACCAGTGCACCCTGGCTAAGGATGCGCTCGCCGATGGTGCGGCCAAGCATGAGGTCGCCGACCGCCGCGAGACGCACGCGGCCGGAGGTGTTCGGCGTTTGGTAGGGCTGGGGTAGTGAGACAACCGGCGTGATGGACGGGGTCGGAGTCACGGTCGGTGGGAGGGCGGTAGCGGTCGCAGGCAGCGGCACAAGCGACGGCACGACCTCGGTCACTGGATCAGACGCGGTTAACGTTGCCGACATCGGCTCCGGCTGTGCGCAGCCTGCAGTTGATGTAAGCGTCAGAAGCAGCAAGGCATATGCTGCTGCGCGTCGAGCCCATCTGGCGCGAGGGGTCTTCTCGCGCGCGGGGCGGGGGGCAGCGATTCGAGGTGCGCCCACTCAGGCCGCGCTCCGTCGTGCCGGCCGCCTCGCCGCAACCTCGTAGGGGCGGAACACGCCGAGCAGGTAGCCGGGCAAGCGGCCGTTGATGGTCACGCCGTTGGCCTGGTGCGTGATGCTTTCGACGACGCCGTGTTCGTGATACAGGCTGATGAGTTTGCCGTTCTCATGTGGAAGGCGGACACGCAGGGGAAGCATGGCCTTGAACAGGTGCCGCTCGATGGCAGCCAGCAGCGCTTCGAGCCCTTCCGCGCGCAGCGCCGAAACGACCACTGCCGATTCGAAATGCTCTGAAAGAGAAGGCACCGGATTGGGCTGGGCGAGAAGATCGGCTTTGTTGAGTGCCGTCACCACCGGGACATCGGGAATATTGATCTCGGTCAACGTTTCGTGGACGGCCTGGGCCTGCTCGAGCGCATTGGGGTGAGTCAGATCGACGACGTGCAGCAGCAGGTCCGCCTCGGCGATCTCTTCCAGCGTGGCGCGGAAGGCGGCCACCAGCGAGGTGGGCAGCTTCTGGATGAAACCCACGGTATCGGTCAGGAGCACGTTTTGCCCGCCAGGCAAACGCACGCGGCGCGTGGTCGGGTCGAGGGTCGCGAACAACTGGTCGGCCGTGTAGACCCCGGCGTGGGTCAGCGCGTTGAGCAGTGTGCTCTTGCCGGCGTTGGTGTAGCCCACCAGGGCGACCACGGGAGTGCCCGATCGGCGGCGCTGGGCGCGATAGCGGCTGCGGTGAGCGCGCACCTTCTCAAGCTCGCGCTTGAGGCGGGTGATATGCCGCGAGATCTCCCGCTTGTCGATTTCGAGCTGTGTCTCGCCCGGGCCGCGCAGGCCCACGCCGCCGGTTCCGCCGCGCCCCGAGGCGCCGCCGGCCTGGCGTGCCAGGTGGGTCCAGGCGCGGGTGAGGCGCGGCAGGCGGTATTCATACTGGGCCAGTTCGACCTGCAGCGAGCCCTCGCGGGTGTGGGCGTGCTGGGCGAAGATATCCAGGATGAGCGCGGTGCGGTCGAGCACTTGCACGACCTCGCCGAGCGCCTCCTGCAACTCGCGCAGGTGGCGGGGCGAGAGCTCCTCGTCGAAAACGACCACGTCGGCGCGAAGTTCCTCGACCCAGCGCACAAGTTCGACGACCTTGCCCGAGCGGATGAGCGTGTTGGGATCGGCGCGAGTCAGGCGCTGTGTATCCTGCCCGACGACCTCCAGGCCGGCGGTATGCGCGAGCAGCGCCAGCTCCGCCAGGCTGTCGTCGAGGCTGAGCAGCGCGGGCTTGTCTTTGTGGTCGACGCCGAACAGGAAGGCGCGCGGGCGTGGCGCACGCGTGGGAATGGATGGTCGTGGCATAGGAGGCTGGTTGGATTGTAACGAGGAGGAGGGGACGAGTCAATTGCAGGGAAAGGCCAAAGTTCATTCGTGTTCAATCCACAAGTTGGCGGGAGTGTCGATGCACGCGGTCCCTTTGTCGGCAAAATCCCGGTAGAAGTCCTGCATGCTCATGGAAGTGACTTCTTCAAGCGGTTTGTACCAATTCCGCTTGACTGCCCAATCTGTCCACTTGAGCGATTCGTAGAAGGCCGCTTCTCCAGAAGGAAGGATATCAATCTCCACGTGAACATCCGACGAGCTGGGGCAACCACGGAGTATGGCCCCTCGCGCATGTAAGGTCGTACGGTAGGCGGCCAGAATCCCCTTGTCCGGCCACATGAGCAGGATGCCAAACCCTGCGTATTCGGGTCGTGGTCGAAGCCCGCCAAGCATCGAGACCCCGACGTACTGCGGAGTGCCCGCCATGGATAGCAGGTTGGGCAACATGTAGTACTGCATCAGTGTGCCGAAGGACTCTATGTCGATAACGTCGGCGAAATAGGACTCGCGACCATCGCCGACCTCCTCGCCGGCTTCGGCCTGAAGTACCGTGTGGTTCACAAGGCCTCTACCCTTGTCTGTGACGAAGGCTACAAACACCGACATGAAAGGGCTTTCGGCCGGTGGGTCCCACGTGTCGTCGTACGAAATGGCATCGTGTTCGTCTTCCGGAAACATCAAGTACACGCTTCCAACCTCAGGAAGGAAATCGCCCGTGATAGAGATGCCTGTCAAGGGAGCGAGGATGGACTTGGCTTCTTGATAAGTGGTCTTCCGGGGTGTGATACCCCAGAGGCAGGGAAGTTCACAGCCGCCGTTGTCGGATAGCAATTCCACGAGCTTGGCTCGGGCGCCGGGCACGGACAATGTTGGAATCGGCGATGGAGTGGGCGAAGGATGCGGAGTTTTGGTTGGAGGAGCGGGAGTGCGGGTAGAAGTGGATGCCGGTGCTGTCTGAACGGCAGCCGTCGCGGTCGAGGGTAACCGCGGGGTGATTGCGCAGCCAGCCGCGAGCAGCATGGTTGGAAGAGCGATAAACCTGCGCCAGACCCTCGCGCTGCCCATGGCCACCCCTTGTCGATAACCGGCAGCCTCAGCAGATTCGTATGTTCGAGCTGCCTCGTGCCTACTGTATGCTACACCGATTGTCAGCGCAAGTATTCGCTTGCCGGGCGTGGGCGAAGGCCATGGCCGGAAAGGATTCGAGTCGCGCCGGCGCAAGTGAGTCCTTGTGGTCGACGCCGAACAGGAAGGCGCGCGCCACGCCAGCGCGCCTGGGAATGGATGGTCGTGGCATAGGAGAGTGGGGGCATTTCCACGACACAGCGGGATGGTGTCATGTTCGTTCCCCCTGCGGCGGAAGCAGCGTCGACGCTGGTAAGTGGTTAGGCCGCCGGCTTGATAGGGCTTTGGGACTGCTGACTGAGTTTCTGGCCAACAAGTTGAAGCGCCTTGTCAATGTCGCGCTTGGCATCAGGGACCGTCGTTCGTATTCGATTGATGATGGCCGTTTGCTCCGAGAGGAACGCAGTCTCGCCCATCGCGGCGCGGAAGGGCCCGAAGGATAGTTGCACGTTCAAGTCCATGAGGCGGCTGATGAAGCGCAGGTTGAAACGAATGGAGTCAATTGTGCCATTGAGGACGATGTCATCTATTAACTGGTACTTAAGGGAGGCCGTGGACTCGAGGTGCTCGAGATCAAGGTTGGAGTAGATTACGGTTCCCGGGAGAAGACGCTGGGCGATGAGATCGAGGAACGTGGCATTGGTGAGAAGGGAGAGCTGGAGCATCTTGAGGTATTGAGTCGTGCGCCGATCCGTTTCCAGCTTGGATTGTTGCAGCCGGGAGGTATCCTCGTCTTGCTGCAGACGCCGATTGAGGGCGAGGGCGATGGGGACGCCAATTGCCACGCCAATGACTGTGGCCCAGAAATTGCCCAAGAAGCTGTCGCGGAAACCTGATTGTGGAAGCAGCGTCATCGTGCCCCAGGCTGCGAGGAGGAGGGTCAAGCAGGCTGCGAGCCAAACGAGGGAAGTATGCACAAGTCTCATGGGTTCGTGATGTCCTTGTGGCTGCGGCGGCCTAACGGCCTCGAACTGCCCGCCCCCCCGGAAGACCACCAGGGCAGGCTGACC
>DATEAT010000027.1:0-13486 GCA_035288225.1 Anaerolineales bacterium | reverse complement strand
CTGACGCTACCGGAGGGGGTCGAGATGGTGATGCCGGGCGACACGGTGAACCTGAGCGTGGAGTTGATCGTGCCGGTGGCGCTGGAGAAGGGCTCGAAGTTCGCCATTCGTGAAGGCGGGCTGACGGTCGGCGCCGGCGTCATTACTGAAATCCTGGATTAGGCAAGGACTTATGGCGCGCCAGAAGATCCGCATTCGGCTCAAAGCGTACGACCACCGCGTCCTGGACCAATCCGCGCGGCGCATTGTGGAAACCGCCGAGCGCAACGGGGCCAAGGTGGTCGGCCCGGTTCCGCTGCCCACCGAGATCGAGCGCTTCACGGTGCGGCGGGGGGCTTTCATCGACAAGGATTTTCACGAGCACTTCGAGATCCGAACGCACAAACGGCTGATTGAGGTTACCGAACCCGACGCCAAGACGCTGGATGCGCTGATGCGCTTGAACCTGCCAGCCGGCGTCGACGTCGAAATGAAGATCTGAGCGGCGCGTGCCCTCCGGCAAGAGCGGACCGGCCGGCCCCGGCAGGGGCCGCCGACCGCTGACCGCCGGGCGGGGGGATGATGCGGCCCGTCCCAAGCCGACAGTCCCGCGCGAAGTGCAAGCATGAGGAGACAACCGATGAAAGGGTTGATTGGGAAAAAAGTGGGCATGACCCAGATCTTCGACCAGGCCGGGCGCCTTGTTCCGGTCACGTTAATCGAAGCTGGGCCATGTTTTGTTGTCCAGGTGCGTACACCCGAGAAAGACGGGTATGCCGCCGTGCAACTCGGCTTCGGCGAGGCCAAGAGTTCGCACCTCACGGGCGGCGAGCGCGGCCACCTGCAGAAGGCCACCCCGCAGCCGTTGCGCTATTTGCGCGAGTTTGAGCCCGGCGTCGAAGAGAGCCTGAAGCCGGGGGATCGCCTGACAGTCGAGGTCTTTGCGGTGGGTGAGCGGGTCGACATTCTCGGCACCTCCAAGGGCAAGGGCTTCCAGGGCGGCGTGAAGCGCCACCACTTCAGTGGCGGGCCGAAAACCCATGGTCAATCGGACCGGCAGCGCGCGCCGGGCGCCATCGGCCAGACCACTACACCCGGGCGGGTCTACCGCGGCAAGCGCATGGCCGGGCATATGGGCTCGGCCCATTCCACCTCTTCGAAGGTGCGCGTGGCGCTGGTGGACGCGCAACGCAACCTGCTCGGGGTTGAGGGCAGCGTGCCGGGTGGCAAAGGCAGCATCGTGCTCGTCCGCGAGGCGCGCAAGCAGTAAGCCGGCAGGCGCGCACACGGCGTTGGGAGCGAATACCTATGGAAGTGGATGTGGTGAACATGCAGGGCAAGAAGGTGAAGCGGGTGACTTTGCCCGCGGCCATCTTCGAAGCTCCGGTCCGGCAGGATCTGATGCACCAGGCGCTGGTGCGGCAGTTGGCCAACGCGCGCCTGGGTACGGTCAAGACCAAGGGCCGCGGCGAGGTCTCCGGCGGCGGCCGCAAGCCATGGCGCCAGAAGGGCACCGGCCGCGCCCGCCAGGGCTCGACTCGCGCGCCGCAGTGGCGCGGCGGCGGCAAAGTGCACACGCCTGTGCCGCGCGATTATTCGGTCAGCATGCCGGTGAAGATGCGCCGCGCTGCACTGCGCTCGGCGCTCTCGGCCAAGGCGGCCGAAGCGATGCTGGTGGTGGTCGACGAGCTGACCCTCGAGACGCCCAGCACCAGCGCCATGGCCGTGGCCCTCAAGGCGATGACCGGCGGCGAGAATGCCTTGGTCCTCTTGCCGCAGGGCGATGAGGTGGTGGAGCGCTCGGTGCGCAACTTGGCCCACGCCAAGACGCTGCGAGCCAACTACCTGAACATCCGCGATCTGTTCGCGTTTCAGAAGGTGGTAGTTCCATTGGCCGCGCTCGATCTGATCGGGGCCTGGCTCGATCCGGGGAGGGGCGCATGACGATCTACGAGATTCTCAAGCGCCCGATCATCACTGAGAAGACGACCTTCCTGGCCAGCAAGCGCCATCAGTACGTGTTCGAGGTGGCGCCGAGCGCCACCAAGGCCCAGGTCAAGGAAGCGGTCGAAACCCTGTTCGAGAATGTCGAGGTGGCCAAGGTCAACATGCTGATCGTGCCCATGAAGCGCACCCGCTCGCTGCGCAACCGCCGCCTGCGCGTCCGCCGCTCGGAATTCAAGAAGGCGATCGTTACCTTGTCCAAGGGTACCATCCCAATCTTCGAAGGGGTGAAGGGATAATCTCATGCCGGTGAAGAAGTTCAAACCCACTTCCCCCGGTCGCCGGGGCATGGCCGGGCCGACCTTCGAAGAGATCACACGCGCACGGCCCGAGCGCTCGCTCATCGTGCCGCGCCGCGGGCACGGCGGTCGCGACGTACAGGGCAAGGTCTCCGTCCGACATCGCGGCGGCGGCGAGCGTCGCCACATTCGTCTCATCGATTTCAAGCGTGACAAGCGCGATATCGCAGCGCGCGTGGCGCACATCGAATACGATCCGAATCGTACGGCGCGCATTGCACTCGTGGTCTACGCCGATGGCGAAAAACGATACATCATCGCCCCGCTCGACCTCAAGGTGGGCGACACGGTGATGGCGGGGCCGAAGGCGGAGATCCGCGCGGGCAACGCGTTGCCCATCTCGCAGATACCGGTGGGCACGCTGGTGCACAACGTGGAACTGCAGGACGGGCGCGGCGGGCAGCTGGTGCGTTCGGCCGGTGCCGGCGCGCAGATCCTGGCCAAGGAAAGCGAGTACGCCCAGGTGCGCCTGCCTTCGGGTGAGGTGCGTCTGGTGAAGCAGACCTGCTATGCAACGATCGGCATCGTGGGCAACGTGGAGCGGCGCAACGTGAAGCTGGGCAAAGCCGGTGCCAGCCGCCACCGCGGTGTGCGCCCGACGGTGCGCGGCACGGCCATGTCGCCGCGCGACCATCCGCACGGCGGCGGGGAAGGCCGGCAGCCGACGGGTATGCCCAGCCCGAAGAGCCCGTGGGGCAAGCCCACCCGCGGCAAGCGCACCCGCAATAACAAGTTGACCGATCAGTTCATCGTGCGGCGCCGGGTGCCCAAGCGCAAGAAGGCCTGAGGCGTCGGGGTTTAGTGTGGAGGCAAGAACATGTCGCGATCGCTGAAGAAGGGGCCGTTCGTCGAACCGAAGCTGCTCAAGAAGGTCGAGGCCATGAACCAGCGCGGCGAAAAGAAAGTCATTCGCACCTGGAGCCGCGCCAGCACGATCTTCCCGCAGATGGTGGGCCACACCATCGCGGTTCACGACGGCCGGCGACACGTGCCGATCTATGTCACCGAAAACATGGTGGGCCACCGCCTGGGCGAATTCGCCCCGACGCGTACCTTTCGCGGGCATGTGACGAGAGAAGCCGCCACCACGGCGGCCATTCCCGCGGCGCCGGCCCCCGCTGCCAAGGAGGGGTAGTCCATGGAAGAAGTCAGGGCAACCCTGCGCTTCGCACCCTCCTCGGCGCAAAAGATGCGGCGCGTCATCAACGTCATTCGCGGACGCAAGGCGCCGCAGGCTTTGGCCCTCCTGCAAAGCATGCCGCAGACCGCCGCGCACGATGTAGCCAAGCTGCTGCGCTCGGCCATGGCCAATGCCGAAGAGAACGCCGGTTGGCGCACGGAGGATCTGGTGGTGAGCGGGGTCTTCGCCAATGAAGGACCGACCCGCCGCTGGCGGCGCTTCGGTGCGCGCGGACGGTTCAAGCCGATTCTGCGGCGCACGTCGCACGTCACCATCACCTTGCGCGAAGTGACGGCCGAGTAAGAATTCCGGAGCACGGCGCGCCCTGTGGGGCGGCGCAGCCGGCACCGGGCCAGGAGATGCTATGGGGCGCAAAGTACATCCGATCGGATTTCGCCTGGGAATCAACAAGAGCTGGGACAGCCGCTGGTTCGCGAGCGGCAAGCAGTACGCCAGCCAGTTGCACCAGGATATCGCCATCCGCCGCCTGATTCTCAAGGACGCGACCAGCGCGGCCATCGCGCGGGTGGAGATCGAGCGCAACCACAACTTGGTGCGCGTGTTCGTGCACACCGCCAAGCCCGGGGTGTTTATCGGGCGCAAGGGGGCCACGGTGAAAGAACTGCGCCAGCACCTGGAGCAGCTCACCGGCTGCAAGGTGGACCTCAAGGTGGTGGAAGTGAATGCGCCCGACCTGGAAGCGCCGTTGGTGGCCGACAATATTGCGCGCCAGCTCGAGCGGCGCATCGGCCACAGCCGGGCGATGAAGCGCGCGGTCAGTTCGGCCATGCGCCAGGGCGCCAAGGGCATCAAGGTCATGTGTGCCGGGCGGCTTTCGGGCAGCGAGATGCGCCGCACCGAATGGGTGCGCGAAGGCCGGGTGCCGCTGCAATGGCTGCGCGCCGACGTGGACTTTGCGCGGGCCGAGGCCCTGACCACCTATGGGCGAATTGGGGTCAAGGTGTGGATCTTCCGGGGTGAAGCGCGCCCCGAGGCGGACGAGACGAACATGCCGGCGACTGAAGGCGCTTACGTCAGCGAGTAGCCGTGCTCCGCGGGGTGGCCAGCCCATCTGCGCGGCGAAGTGAGGTGACGCAATGTTATTGCCGAAGCGTGTGAAATGGCGCAAGCAAATGCGCGGCCGCATGAAGGGCCACGAGACCCGTGGCACCGAGTTGGCGTTCGGTGAGTGGGGGCTGCAAGCCTTGGAGCCCGGCTGGATGACCCAACGCCAAATCGAAGCGGCTCGCCGCGCCTTGGTCCATTCCATGAAGCGCCGCGGGAAGATCTGGATCCGCATCTTCCCCGACAAGCCGGTGACGCGCAAAGCCGCCGAGACGCGCATGGGCAAGGGCAAGGGCGCGGTGGATCACTGGGTGGCGGTGGTCAAGCCCGGGCGCATCATTTTTGAAGTCGGTGGCCTGCCCGAAGAGGCCGCCCTGGAAGCCTTGGAGCGGGCCGCCTTCAAGCTCGCGTTGCGCACCAAGCCCATCGCGCGCCTGGAGACCGGGCGCATCGAGGAGGCGGCATGAACGTTGAAGAACTGCGCGCCCTCGCGACCGCTGAATTGCGCGCCAAGCTCGATGAAACGCGCGACGAGTATATGAAGCTGCGCTTCCAGTTCACCATGGGCCAGCTCTCGGACTACACCCGGCTCAAGGTCGTGCGCCGCACCATCGCCCGCATCGAAACGCTTCTGCGCGAGCGGGAGCTCGCAGCGGAAGGGGAAGGACAGCAGGCATGACCAACGAACGCCGTCGCATGATCGGCACCGTGGTGAGCGCCCGCATGACCAAGAGCGTGGTCGTGCGCGTGGACTACACCGTGCGCCACCCGCTGTACGGCAAAGTGGTCCACCGCTCATCGAAATTCATGGCCCACGACCCGCTGGGTTGCAGCCTGGGCGATAAGGTGGAACTTGTGGAGAGCCGCCCGCTTTCGCACAGCAAGCGCTGGGTGGTGGAAAAGGTCCTCCAGCGCGGGCAGCAGGTGGCGGTTTCGCCTGACGCCGCCAACGCCGGAGGTGCGGCATGATCCAACAAGAGACGCGCCTGACGGTGGCCGACAACACCGGCGCGCGCGAGTTGCTGGTGATCCACATCCAGGGCGGCTCGCGCCGCAAGACGGGCTCCATCGGCGACGTGGTGGTGGCCGCAGTGAAATCCGCCGCGCCGCAGGGGGCGGTGAAGAAGAGCGAAGTGGTCAAGGCCGTTATCGTGCGCACCACCAAAGAGTACCGCCGCGAGGATGGGTCGTACATCCGCTTCGACGACAACGCGGCCGTCATATTGGATGCCGACGGTGAGAACCCCAGAGGCACCCGCATTTTCGGGCCGGTGGCGCGCGAGTTACGCGAGAAGGGCTTCATGAAGATCGTCTCGCTTGCCCCCGAAGTCTTGTAGGGGGCTGGCCCCCGAGGTGCTCTAGGGGACATGCCCCAGAGGATCCGGGGCCGCGACCGTACGGGTTCGCGCGCAGGATGAGGAGCCGACTGTGAACATCAAGAAGGGCGACACGATCGAAGTGCTGAGCGGGAAGGACCGCGGCAAGCGCGGCCAGGTGCTGCGCGTCATCCCGAGCGCCGACTTCGTGGTTGTGGAAGGTGTCAACCTGCGCAAGAAGCACAAGCGCCAGGTCCAGACCCAAGGCCGGGCGCTAACCCCGGGCATCGTTGAGTTTCCTGGGCCGATGCATCTTTCGAACGTGATGCTGGTCTGCCCCAAGTGCGGTGAAGCATCGCGGGTGGGCCGGCAGCCACAGGGCGAACGGCGCGTGCGGGTGTGCAAGAATTGCCACGCCGTGATCGACGCCTAGCCGCTGGAGTGAAGAAGAGCCATGGCTCATAACATGCTGGAACGCTATCGAACGGAAATTGTGCCTGCCCTGCGGCGCGATTTCGGCTACACCAATCCAATGCAGGTGCCGCAGGTGCGCAAGATAGTGGTCAATATCGGCCTGGGCGAGGCGCTCGACAACCCCAAGGCGCTCGAGGCGGCGGTGGGCGACCTGACGATCATCGCCGGGCAGAAGCCGGTGGTGACCAAGGCGCGCAAGAGCATCGCCAACTTCAAGTTGCGCGAGGGGCGCGTCATCGGCGCCATGGTCACCCTGCGCGGCGAGCGCATGTGGTCGTTCCTCGATCGGCTGATGAACGTGGCCCTGCCGCGGGTGCGCGATTTCCGCGGCGTGCCCGAAGACAGCTTCGACGGGCGCGGCAACTACACCCTCGGCCTGCGTGAGCAGTTGATTTTCCCGGAAATTCAGTACGACAAGATCGACAAGGCGCGCGGGTTTGAGGTGACGATTGTGACCAGCGCGCGCAACGATGAAGAGGGCCGACGCCTGCTGCAGCTACTCGGCATGCCGTTCCAGAAAGGGGCCTGAGCATGGCCAAGAAATCGATTGTCATTCGTGAGACCCGCCGCAAGTACCCGGTGCAAGTGCGCAACCGCTGCCGCCTGTGCGGCCGACCGCGCGGTTATATGCGCAAGTTCCAAATGTGCCGGATTTGCTTCCGCGAGCAGGCCTTGGCGGGGAGAATCCCCGGCGTGACGAAGGCCTCGTGGTAAGGGCGGGTGTGCCCTTCTGGATCGGAAGGAGAGTCATCTGATGACCATTACGGATCCTATCGCCGACATGCTAACCCGCATCCGCAACGGGCTGATGGCCGGGCATGGCGTCGTGGCTATGCCTGCCTCGCGCATTAAGGCCTCGCTGGCGCAGATCCTTAAGGACGAAGGCTACATCGACAAGTTCGAGGTGGTCGACGAAGAGGGCAAGTTTTCCGCGCTGCGCGTCCACCTCAAGTACGTCGGCGAGCGCCGCGAGAGGCGCCCGGTGATCGCCGGGCTCGAGCGCGTCAGCCGCCCAGGGCGGCGGGTGTATGCCGGGCGCAACGAGATCCCGCGGGTGCTGTCGGGCCTGGGGGTAACGATTCTCTCCACGCCCAAGGGCGTGATGACCGGCGCGCGCGCCCGCAAGCTGGGTGTGGGCGGTGAAGTGATCTGCAAGGTCTGGTAGGCGCGCCTGGCGCAGTACGGCCAGAACGGGCGCAAGGAGGATGGCGTGTCGCGAATTGGACGAATGCCGGTGAAGATCCCGGCCGGAGTGAAGGTGGAAGTCACCGGCACCCAGGTGCACGTGCGCGGCCCGAAGGGCGAACTGACCCGCTCCTTCCCGCACGGCATGACCATCGCCCAGCAGGGCGAAGAGGTGACGGTCCAGCGGGAAAGCGACGAGCGGCGCTGGCGCGCATTTCACGGAATGACCCGTTCGCTGATCCAGAACATGGTCACCGGGGTGAGCCAGGGCTACTCCAAGAAGCTGCAAATCGAAGGCGTGGGGTACCGCGCCGAGCTTAAGGAGAAGAACCTGGTGGTGAGCGTGGGCTTCTCGCATCCGGTGGTGGTCAAGCCGCCGGAGGGCATCGGCTTCAGCGTGGAGGAGAAGACGCGCATCATTCAGGTGAGCGGATACGACAAGGAACTCGTCGGCCAAGTGGCCGCCGACTTGCGCAAGATCCGGCCGCCCGAGCCGTACAAGGGCAAGGGTCTGCGCTACGTCGGGGAACGGGTTCGCCACAAGGCGGGCAAGGCCGGCAAGGCCGCTGCCAAGTAACAGGTGAGATGATGGCGCACAAATCTCGAACTCAGGCGCGCAAGCGCCGCCACATGCATATCCGCCGCACCGTCAGCGGCACCACCGCGCGCCCGCGGCTGAGCGTCTTCCGCAGCCTGTCGGAGGTGTATGCCCAGGTGATTGACGACGAGCGCGGGCAGACACTGGCCGCCGCGTCGACCCTCGACCGCGGTCTGGCCGCCAAGCTCAAAGGCCTCAACAAGAGCCAGCAAGCCAAGGAAGTGGGCAAGCTGGTGGCCGAGCGGGCGCGGGCGAAGGGCATTGCCGCCGTCGTTTTCGATCGCGGCGGGTACCGCTATCAGGGTCGCGTGCGTGCGCTGGCGGATGGTGCGCGCGAGGCCGGGCTCGAGTTCTAGCGCGGGAGTGAAACATGCCACGAAATGAGAGAAACGTCCGGGTCGAGGAAAAGCCGGAATTCGACGAGCGCGTGATCGACATCGCCCGGGTTGCCAAAGTGGTCAAGGGCGGCCGCCACTTCTCCTTTCGCACGGTAGTGGTGGTGGGCGACAACCATGGCCGGGTGGGCATCGGCATGGGCAAGAGCCGCACGGTGCCGGATGCGATCCGCAAGGGCACTGAGCGTGCGCGCCACGTCATGAAGGCCATCCCGCTATCGCGCACGACCATCCCGCATGAGGTGACCGGTCGCTGCGGCGGGGCCGTGGTCCTGCTCAAACCGGCCTCGCCCGGCACGGGAGTGATCGCGGCCGGCGGCGTGCGCGCCGTGCTCGAGGCCGCCGGCGTGCGCGACATCCTTACCAAGTCGCTCGGCTCGGCGAACACCCTCAATGTGGTGCGAGCCACGGTGGATGCCCTGGAGCGGCTGTACGACCCGGCCAAGCTGGCCGCCATGCGCGGCAAGCCGGCCGAAAGCCTGATGCCCTTCTGGGAGCGGAGGAAGAGTGACTAGTCCATCCAAACCCCGAGCGCGCAAGAGCCAGGCTGCCGGGCGCGTGCGCGTGCGCCTTGTGCGCAGCCCGATCGGTAACACCTACCGCCACAAGGCGACCATTGCGGCGCTCGGCCTGCGGCACATCAATCAAGTCGTCGAGCAGGAAGACACGCCTCAACTGCGCGGCATGCTGGCCAAGGTGGCTCACCTGGTCAGCGTCGAGGCCGCGCCGGCCGGCAAGGAGAAGGCGTAATGAAACTGCATGAGCTCAAGCCCAACCCTGGCGCCACGCATCGCAAGAAGCGCGTTGGCCGCGGCATCGCCGCCGGGCAAGGCAAGACTGCCGGGCGCGGCACCAAGGGCCAGGGCGCGCGCCAGGGCGGGGGCCCCGGGCTGTATTTCCAGGGCGGCAACCTGCCGCTCTTCCGGAGTCTGCCCTTCAAGCGCGGGTTCGATCCGCTCCATCGGACGATATACAACGAGGTCAACTTGGAAACCTTGGCCTCGCTTCCAGCTGGCACGCGCGTCACGCCCGAGTCGCTGGCGGGCCTGGGGCTGCTCAGCCGCCCTGAACTGCCGGTGGTCATTCTCGGCCGGGGCGAAGTGAAAGTGGCGCTGACCATTCATGTGCAGCGCATCAGCAAAGGAGCCCGCGCCAAGATCGAGGCGGCGGGCGGCACCGTGGAGGAGTTCTCCGCCGCTTAGCGGTGGAGACTAAGGAGCCAGAGCATGCGGCGTTCGGCCTTGCGTCATCTATGGACCGCTCAGGACCTGCGCAACCGGCTGCTCATCACGCTGGCGTTGCTCGTGATCTACCGCCTGGCCTCGCATGTGCCCGTGCCGGGTGTAGACCGCGCCGCCCTGGCGCAGATATTCGCCCAGGGAGGCGCCGGCAGCACGCTGCTCAACCTGCTCGACCTGCTGTCGGGCGGCACCGTGTCGAACTTCTCGGTGCTGGCCATGGGGGTCTACCCCTACATCACGGCGCAGATCATCCTGCAGCTTCTGGTGCCGATCATCCCCGCCTGGGACCGGCGCATGAAGGAAGACCCGCAGGAAGGCCGGCGCTGGATGGAGCGCTGGACATACTACCTGGCCGTGCCGATGGCCACGCTCAATGCAATCGGCCAGGTGCGCCTGTTCCAGACGCTGGCCGGCGGGCTGCCGATCATCAAACACTTTGGCTTCACCGGTGAGAACCTATTGCCGACGATCACCACCCTGCTCACGATGACTGCCGGGACGATGTTCGGCATCTGGCTGGGTGAACTGATTTCAGAATACGGCGTGCGCAACCAAGGCCTGTCGCTGATCATTTTCGCAGGCATCGTGTCGCGCATCCCGGCCAACTTCGGCCAGCTGCTCACCGACGAGCAACGGCGTTGGTTCCTGATCGCGTTCTACCTGGTGCTGATGATCCTGACCGTGTTTGCCATCGTGGTGGTGCAGCAAGGGCGGCGCAACGTGCCGGTGATGTACCCCGGCCGGCGCATCGGCCACCGCCAGGCAATGCCGGTCAAGGGCACGCTGCCGCTCTTGGTGAACATGGCGGGCATGATCCCGCTCATCTTCGCCCAGTCGTTCCTGACCTTCCCGGCGATCATCGCCCAGTTCTTTATCGCTTCCAAGACGTTGTGGGTGCGCAACCTGGCGGCGGGCGTCGAGTCGATCTTTGGCGGCCAGAGCGGATGGTACGGGTTGATGTATTTCGTGCTGGTCGTGGCCTTCACATTCTTCTATACCGATGTGCTCTTCGCCCAGCAGAATTACGGCGACAACCTCAAGCGCTCGGGAGCGCAGATCCCTGGGGTGACGGCGGGAGCACCCACCCAGCGCTATCTAACACGGGTCATGCGGCGGATCACGCTCCCCGGGGCGCTGTTCCTGGGCATCGTGGCCGTCTTGCCCTACATTGTGAACGTGGCGCTGCCGTTCGCTGGAAGCAGCAGCCTGTTGCTGGTTTCGTCCTCGGGCCTGCTGATCGTGGTGGGCGTGGTACGCGATCTTTTCTTCAATCTCGAGGCGGAGCTCAAGCTGAGGGGTTACGACGAGTCGATGCTCGTTCATTAGCGCCGGGGCTGGACCACGAGGCCCGACATGTCGCTTTACATCGTGATGCTCGGCCCGCCGGGTGCCGGCAAAGGAACCCAGGCGGCGGTGTTGGCAAAGAAGTTGGCGATACCGCACATTTCAACAGGCGACTTGTTTCGCCACCATATGCGTGAGAAGAGCGAGCTGGGGCGCCTGGCGCAAAGCTTCATCGACCGCGGCGAGCTGGTGCCGGATGAAGTGACGATCGCCATGGTTCGCGAACGGCTGGCCCAGCCGGATTGCGGCCGGGGCGCCATCCTGGATGGCTTCCCGCGCACGACGGCCCAGGCCGAGGCGCTCGAGAAGACACTGGAGCAAGTCTGCCACGGCTGCGTGCGGCTTGTGCCCTTTGTGACGGCGCCCGTGGCCACGCTGGTCGACCGGCTGGCCGGGCGGCTGACGTGCCGGGCCAAAGGCCACGTGTATCACCGCAAGCTCAACCCGCCGCGCGTCGCGGGAACGTGCGATGTGGATGGATCGGACCTTTACCAACGCGATGACGACAGCGAGGAAACCGTTCGCCGGCGCATCCAGGTGTACAGCGAGCAGACGGCACCGCTGGTCGAATTCTATCGCGGCGAGGGAATGCTGGTGGAGATTGACGGCGACCGGCCGATCGAGGATGTGACGGCGGACCTCATGGCCGCGGTGAAGGCGACCTGAGCATGCCCTGGAAGCGCGGCATCTCGCTCAAGACGCCCGACGAACTTGCCATCATGCGCGAGGCCGGGCGAATCAATGCCCGTGCGTTGGCGGCGGCGCGCGCGGTCATCCGCCCAGGAGTGACGACCGCGGACATCAGTGAGGCTGCGGCGGAGGTCATCCGCAAACACGGGGCGCAGCCGGCGTTTCTCGGATACGGGGAACCGCCCTTCCCGGCGGTGACCACGGTCAGTGTGAACGACGAGCTAGTGCACGGCATCCCCGGCAAGCGCAAGTTGCGCGAGGGGGATATTGTCAGCGTGGACTGCGGCACGGTGTTTGAAGGTTACGTCGGCGACTCAGCGTTCAGCATGGGGCTCGGATCGATTTCGACGCTGGCCGAGAAGCTGCTGCGGGTGACCGAAGCGGCGCTCAAAGCCGGCATCGAAAAGATGGTGGATGCGAATCGCACCGGCGATGTGTCGGCGGCGATTCAGGAGGTGGTCGAGCGCGCCGGGTTTCACGTGGTGCGCGACTACACCGGCCACGGGGTCGGGCGGGCGATGCACGAGGACCCGCAAGTGCCCAACTACGGGCAGGCCGGGCGCGGTGTGCCGCTGCGCGAGGGCATGACCATCGCCCTCGAGCCGATGGTGCTGGTGGGCACCAACGAAACGGCGGTGCTCGACAACCGCTGGACGGTGGTCTCGGCCGACGGGTCGTTGACCGCGCATTTTGAACATACGGTGGCCGTGACGGCAGATGGCCCGTTGATCCTCACCCTGGAGTGAGGCGCGAGCGCAGGGGGTTGGCAGAAAGGAAGTGAGCGGCAATGAAAGTATCTTCGTCGGTTCGCAGGCGCTGCCCGAAGTGCAAGATCGTTCGACGGGCAGGCAAGGTGTATGTGATTTGTGACAATCCGAAGCACAAGCAGCGACAGGGATAAGGGCCATGGCGCGTATTGAAGGCGTTGACTTGCCGCGCGAGAAGCGCATTGAGGTGGGGCTGACCTATATCTTCGGGGTCGGCCAGCCGACGGCACAGCGCATCCTGCAGGCCACCAAGATCAGCCCTGATACACGGGTGCGTGATCTGACGGAGGCCGAGGTGACGGCGCTGCGCGACTACATCGGCAAAAACTTCACCGTGGAGGGCGATCTGCGCCGCGAGGTGCAGATGAATATCAAGCGCCTGGTGGAGATTGGCTGTTACCGCGGGCTGCGCCACCGGCGCAACCTGCCGGCACGTGGGCAGCGTACGCGCACCAATTCGCGCACGCGCAAGGGGCCCAAGAAGACGGTGGCCGGCCGCGGCCGCCGACGCGGAGCGAAGAAGAAGTAACCGCATCTTTTGGCGGAGGGTCCGCCGCATGCTGGCTGCCGCGCCCCCGGGGCTCCTTCCCCCCAACGGCTGCGGGCCGGCACTGGGCACGCGGCGCGGAGTGAGTGGTTGTTCAGGAAGAATAGCGAGGACCTATGACACAAGCAGCGAAGAGCGTCGGTCGCGCTTCGAAGAAGGGCAAGCGAACGGTGGCTTCTGGGCAGGCGCATATTCACGCCTCCTTCAATAACACCATCGTCACGCTCACCGACACCCAGGGCAACGCCATCGCCTGGGCCAGCGCGGGCACCTCGGGCTTCAAAGGCTCGCGCAAGAGCACGCCCTTCGCGGCTCGTCTGGCGGCACAGCAGGCGGCCAAAGCGGCGATGGAAATGGGCATGCAGGAAGTCGAGTTGTTTGTCAACGGCCCGGGCCCGGGCC
>DATEAT010000026.1:0-45862 GCA_035288225.1 Anaerolineales bacterium | reverse complement strand
CCTCCCCGAGGGAGGGGTTGGGGGCCTGCCCTCGGAACGAGGGTGGGGGGTGAGCGCCGGTCGCCTTGTCTGCGCAAGCTCCAAGTTCATCGCGCGCACACCATGGCGCCCTTCCCAACCGAGAAGGCGCGCCCATGCCGCGCGAGGCCAGGCATGCGTAATGCATGCTGTGCCCTCTTCAAGATAGACTTACACTGGTGATGGAGTCCGAGCGGGTTGACTGCTATCTGTGGAGGCGGTCAATCGCGGGCCCAACGTCAGTCCTCGGCGAGCGCGAGGAATACATCCTCCAACGTGGGCTCGATCGCCTCGACACGCGCGGTCGCCACGCCCTGTGCGCGCAGACCGCGTTCGAGATCCTCCAGTGTGTGCCGATCGTCGGTCACCGCTCGCAAATGATCCCCGGCCAGGCCCGCGCGGCGCACGAAGGGGAGTTGTTGCAGCGCATCGAGCGCCTCCAGCACCGGGGTCGCGTGCACATCCCATCCGCGACCGGAAAACGCACGGCGCTTCACCTGGGTCGGTGTATCCATCATCAGCAGTTTGCCGCGGCGCATAATTCCAACGCGCGTGCAGTATTCGGCCTCATCCATGTAGTGCGTGGTGACGAGCGCCGTCACCCCCTGGTCGGCCAGATCGTAAATCAAATCCCAGAACGAGCGGCGCGCGAGCGGATCCACCCCGCTGGTGGGCTCATCCAGGAAGAGCAGCTTCGGCCGATGGATGATGGCCGTGGCCAGGGCCAGGCGCTGGCGCCAGCCAATGGGCAGCGCGCCGGCTGGCTCGCGGGCAATGCTCTCCAACTTGAGTTGGGCCAGGGTCTCGTGCAATCGCTGCGGATCGGTGATTCCGTAGACGCCGCCATAAAAGGCCAGGTTCTCCCACGCCGTCAGTTCGTCGTACAGCGCGAACTTCTGCGACATGTAGCCGACCCGCGCGCGGATGGCCTCCGCGTGGCGGTCGACCGCCAGGCCCATCACCCGCGCCTGGCCCGCGCTCGGCGTGAGGAGCCCGAGCAGCATGCGGATGGTGGTCGTCTTGCCCGACCCGTTCGGCCCGAGGTAGCCAACGATTTCTCCGGGCTCCACGCTGAACGAGACCTGGTCGACAGCCACGAAGTCGCCAAAGCGCTTGGTCAGGTTCTCGGCTTGCACGATCGGCTCGGCCATTTTCTTCTCGCTGCCTATTGGCGCGGGAGGGTGTCCGCGCCGAGAATATCGATGAAGGCATCTTCGAGCTGCGGCGGGATTGGACGCAATTGCTCAAAGGTTGCACCAGCCGCGGGGATGGCTCGCTCGAGCCGCTCGATCGCCGCTTGCGCGGTGCCTGCGGCGACGCGCAAGTGCAGGCGATCGCCGAACGTGTGCACATCCTGAACGGCGGGGTCGGCTGACGCCACTTCGACCAGCGCGCGCCGCGGCCGGCCCACAAGCTCGAGCACACGCCCCTCCAGGCGACGGCAGACTTCGGCCGGGCTGCCCTCCAGCAGCAGCTTGCCGCGGTTAACGAATCCCACGCGGTTACAGCGCGAGGCCTCGTCCATGTAAGGCGTGCTGATGACCACAGCCACGCCCTCGCGCAGTAAGCGGATGAGCAGCTGCCAGAATCCCTGACGCGTCACCGGGTCCACTCCGCCCGTGGGCTCATCCAGCAAGAGAATGCGCGGGCGGTGGACGAGGGCTGCCGCGAGGCCAAGCTTCTGCTTCATCCCTCCCGAGAGCATCTCGGCCCGGCGATCGGCAAACTCGCTGAGGCCCACGAAGTCGAGAATCTCCTTCGAGCGCGGCTGCCACTCGGCCTCGGCCAGCCCGCGCACCTCGGCAAAGAAGTGCAGGTTCTCGCGCACCGTAAGCTCGCCGTACAGGCTGAAGCGCTGGGGCAGATAGCCGATGAGCGCCCGCGCCTGCTCGGTCTGGCGGGCGAGGTCGAACCCGCCCAGGACGGCCCGGCCGGAGTCCGTGCGCAGCGCGCCGCACAGCAGGCGCATGGTGGTGGTCTTACCGGCGCCGTCGGCGCCCACCAGCCCGTATGCTTCGCCCGGCGCCACGCGCAAGCTGATGCCGTCCACGGCCTGGTTGCGGCCGAAGGCCTTGCTCAGGTTCTCGGCGACGATCAGATCCGTCATTTCAAATCGCCTGTGGGCCGCCCGCTCGGCTGCGCATCCCGAGCCTCTACTCCTCGAAAACCACCGTGGCCGGCATGCCCGGCTTGAGCCGGCCGCCGGAATCTTGCAGGGCCAACTCCACCGCAAATACCGTCGTGCGCCGGCCCTCGTCGGTTTGCACATTGCGCGGCGTGAATTCCGCCTGCTCGGCAATGCGCACGACCGTGGCTCGGAACACATCCGACGGGAAGGAATCGACGGTGATCTGCGCTGCCTGGTTGAGATGCAACGTGCCGTAACGATCCTCCGGAACGAACACGGTCAGCCGCAGATCCGAAAGTTGGCCGATGGCAAAGGCGGCGCTGCCCGGGGTGAGCACCTCGCCCACTTCCACGCTGCGGGTGATGACCACCCCGCCCACCGGCGCGCGGATAACCGTCTTGCTCAGTTGGACCTCCAGCACCGCCAGGTCGGCGCGCGCCTGGGCGACAACGCGTCGCGCCTGGGCGGCCGCGGCCTCGGCCTGTTGCACGACCGCAGCCGCCAGCTCCACCTGCAGCGAGCGTTCGCCGGTCTGTAGCTTGGCCACCCGATCGCGAGCGGCGTCCAGGCGCGCCTGGGCGGCGGCCAGCGCGGCGCGCGCCGCGAGGACCGCATCCGCATCTTTGTTGCTCAGCAGGTCGTCGTACGCGCTCTGCGCATCCCGCAGCCGCTCGCGTGAGGCTTCGTAGCGGTCATCGGCCGTATCGAGAAGGTCCTCGTTTTGCCGCGCCAGATCGGCCCGGTCGCGCACGGCGCGCGCCGCTTCCACTTCGGCGGCACTGAGCAGCAATTCGCGCTCGGCCGCCTCGAGCTGGCCCGCGAGGGGTGCCGCGAGAACGCTCCCCTGGCGCGCTTGCTCCTCGTGGAGCGCGGTCTCGGCGGCGGCAGCCTCGGCCTGCGCCGCGCGCAATTCCTCGTCGGGCGAGAAATACCAGGCCGGCAGGTTGGAGTCCGGAGGCAGAGTCACGCGCCACTCGACCGCGCGCGCGGAGGCTTCCTGGGCGCGGGCCGTGGTGAGCGCCAGGGCCTGTTGCAAGCGGGCTGAGTCCACCGCCGCCTGAGCCGTGCGCAGCCCGGCTTCAGCCGTCTCGAGGCCGGCCTGGGCGCGCGCCTTCTGTGCCTGCAGCAGCGCGTCATCCAAGCGCAGCAGCACGTCGCCGGCGGCCACCTGCGCCCCCTCTAACACGTTTACCTCGGCCACGCGCCCGGCCACCTCCGGGCCGACGCGCACCTCGGTGGTTTCGATGGTTCCGGCCACCTGCAACGGCCCATCCTGCGGGCCGGAGATTCGCGCCAGATAGATCACGCCGGCAATCACCAGGACGACCAGGAAAACCAACGGGATGAAGCGCCGCATCTCGTGAAGTTTCATGTTTACCTCCTCGCTGCCTCATCGGCAGCGAAAAACCCTTCACCACAGAGAACACAGAGACCACGGAGAATGCTGAGGGTCTTGAACCCTTCACCTCGGCCGTTTTCTACTCGCCGGGATTCTTCATTTGTCTCGACACCCGTCACCCCTTGACCGCTATTCTTCACCCTTGTCCCCGCGGTGAAAGCTCTCTGCTCTCCGCTCTACGTCCCGTGCCCGTGCCGCTAGCATGGAAGACCATTCGGTCTGGAACAGATCGTAAACAAAGGGGCCTCTCTGTGTTCTCCCTGGCCTAGCCCGCCAGGGCAGGCTGCGAGCTTTGTGGTAAAGGCTCTATGCTCTTAGCTCTCAATCCAATCGCTTGCGGAAGCGCAACGCCGCCGCCCCCATCAGAATCAAACCAATGAGGGCGAGGGCCAGGACCTCCGGCATGAGGGCCTCCAGGCCGACGCCCTTAAGAATGACCGACCGAATGATGGTCAGATAGTAGCGCAGCGGCACCACGTACGAAACCGCGCGCAGCGCCACGGGCATGGCTTCCAGTGGGAATAAGAAACCCGAAAGGAAAATCGTCGGCAGCAGCGTGAACCAGGTCAGCATCATGGCCTCTTGCTGGGTGCGCGCCACCGTGGAAAGGAAGAGGCCGATGCCGAGCGAGCTGACCAGGAAGAGCCCGGAGAGCGACATCAATAGGCCGAGGCTGCCGCGGATGGGTACCTTGAACCACCATGTGCCCACCACCAGGATCTCGACCGTGTCGAGAAAGGCAATCAGTACGTAGGGGATGATCTTGCCCAGGATCAGTTCCCAGGAGCGGATGGGTGTGACGATCAACTGCTCGATCGTGCCACGTTCGCGTTCGCGGACAATGGCCGTGGCCGTGAGCATGGAGGTCAGAAGCTGCAAGATCAACCCGATCAGCGCTGGGATCATGAAAAAGGCGCTGATCAAATCCGGGTTGTACCAGACGTGGGTGGTCACTTCTACCGGCAGACCTTGCCCGAGCACCAGCCCCTGCTGCGCCAGGCGGTCCACCATGATTTCGGTGGCGTGCGCCTGGCCGATCAACTGCGCCGCCGCGAGGCTGGTGGAAGCGGAGTTGGGGTCCGACCCGTCGAGCACGAATGTGACGCGCGCCGTTTGGCCCGCCAGGAGTGAGGCGCCGTAACCGGGCGGGATGATCAGCCCGGCCCGCGCCTGGCCGCCGTCAATGAGCCCGCGCAATTCGCTTTCCGAATTGGCGTCGAAGGTGAGCTTGAAGTAGTCGGCGGCGCGATAGGCGTCGAGCAGCTGGCGTGCCGCGGGGCTGTGGTCCTGGTCGAATACCGCCAGGGGCACGTTGCGTACGTCGCTGGTTGCCGTATAGCCCAGAAGGAAGATCTGGATGACCGGAATGGCGAGGGTGATATACAGCGTGCGCGGGTCGCGCACAATCTGGATGAACTCCTTGCGGATCAGCGAGAGCAGGCGGCGATTCATGAGCGCGCCTCCTTCGGGCGGGCAATCACCCCGTTCAAGAAGATATCCAGCGTGTGGCCAAGCCAGTCCATATCCTCGCTCCCGCCCACCGCGCGAAAAACGATCTCGGTGAACATGTACGAGACCATCAACCCGAAGAAGGCTCGCACCATGGCGGGCAGCGGCACCGGTCGCAGCTGTGGGCCGAACTCTCTCAGACGCGCGAGCACCTCCGCCAATTGCGGCAGGATCGTCTGCGCGAGGTGCGGGATGTGTCGCGCATCGAACTCGACCATCTCGATGAACATGAGGTGCAGGGTGACGGGCCTTTCGCGCAAAAGGCCTACCATCTTGTCGGCCACATCGCGCAGGTAGGCTTCGGCCGTCGCGCCGCTCGCGGCGCGCAGCGAAGGCAGCACCAGGCTATAAGGGTTGTAGGCCTCGAGCACCGCCACGTATATCGCCTCTTTGGAGTCGAAGTGGTTGTAGATGCCGCCCAGCGCCACCTGCGCGCGGGCCGCGATGCGGCGCATGCTGGTGGCGTGGTACCCGCGTTCGACGAAGAGCTGATGCGCGGCCGTCACAATGGCCGTTCTCGTTTCTTGGCTGGCGGTGGAGCGTCGCTTGGCTGGCATGCCCGTTGCGCTTCCCCATTCAGTGAACGAACGCTCGTTCACATATCCTAGCAGGGCATTACCTTTTGTCAAGTCACTGTTTTCAGGCAGTTTTCAGAATCGAAGGGAGCCTTACGGTTGCCCGCGTCGGGCGGAATCTCTCCCCACCTCGGCGGTTGCCAATCAGGAGGAAGGTGCCGGCGAAGGCTCGCTTGTCTCGTCCTGCTTCACGGGTCGCGAGCTGAGAGCCCGCCGTGCGGCCGGCGGGATCAAGCTCGTTTTGTGCGGTAGGCCAACCGGTTCTTGCGTTCCGGTTGAGGTTGCGTTGGGTTCGGGCGGATCGTGATCCGCCCCTACAAGACCCCTCTTTGTGGTGGGCCGACCAGTTCACACGTTCCGGTTGAGGTTGCGTTGGGTTCGGGCGGATCGTGATCCGCCCCTACAAGATCCCTCTTTGCGGTGGGCCGACCAGTTCACGCGTTCCGGTTGAGGTTGCGTTGGGTTCGGGCCGATCGTGATTCCTCCCCACAAGTTCATACCCTGTTGAGAAGCCAGGGATTCGGGCCGTTCACCTCAGCCCGCCCTCTGGCCAACCGCTCCAGGGTAGGCATCGGCACGGCTCTACCACAGAGACACCATTGAGGTCACTCTAGGCCAAGGCTAGTCTCAACAATCCCCTCAAGCCCTCGCTGTGTTCTCTGCACTCTCCGTGGTGAAAGCTGTCCCCCTCACCCGCTTGCGTTAACCTCGTCCAGCAGCTTCAACACATCCGCATTCTCCGGTATGTCGCTCATCGACTGTCCATGATGCTCGAAGCGGATGCGACCCTCGCGGTCGACCAGGTACAGCGCCGGCATGCGCCCGAACTTGGCCAGGTTCACTTTCTGGCGGTAGACATTGGCTACTTTGTGCTTGGGGTCGGCCAGCCCCACAAAGGGAATCTGGTTCTCTTCCCAGAAGCGGCGGAATGCATCCGGACCATCGGGGCCGATTACCAGGATCTCCGCCCCGCGGCTGCGGAAGGCTTCGTAATCGAGGCGCAACTGCGCCATGTGCCGGCGGCAGAAGGGTCAGACAAAGCCGCGGTTGAAGACCAGCACCACGTTGTGTCGCCCGCGATAGTCGCTCAGATGCACGGCGCGGCCGGTGGTGTCGATCAGTTCGAAATCAGCGGCGAGCTTGGGTGGATTAGCCTCGGGCATAGATGGCCTCAATGGGGAAGGGCGTCAACGAGTTGCCCGCCTTCGAATTCGAGTCCCAACTGCGTGCGGTAGGCGCTCGGGGGGGGAACGGTCATGGCTGGCGGCCGGCGCCAAGAGCCTTCTCGATCTCGTCCAGGTGCATGTTGCGATGATGAGCGCGGTCCAGCCGGACGTGGACATCGCGACCCTCGATTTCGCTGAGTATCGAGGGCGCCAGCCCCGCGATCGCTCGGTCCACCTCTTCGGCGGCTGCGAGCGCCAGGCGCGGCGCCGCTTCGGGCGGCACCGCCAGGAGGATGTCCTTGACGCTATCGTTGACGATATCCGAGTCGATGGGTGAATCTTCCACGCCGCTCTTTGTCCAGCGTGCGAGAAGGAGGCTTGCGCGCCGATCCCAGAACGCCACGTGAAGGAGGAGCGCAGCAACGGTCCACCCCGCACCGACTTCGCGGCGCAATTGGTCATGCGTCACCGCCGCGGCGAACCGCCGCAAACGGTCGAGGGAATCCTTGTTGAGCCCGATGGTGTTGACCATAGTTCCTCCCGTAGGGGCGCCGAGATTCTATCCCTCAAGGGGCGGCCAAGCATCTGGCCAGGCACCAACCCGAAGGCCGGGCGTTGCGGGGGCGCCATTCCGCTAGCTCGCGTACGTTATTCTCAGGGCGCTGACGGCGGCAGTTGCAGCTACGTGCGTCGCGAGACTTAGACCTTGGGCAAGACGGGCCAATTGTTGAATATGCTTCGGGTTCGATAGCACAAAGCGCGCCACGGCTCCCAGACGGGGCTCGCCGTGCGGTCCTGCCAGGCCGAACACGGCCGGGTCTGTTGAGCCATCGTCGGCGCGGTCGCTGATCGCGCGGAAAACAGACCAGGGACACTGCCGTCGTTTGCAGACCGCGGCAATTGCCGCGGTTTCCATGTCCACCGCGATCACGCCTTGGCGTTCGAGGCGGGCTGCCTGCGCCGGGTCACTGACCAGCTCGTCAGAAGTGGCCAGCGTGCCTCGCGGCTCCACGTCGCCAAGAATGCTGGGCTGGTACTCTGTGCCGGTCGGTAGGTCGATGACGAGCTGCGGGACAACGAGATCCCCGACATCGACGCTCGGGCCGATGCCTCCTGCGACGCCCACCACCACGAGATGACGTATGGGGACGGAGTCCAGGATCCTCTCCGCCGTCTGCGCGGCGGCCTTGGTTCCGATCCCCGTCGTTGTGGCCACAACCTCTATTCGACCAAGCGTACCCCACATGAGGCTGCGGTCCCCCGATGCTGACCGTTGCAGGGACAAGGCGCGCACCAGCGGCCTGAGCTCCGATCGCATCGGCGCGAGGATGACAATCCTTCCTCCTGATCCGGGTCTGATCACGGCTCTCTCCTGGGCGGCGTGGCGGACATGTTCTTCATTCTAAGACAAGGCACGCGGCAAGCGAATTCGCATTCCTCGAGCGGCGGAGGACGAGTCTGAGGAAGAGCCAGGTGCCCTTCCGGGGCACTACTGAGTGACTAGGCGGCGCCATTTCGGCGACTGGAAGTCGGTTCTGCCGATGGGGAGAGGGCTAGGTCAAGTTGAAGCTCAGTGCGCGAAGTACGAGATCTACCAAGAGGTCGATATCGCGCGTCGCAAAGTAGTGGTTCAGGGCGGCCCGGTATTCCTCTGCGGGTATATGGAACGCGGCTAAACAGGGAAAGGTGAAACTCAGGAGTATCCAGTCAAGCACCAAGCGACCCACCCTGCCGTTGCCATCAATGAATGGATGAATGCGGATGAGGTCGGCGTGCACGTAGGCGGCAACCCTTACAGCCTCGCGGATGAAGCGGATGTCGAGACCGACTGCTCTCGCTTGCGCCTCACGAATAAGCCGGTTTGCACTAGCACAATGCGCATCGAGCTCGCGGGGAACTTGGTCTCTGTGGACGGATCGGTTGGTGCCGAAGATCAGAACCTCGGGGCCAAAGTCCGGGCTGCGATGGTTTCCTGCGTGGTCGCGTACGCCGGCAAAAAGACGATGATGCCAGGCGCAGATAAGGTCAGAGGAATAGTCGAGAGGTTGGTATTTGCCTATGTCGAAGTCAGCGTAGATCGCGGCTAGGTTTTGGGCCAGCCGTCGCTGCTCGTGCGGTGAGTACGCGTAGTCAGGGTCGGTCTGGCCTGCGTGCATTGGCGAGGGAGCCTAGTCGAGGATGGAACTTGGCGCGAAGTACTCTCCCTCTAGCCGGGAACTCGCCAAGGCGCGCTCTTCTGGAGACGGATGAGGGATGACCTTGCGATCGACCACTGCGTTGGCAATGCGGAGGAGGATCTTCTCCCTGTCGGAGTCGTCAAGACGCAGCCCGTCAGCCGATCTGTGGGCGCTAAAGGTGTCGAGGTAGAGGGCCACTTGATGTGGGGACCATGCCGGGCCCATTTCGTGGGCGATCTGGGGAATATCGATTTCCCCCTGACGGTATCGGTCGACCAGTTGCATGAACCTCTGCCTCTCGGCATCCTCTAGCGAGAAAGGTCGGTACTGAACAGCTTCACCCCACTTGAATCGCTCCTCGGCCACAAGCCATAGCATGGGTGACGTGGTGTAGGTCAATGCCGCTGCCTCTGGAGCAGTGAGATTGATGATGGCGTTGAACGCCCGTTCGAGGAAAGACCTTTGCCTCTTGCCGAGTGTTTTTGGAGGGTCATTTCGGAGGGCGCTGAAGCAGACTTGCTGATAACCGTGCCACATAGCTACCCTTCGGGCTTCAATGCCGAAACGGTTGGCGAGCGAGTCGGTGAGCGCTTCCCAGTCGCCCGGTGTAAGCGCCGGCCCCATGTCGATCCGGTACCATGGGCCTAAGAACAGGCGAGTGGATGACTCTGAGCGAGCCCACCAAGAAGCCATGTAGAGCATCTTGTAGAGCTTTGTCTTGCCGAGCTGTGATGCGACATTCCTGGAGTAGGCGCGCGAGACAAGAAACGCCGACGCGTCGGTAAGGAGCTTTAGGCCATTCATTGTGGCAGCAGCCAAAGAAGGGACATCAATACAGATTATAGGACGACAGGTGGGCGGCGAGAAGAGCAACCATGGCGACTATAGCACGGCCGTTCTACATTGTCAACAGAATGCTAGTTGCGCAGTAGGCAGAGCCCCGGCTTGTGTGCCCGGGCGCAGCGATTGTGCCGCGGTGCTGCCTAACGGCCTCGAGCTGAGCCGCGCGGCATCGCGGGCACGGTTTCTACTCTATACCCTCTGAGATGGCTGGCAAGAGCGCGTTTCTCCTGCGACGGGTGCCGCGTCGGCCCCAGTGAGTGGTTAGGCTGCGTGAGCGGTCTTCAACGAAGGGATCCAACTGCTCGTTTATATCGCTCCGCAGATCTCTGCACAACTCGTTTGGCGTCGGCCTCGATCTCCAGGTCAAAGAAGTGACCATAGATGCGATCGAATCTCAATGGCATGACCCTTTCAACAATCCTATCAACAATCGTTGCCGGGAGAGGGATGAAGTTCGGGTAACTGTACATGAAGGAGACGTGCTGGCGATCAGGGGCCACATATATGGTATCCCCAGTCAACAGCACACCGCGGCCATCTGCACCGTCCGGCCACAAGAGGACGGTTGAGCCTTCGAAATGCCCGCCGCACCGGTGCAGCGTGAGACCCTCCTTCAGTTCAATGGTCTCCCCCTCCCAGAATTCGATGACGGGGTCGGATCGCTGGACCCACGGCCTGTGGTCGACATGCAGATGAATTGGCGCATTGCCGAACGCATGGCTCCACTCGACCATGCTTCCAAACAAGTGGGGATGAGACATTGCCAGACTTGATACCCCACCCAGTTTCTCTACCGACTCGATGGTGGCGTCATCAATCAGGCTGACACAATCCCACAGGACGTTGCCTTTGGGCGTCTGCACAAGCAAGGCGCGTTGACCGATTGCGAACCTGGGCTGCGTACCGATCCCGGTCAAACCCATTTCCAGAGGCCTGAATACGTTGTGATGCTCTTGGCCGAGTTCATCTAGCGTAGTCCAAGACTGACCTCGGGGATTGACAAACTGGCGATCATCTTCGCAGATCGGACAGCGATGAGGTGGCTCCTCGCTCTCCGCGAATTGATGCCCGCAAGTAATACAGATGTAGTTGCGCATCTTGGGTAACTCCAACTTCGCGATGCACCCTAACTAGCAAACACGCGGCGCCAACCTCCACGAACTCCGGCAATACACCTGCCACTCATCGCCGGACTCGCTCTCCGTCAGGGCCTCTTCATCCAGGATGCGGAAGTGGAGCGGGGCGAGGATCAGGCCAGCCGATTGCGCACGGGCGGCACGCCTACCCTGGCACGCAACCATCGTTACCCGGAAACAAGACCCGCGGTGTCTTGTCGCGAAATGCAAACCCGACCAGAATCTTCGACTTGGTGCGCCCGCCATCCAGGGATACTGTCATCGTGTTCACCACTAATGAGAAAGGGAGTATGAGTCCTTGCTTCTCCAATGCAGGGGCTACGCCTCTCACATCGGGCAGCCCACCTTCGGCCGCGCTGCACGCGAACGCGCCGAACTTGGTCGTGAAGGGAACGCTCCACAGCCGTGGCTGGCAGTGCCGGTTCAGGTCGGCAATAGCCTTTTCGGCCTTGTCGAGATGCCGCGCGTCCTCTAGCGTGAGCGCGACAAACGCTGCTGTGATCGAATGCGGGTCAATCACTACCGGGGGGTCGCCGGCCGTTCGCATGAAGACCTCGCGCGAGGTGGCGGAGTTGCCCTTGGGTTGGCTTCCGCTTTCGTGATTTCCGAACACCTTCTTGAGTAGGTGCATCCTGCGCTCCTTCTGCAGCGAAGACCGAAATCTCGGTTCGGCTGCGTCGCTAAGAATAGTGGGGCAAGCCCGGGTGCAATCTGTTGTCGGGCGCTGGATTGGGGGGGAAGGACTCATCCCATTTCACTGTGTCGTCTCCTCCACCAATTGCACGCCAGCACTTTGCAGTCCGAGGTAACGCGGACTGCCAGAAGATTCTAAGACAATTGTGTTGGCTGTCCCTTTCTTCGCTCGTGGCAACTGCGCCCACCTAGTATATGTACGGCACCAGCCTCCACGCCCTCCGGCAATAGGCCCGCCACTCCTCCCCAAACTCGCGCTCCATCAGAGCCTCTTCATCACGGGTGCGCCAAAGGAGCAGCGCCAGGACAAATGGGAACAGCACCAACCCCACCCAGGTTCGGAAGGCGAGTGTCGCGCCGAGGGTGACGAGCAGAATCCCGAGGTAGCGCGGGTGGCGGATCAGGCGATAGGGGCCTGCCGTGATGAGCTGGTGGTCCTTCTGAATTGTGACTTCGGCCGAGTACTGGCGGCCAAGATAGATGCCCGAGAGGAAGACCAGCGCGTACCCGATGGCGGTCAGGATCACTCCGGGCCATCGCACGAAAGGGGATTCGGGGAGTGTCGCCAGCCCGCGTCGATCGCAGAGCGGCAACACGATGAGACCAATTGCCAGGACGAGCAGCAACGTGTGGCCGACCGCGGCCTGCCGCGGCACTCGTTTTTCCTTGAGCCCTGATGATCCTTCAATACCCTCCGGCGCAACAACGGCCTGGAAGGCAACGGCGACGCCAAACGACCCGATGACCACGGCATAACCGAGGCGAGCGGCAGAAGAGAAGAAACCGCCCACGTCCGCCAGGCCCCAGCCGAGGAGCGACAGGCCAAGGTACAGCGCAAGCGTGCCGGCAAACGTCCAGATTGCGCGAAGGGCGAGCCTCACTGAAGTCTCCTCAGACACGCGGAGCGCTGAAGAAGCGGTCCGCTCGGGATGGAATCGTCAATGCGGAGGAAGGCAGCTCAAGGGGCATGTGCCTCCTGGAACCTTGCAAAGCGCACCGCCAACGCCTCCCGGTCCGGGTAGTGAACAGGGGATGAGGGAAGCAAGATCGAGGCGCCGTGCAATTCCTGGAGACCGTGTAGCAACACCGGCCCGTCGTGCTCGTCGAGCACGTCCTGGCGCAAGTGAATTCGATAGTCGGGCGCCACCGTCAGCATGTAGCTGTCGAATGCCGCGTGGTGCAGCTTGCACAGCGCCAGCCCGTTGCGGATGAGCGGCTCACCTTCGGGCTCCACATCGGGGATGATGTGCGCCGCGTCGAGCAGCTCGC
This sequence comes from Anaerolineales bacterium, assembly GCA_035288225.1. Taxonomy (GTDB): domain Bacteria; phylum Chloroflexota; class Anaerolineae; order Anaerolineales; family RBG-16-64-43; genus RBG-16-64-43. Next base: position 32,949 of record DATEAT010000026.1, on the reverse strand, counting down.
GGTGGCGCAGCCGGCAGAGCGAGCATTGCGAATGGTAGGCCTCGAGCACCCGCTCGCGGAAGGCCCGCTGATGGAGACGCACGCGGACGGTGGTTGTGATGTAGGCTCGCCGGGCGCTGGTGTCACTTTCGGCGGCGAGCGCATGGGCATCGCGGCGCATGAGATAGGACATGTCGTCAAAGGCAATTTGGAACGTCAGCAGGATGGGATTATCGCCGACGACAAACACGGGCCACACGGCGACGTATCTGCCTGGAACCACACCAAAAAGGTACACCAGGGGACGCTTTGCCTGTATCGCTTTTCGCAGGCCGACATTGTCGGGGTGATTGGGATCGGTGCCGCGATAACGATAGGCAAGTGTGCCATCGGGGCCGATGGCATCGCCATAGGGGCTCTCGGGTGTCGTGCTGATGCTCAGTGGGAAGTCGAGCGAGCGTGGTTTGAAGATACCCTGGGGAGAGACAAGCGGGATGCGCGCTCCCTCAAACTCAAAGCCTTGCTGCAACATTGTGCGCGGAAGCACGTCGCCGTGCTCCGCGCTTTGGGCGGCAAGCCATTCGAATGCTGCGAGCCGTACCGCTAAATCACGATCGACGCTCATGGCGAGCCTCGAACCAACGCGATGTCCCGTGCAGAATTGTAGGCCAGCGCCGGCCGCAGCGCCAACGACTCCTCACGCCGCGAGAGGCGCGCTCACCTCATCCAGCCGCAGGATCTCCTCGGGCTTGAGGCGCCAGCCCAGCGCACCGGCGTTGTCCTCGACCTGCGCTGCGCTCTTCGCTCCGGGGATCGGCACCGCGCCTTTGCAGATCAGCCAATTCAACGACACCTGCGCCGGCGTCTTGCCGCCATGGGCCTCGCCCATCTCGCGCAGCAGGTTGAGCAGCGGCTCCACGCGTCGCAGATAGCTGGCGTTGTACATGGCTCCTCGGGGACCCGCGGGCGGATGAGCGGGCGTGTACTTGCCTGCCAGGACGCCCTTGCGGAGCGGGCTGTAGGCGATGATCGTAACGCCGAGTTCCCGGCAAACACCCAGCGCGCCGTCGCGCTCGATGTGACGGTCGAGCAGGCTGTATTCCACCTGATTGGAGGCCAGCGGCAGGCCGTGACGGGCGAGCACGCCATGCGTGCGCCGAGTCCAATCGGCGTTGTAGTTTGATACACCCGCGGCGCGAATCAAACCACGCTGCGCGGCCTCGGCCAGGGCCTCAGCCCAGAACGCGGGCGCATTCGGCGGATAGGGTTGGTGGATCTGATAGAGCTCCACACTCTCACGCCCCAGCCGCTTGAGGCTTGCTCGCAGCGCAGCGTGCAAGGCGCCGCGCGTCAGCCGCCATGGAAAGGGAAAGAACTTCGTCGCCAAAATGACCTTGCGATCGGTCGAAGGTATCAATGCCCCAAGGAACTTCTCCGATCGGCCGTTGCCATAAAGCTCGGCGGTGTCGAAGAAATCGATACCGGCCGCCAGGCTGGCGTGAAAGCTCTCTTCCACCTGGCGCGGGCCATACTCGCGGCCGAATCCCCACATGAACCGATCGCCCCATTCCCATGCGCCCGTGCCCATGGGCGGGATGCGGATGTTTGTCTTGCCGAGTTGCACTGGTGCCTCGACCATATGCTGACCTCCGATGATGATTGGGGTGGGGTGATGGGCAAAGCTAGCCCCACCCCCGATCAGATGTGCGGGTGGCTGTCGGGCGGGTCGTGACCCGCCCCTACCTGCCCATCCCGCTCCACGGGGCGCGTTTCCACATGCCCACACCTCTCCCGACCTCTGTTCGGGCACGGCATGCCGTGCCCGCCGCGCCAACCTCGCTAGGCACTTCTTGGGCGCCCCACTTCCTGAGGCCAAAACCGCACGGGCACGCCATGGCGTGCCCCAACATGAATCGCAAGCTCTTCTGAGGTTGGGCTCGGGATCTTCCTTGGTGCTCTCTGCGCACTCGGCGATCTCGGCGGTGAATGTTCTCCTCCCTACCTGCGCAGCACATCGCGCAGCGCGTCCTCCAATTCCGCGAACTTGAAAGCAAATCCCATCTCGGCCAGGCGCGCAGGGATGGCCCGCTGCCCGGTTAAGATCAGGCCGGCCATCTCGCCCAACACCAATCGCATGGCAAGACCCGGCACCCGGACAATCGAGGGCCTGCGCATCACCTTGCCCAGCGTACGCGCGAACTGGCGGTACGTGCAGGGCTGCGGCGCGGCAAGGTTGAAGGGCCCGCGCGCATCCGGGCGGTCAATCAGAAAGCGTACCGCACGCACGTGATCGTCAAGGTGAATCCAGGGTACCCCCTGGCGCCCGCTGCCAAGCGGACCGCCCATCATGAACAGGAAGGGCAGGCGCATGAGCGGGAAGACCCCGCCGTGCAAGCTGAGCGGCAAGCCGGTGCGAATAATCGCGCGACGCACACCGAGCGCCTCGACCTCGGCCGTTGAGGCTTCCCATTGGACCGCCAATCGTGCGAGAAGGTCCTGGCCCGGCGCCGTTTCTTCCGGGATTTCCTCGGTGCCGCGAGGGCCGTAGTATCCGACGCCGGAGGATTGGATGACCACGCGCGGCCTGGAGCGAACTTTGCGCACCGCCTCCACCACCGCATTGCCGGCATTCACCCGGCTGGTCAGGAAGCGCTGCTTGCGCGCTGCGGTCCAAGGCCAATGGGAAAGGCTCTCACCGGCCAGGTTGACGATGACCTGGGCGCCCTCGGCCAGGTCGGCCCAGCCAGCCGAGCTGCGTGCATCCCAGCCCACCACACGCATACCGGTGGGCAGCCCAGTCACCCGTTTCGGCCGCCGGCTGAGGGCGATCACCTCATGCCCGTCCGCCGCCAGGCTGGCGCCGAGCGCGCGGCCAAGAAAACCCGCACCACCCGTAATGATGACTCGCATTTTGCACCTCTCCCCGATTGGAGACGCCGGCCCCAAGCCGGCACACCTCATTCCGCAACACAAGTCTACCCCCGCTCGAGCCCGAATTCGAGAGGCGTATAGGCTGGGCAGGGAATACCCAATCTAGCCGCCCACCTGTGAGGTCATCGAGTGAGGGACTGGCGCGAGCGGGCAACTCGCGCGGCGCAAGGACTACGATCGGGCGGTTGGATTGAACGCGCGACGCGAGTGAGTAAGGCGTGAAGAGTCAGCCTGCGGCGAATGGCAACGTGTGGCGGATTCTCAATATGAGGGAATCGAGCGAGGACTACTTGGTGCCGTCGGCCAGCCCGCCGACCGAGCGCAGCAACCCGAACACCAGCAACCCGACCTTGACCAGTGTGCCGCCGGAGACGGGCGGCGCGTCGTCTCCGCGGCGCTGCTGCGATTGCATGAAGAGATAAGCCGCGCCCAGCCCAGTGAGGGCTCCGAGCACTCCCCCGATGAGCAGGACGCGGGTGCGGTAGTTGGTTTTCCCCAAGCGTTGCATGCGACCCCTCGCGAGTTAGTTTTTGTCGGGTGGGCGGAAGCCGGACACGGCGGCGCCTGCCACGCGGCGGACGGCGGCCGAGGCACCGCGGACCCACACCGCGGGCAGCGACACAATGCGCGCAACCTGGTCGACACGTGCCGCGAGAATCTCGAGCCAGCCTTGGAGGATGTCGGCGTAAGGTGGGAGCGCGTGAATGGCCATGCCGGCCAGGATTGAAAGGCCGACCGCAATGAGGATGCCGACCAGGCCGCCGCCCAAGAGAACGAGGCCGAGGATGGTTGCGGCCAAATTCGACCATGCGCTGAGCCCGGCCCCGCTGCTGGCGCCGAGCAGGAGCATCAGACCCACCAACGCCGCGCCACCGAGCAGCACGGGCAGATAGATCTGGGTGAGCGCGCGGCGCTCGAGGCGGGCCTGCATTCGCTCCGCGGCGCGGCGATTGCTTTCGGTCACTCGCAGCGGGCTGCGCCTTATCATGCGCGGATTATAGCACGCGGGTTCGCCCGGAACCGCCCGGCAGGGGCCGGCCGAGTGCCGCGGCCTCCTTCTTTGACTTTCACTTGACCGCCTCGTACAATCGCCCTCGACTCTATCCATTCTTGAACGCATGCAGGAGGCCGGCATGACCGAACGCAACGTCGTCTCCACCTCGGGCGCTCCCAAACCCATCGGGCCGTATTCCGTCGGCATCCGCTGCGGCGGATGGGTCTACCTCTCGGGGCAGCTCGGGCTCGACCCGGCAACCAACGAGATGGCAGCCGGCGGTGTGGAAGCCGAGACTCGCCGCTCGCTGCAGAACCTCTCGGCCGGGCTCGAGGCGGCAGGCGCATCGCTCGCGAGCGTGGTCAAAACGACCGTATTCTTGCGCGACATGGCCGACTTTGCCAAGATGAACGCGGTCTACGGCGAGTTCTTCACCTCCGAGCCGCCGGCGCGCTCGACGGTTCAGGTGGCGGCCCTGCCGCGCAACGGTGCCGTGGAAATCGATTGTGTGGCGCTGGTCGAGTGATGTCGGCCTCCTCCGCACCGGCCGCCGGCTCGCGTGAGTTGATCCTGGTCGTCGACGACGAGGCGCACATCGTGGACCTGGTGCGCCTGTATCTCGAACGCGAAGGCTATCGCGTGCGCAGCGCGGGGAGCGGCCAAGCGGCGCTCAGCGAGGTGCGCAGCCATCCGCCGGCCATGGTCATCCTGGATGTGATGCTGCCGGGGATGGATGGCTTCGAGGTCTGCCGGCGGCTGCGGGCGGAATCGCAGGTGCCGGTGCTGATGCTCACCGCGCGCGATGAAGACCTCGACAAGATTATCGGGCTGGAACTCGGCGCCGATGACTACCTAACCAAACCCTTCAACCCGCGCGAGGTGGTGGCCCGCGTGCGCGCCATCCTGCGCCGCGCCGAGCCGGCCGCAGCGGGAGAGGCCGTGGTCCATGTTGGTGATCTTGTCGTGGATGCGGCGCGGCGCGAGGTCACCGTCGGCGAGCGGCAGGTGGACCTGCGGGCCAAGGAGTTCGATTTGCTGCTGCACCTGGCGCGCCACCGCGGGTTGGTGCGCACGCGTGAACAGTTGCTCAGCCAGGTGTGGGGATACGATTTCGAAGGACAGACGCGTACGGTGGATGTGCATGTGGCCCACCTGCGCAAGAAGATTGCCGGGGGCACCGTGCGCATCGAGACGGTGACCGGCGTGGGTTACAAGCTCGTCGTCCCCGGCGAGCGCTAGGCCGCCCATGTTCTCCTCGCTGCGTTCGCGCCTGCTGGCTTCCTATCTCTTTCTTACGCTGCTCGTCCTGACCATCGTCGCCGCGGCGGCGGTGGTATTCCTTTTGCGCTTTCCCAGCCCCACGCGCCAGGTGCTCTCGCGCCTGGCGCAGTCGGTGGAGGTGGCCGAGCGCCTGCCGGGTGTCCGATCCGACGACAACCCAGCGCTGGTACGCGCCGCCGACGTGGCCTTCGACGTGCGCTTCATTATTGTCGATCGCGCTGGTCAAATCCTGGCCGACAGCCGCCCCGCCAGCGGCGCTCCCACGCGGCTGCGGCGCGGCGTGGCCGGGCTGAGCACCTCACGCAGCGGCACGTTCGTGGACGCGTCGGGGGCACGCTGGCTATTCGTCGTGCGACCCCTGGGCACCGATCGCGGGTTGGCGGCTGCTGAGCCGCAGCCGCCGGCCGGCATCGCTGCAATCATGGCCGATGAAGTGCTTCCGCTCTTTTTCCAGGCCGGGCTGGTAGCGCTCTTCATCTCACTCGTGCTCGCCTGGCTGATCTCGCGCTGGGTTTCACGCCCGGTGCAAGACCTGGTGAGCGCCACGCGCAAAGTGGCCGAGGGGGAGTTCGAGGTCCCCGTAGCGCGGGCCGGCCCGCAGGAACTTCGCGAATTGCAGGATTCGTTCTCCGAGATGGGCCGCCGCGTCCAGACCGGCCTCAAATCGCAGCGCGACCTGGTGGCCAATGTCTCGCATGAGCTGCGCACGCCGCTGACCTCGATTACCGGATTCGCCCAGGCGATTCTGGAGGGAGCGGCCGCCACGCCCGAGGCTGTGCGCCAGGCCGCCGGCGTCATTCACCAGGAGGCGCAGCGCATGCGTCGCCTGGTGGAGGGGCTGCTTGATCTGGCGCGCCTGGAGGCGGGCCTGGCGGCGATGATCCGCACGCGCCTCGATCTGAGCCCATTGGTGGCGGCCGCCGTGGCACGCTTTGCTCCGCGCGCGCGTGAAGCGGGTGTAAGCCTGGATGTCTCCGCTCCCGGCCCTCTGCCAATCTTGGCGGACGCAGACCGCCTGGCGCAGGTGTTCGACAACTTACTCGAGAACGCGTTGCGTCATACCCCGGCCGGTGGCCGGGTGCGTCTCGAGGTGGGAGCCGATGGCTCGGCTGCCGTGTGCCGTGTCTGGGATAGCGGCGCGGGCATCCCGAGCGAGGCCTTGGAACACATCTTCGAGCGTTTTTTCAGGGCGGATCGCGAGGGCCAGGGAGCCGGGCTAGGTCTGGCAATCTGCAAGGACATTATCGAGGCGCATCGTGGGACAATAGCCGCCGAAAACGAGCCTGGAGGGGGCGCGGCATTCACAGTGCGACTGCCGCTGGCCGGAGGCGCGGATCAGACCACGGTCCGGCGGCGAATCCCGGGCAGCACAAGCCGTCAACCGCCTGGGTGAGGGCGGGCAGACATCTACTGTTGGAGGTGTTGGGTGAAGCGAACTGAAATCGTTGTAGTGGTGCTGGTCGTCGGGATAGTGGCTTGCCTGTGCCTCTCGGTCGGCGCCGTGGGCGCCTGGTTGGCCTACTCGGCGCTGAACGCAATCCCCGCGATCACAAGCGGTCCAGTTGGCCCGACGGAGGTGTTCCAGCCGCGGTCGCTTACGCCCACGCCGCTCGCCGTGGCCAGCCCGCCGCCCGCGGATGCGGGCGAAACGCTCGCCGCGCTCGAGAATGCGCAGGTGCCGATCAACGATCTGGTTGAACTCGCGGCCCGCCTGGGCGGCAAGCCCGACGTGCCTCGGGTGCTTGCGACCAGCGCCGAACCGATACCCCTGGGGACGGACCAGACCTTCAATGTCAGCAACTCTGACACGGACGAGAATATCCCGGTGACTGCTACGCTGCGCTACGCCACAACGCACGTCTATTTCTGGGTGGAAAACGGCGTGCAGGCGAGCGACGAGGAAATCAGAGCGCTGGTCGATCGATTCGAGAACAAGAGTTACCCGACCGACCGGGAATTCTTTGGCTCGGAATGGACGCCGGGTGTGGACGGCGACCCGCATCTATACATGGTATACGCCACCGGCTTGGGTCAGAATGTGGCCGGCTACTTCTCCACGGCAGACGAATACTCGCCTCTTGCCAATCAGTACTCAAACGGTCACGAGATGTTCTTTATCAATGCCGAGAACACCGGGCTGGCGGAGGATTTTACCTCGGGCGTGCTGGCTCACGAATTTCAACACATGATTCATTGGAGTCTGGACCGCAATGAGGAATCTTGGATCAACGAGGGGGCCTCGGAGCTGGCGGTCTTTCTGAACGGCTTCGACATGGGCGGGTTCGACCAGGTCTACGCCGCTAACACCGATGTGCAGTTCAACTACTGGCCCGACGACGACGAAGAAGATACGACGCCTCACTACGGCGTTGGCTTCCTGTTTCTCGACTACTATCTCAACCGCTTTGGGGCGGAGGCCACCCAAGCGCTGGTGCGCGCGGAGGCCAACGGGCTGGAGAGCATCGATCAGGCGCTGGCCGCGCTGGGAGTCGTGGATGAGGGAACCGGCCGAACGATGAAGGCGGAGGATCTTTTCGCCGAATTCGCAGCGGCGTTGTATCTCAACGACCCGGCCGTCGCCGATGGGCGGTACGCCTTCACCAATTACCCCGAGGCCCCGCTGCCGCGCCTGGCGGAGGTCATCAGCGATTGCCCGACTGGTGTCCAAGAGCGGGAAGTTGCCCAATTCGGCATCGACTACATACAGATTCGTTGCGCCGGTGAATACCGGTTGCGATTTGCCGGGGCATCCACCGTGAAGCCGCTGCCGGTAACGGCTCCCCAAGGCGACTACTTCGTGTGGTCGAATCGCGGCGATGAATCCGACATGACTCTGACGCGCGCCTTCGATTTGCCGAGCAGCGGGCCCATCACGTTGGACTTCAAGCTGTGGTACGACATCGAAGAGAATTGGGACTACGCCTACGTCGAGGTGTCAACAGACGAAGGCCAAACCTGGACAATCCTGGACACGCCCTCCGGAACCGACGCCAACCCCCAAGGCAACAACTACAGGTGGGGCTACAGCGGCCGAAGCGGAGGTGGCTCGCAGGCTGAATGGATCGACGAGCAGATAGACCTCTCGGCCTATGCCGGTCAGCGTGTGCTCATTCGATTCGAGTACATCACCGACGCGGTCTTGAACAAGGAGGGGCTGTTGCTCGACGACATGCGCCTGCAGGCGGCAGGCTACTCCAGCGGTTTCGAGAATGATCTCGAAGGGTGGCAAGCGGAGGGGTTCGTCCGCCTGCAGAACGTGCTGCCGCAAAGCTATGAAGTGCTGCTCATCAAGGATGGGCGCTCCACCACGATCACACCGCTCATCCTGGACGAGCGCATGACAGGTGAGGCGCCGTTGGTGATCGGCTCGGGCGAGCGCGCGGTGCTGGTGGTGATCGGGTCGGCGCGCTTCACACGGCAGCGGGCGCCCTACCAGTTCGAGGTTGTCCCATGAGGGCGGGCGGCAGGCCGCAGCAACAGTGTGCGAGCTAGACCGGCTTCTCGGGGGTGGGGGCGCCGCCGGTCGTGCGCAGTTCGCGCAGGCGGGCCTCTAACTGGGCGCGCTTAGCCAGCGCCGCCTCGCGCGCCTGGGCGCGCAGTTCCTCACCGGAGTACGGGGTCACGAGCAGGGCGACGGTGGCACCGGCCACGGCGCCGATTGTGACGCCCAGGACAAACGATAAGAACCGCTTCATGCCAAGCTCCTTCTCAGCCAACCAGCGGGCCCGGCCAGCGCCGGGCCTGCGTCACGGGTGTGATACTTCGTTGAATTAGGACTCGCAGACGCGCACGCCTGATTATACTGCGGCGCGAGGTGCAAGATGGGTGATGAGAACAGCCTTGAGGTAGCACGGCTGGCCGGCGAACTGGCCAGCGGGGACGATCAGCGGGCGGAGCAGGCGGCTCACCGCCTGGCCGAGTACGGCGAGGCGGCGCTCGAGGCGCTGCGGCCGCTGCTGGACTCGGCGCAGGTGGACGGACGCTTCTGGGCCGTGCGCACCTTGGCGCTTGTGCCGGGGCCGCGGGCGGCGAGGCTGCGGCTCGAGGCGCTGGGCGACGCCGATCATGAGGTGCGCTTGTGCGCGCTGCGGGCGATGTGCGAGCAGCCCACGCCGCAGGCCGCGGCGGACCTGGCAGTCCAGCTGGCAGGAAACGACCCTCTGGCCGCGCGCTTGGCGGGGAATGCGCTCGTCCGCCTGGGGAGTGAGGCGCTCGAGCCGCTGATCGCGGCGCTGCGCGAGGGCTCGCCGCAGACGCGCATCGAGGCCGCGCGAGCTTTGGCGGAGTTGCGCCAGCCCGAGGCGATCGCGCCTCTCTTTGCCGCGCTCGAAGACCATTCCACCATCGTGCGGCATTGGGCCGAGATCGGGCTCGAGCGGCTTGGGCAGAACTACGTATTCTTCGCGCCGTAGACTCAACCCAACGCACCGATTTCAAACAAGATCGCCGTCCCCGCGAGCTCGAGGCGGCATTCAGGCGCAACCCTCTCGTTTGTCGTCCCCGCGTGCTTGAGGCGGGGACCCAGGGCTTCGTGCTCTCTCGGATTCCCGCCTAGATCGCGCGGGAATGACGAACAATCCTAGTAGGTCGTCCCCGCGTGTACTAGGCGGGGAACCCTGGGCTCTTGCATCGCAGACTTCTGCCAGGATCACGCGGGAATGACGATCAAAAACCATCACCTCACATTGGCCAGCCACACCCACCCCGCCCACATCGCGACCATCACCAGCGACAGACCCACCTTGACCACGTAAGAGAGACCGCAGCCGGCGGCAGCGCCGGTCGCCGAGGCGACCGCCCTCTTCCAGTTGCGGTGGCGGCGATACTCCACCAGGATCATGCCCAGCAGCCCGGCCAGAATTCCGGCGACGGGCGAGGTCAGCAGCGTCCCCAGCAGCATGAGGCCCAGCCCGACCAGAATGCCGAGAAGCGAGGCGCCGGTGGCGCGAGCCCCCAGGCCCGTCATCCACGTCTCGCTCAACTCGGCCACGACGGCTACGCCGGCCATGAGCACAAGCACGACCACGCCGATCCAGTCCATGCCATGCAAAAGGCCATAGCCCAGCCCGGCCAGCCAGATGATGGCCACGTCGGGGATGACAGGCAAGAAGGCGCCCACCACGCCGATCAACATGACCACCAGGGTGCCGATGACCAAGACCGTTTCGTTCATCGGACGGGCTCACTTCCCGAGTGTGCGGCGGCGAGTGTGTCGCGAGTGATCACCTGCACCCCGCCCATCCACGGCAGGAGCACTGGCGGCACCTCGATTGTTCCATCTTCGCGCTGATTGTTTTCCATCACGGCGATCAGAGTGCGCGGCAGGCCGAGGCCCGACCCGTTGAGGGTGTGGACGAATTCGGGCTTGGCACCGCGCGTGGGCCGGTAGCGGATGTTGGCGCGCCGCGCCTGGAAATCGCCGCAATCCGAAACCGACGAGACCTCCAACCATTCGCCGCAGCCGGGCGCCCACACTTCGATGTCGAAGGTGATGCGCGCCGAGAATCCCAAATCGCCGGTGCACAACTGCTTGACCCGGTGGGTCAGGCCGAGGTCGCGGCAGGTTTGTTCGGCATCTGCCACCATGCGTTCGAGCTCCGCCTCCGACTTCTCGGGCAGACAGAACTTGTACATCTCCACCTTGTCGAATTGCTGTCCGCGCTTGATGCCGCGCACGTCGCGCCCGGCGGCGGCCTTCTCGCGCCGGAAACAGGGGGTGTAGGCCGTGTACCAGCGTGGCAGTTGATCTGCTTCGAGTATCTCGCCCATGTGCAACCCGGTGAGAGGCACCTCGGCCGTGGGCACCATCCACATGTCGTCCTCTTCATCGTGGAAGAGGTTGTCGGCGAACTTGGGCAGTTGGCCCGCCCCGAAGAGCACTTCGCGGCGCACCATGAATGGCGTGTAAGCTTCGGCATATCCCTGGCGCGCATGCAGATCGAGCATCCAGGCGATGAGTGCGCGCTGCAAGCGCGCGCCGGCCCGATGCAGGACGTAGAAGCGCGAGCCCGAGAGGCGTGCGCCTTGCTCGAAGTTCAGGATGCCCAACTCGGGGCCAAGGTCCCAGTGCGGCCGGGGGAGGAAGGCAAAGGCCCGCGGTTCCCCCACGGTGCGCACGACGACGTTCTGGTTCTCGTCACGGCCGAATGGCACACGCGGGTCCGGCAAGTTGGGCAGCATGCTCACCAGCCGCTGCAACTCGTCCTCTTCGGAGCGCAACTGAGCATCCAGGCTGTTGATGCGCTGCCCGACCGCCCGCATGTCCTCGATCTTGGCCGCGCGTGCGGTGGCCTCCTGCATCTGGCTGATTTCGCGACTGACCGCGTTGCGCTGAGCCTTGAGCATTTCGACCTCGGTCAGTACCGCTCGCCGGCGCTGGTCGAATTCGAGGATGCGCTCCAGCGAGGCCTCACTCTGGCGGTTCGCGAGCGCCTGGCGCACGTCGTCTGGATGGGCGCGAATGTACGCTAGATCGAGCATCGGGCCACCTCCTCCACCGGGAAAGCAATCGGTCCCAGCGTCATACGTCTCTCACGATGAGAGACCGCAGGACGAGGGACCGCTCGTGGTGCCACCTGGGTTTGCTGCGCCCTCCGGCGCAGCCTCATGGATCGCGCTAACGGGCGAACCCGGCCCGCTTGGAGAGCACCTTCTGGCGGGCGACTGGCCGCGAGGGCCGGCGGAGTGGATTTCCACGCCTCTCGCGCTGCCTTGCACCGGGCGGCAGCTCTCTGGGCGAGTGCAACGTGTACTCGAGTCCGCGCTGGTCTTGGCTACCTCGATTGGGCGGGATTATACAGCAGGGCGCCAGGGCGTCAAGCGCGGCGCCAGGCTGTGCCCGATCAGCGCAGAGGAGAGATCGTCGTCGCGCCGCACCAGGCGCACATCCACGCGCAGTCCGCGCAAACGCAAGGCCACTTCCGCCACGCTTTGCTCCGAGCCAAAGCCTCCGCGCTCGATGAGAACGACCGCCACCTCGATCCCCCGGCTGCGCAAATGCTGAGCTGCCAGGGCCACATCCAACTCGGCCGAGGGCGAGATCAGCACCACCGTCGACCCGCGCGGAAAGCTTGCGCCTTCCAAGCGCAGCGCGTCGGCCAAGGAGAGATCGCTTTCGGCACGCAGCGTGGCCAGGCGTTCCATCAGCCGTTCACGCTGGCGCTCGCCGCGATCGGGCTGGATCACCTCGCGCTGCTGGGCATAGGCCGCGAGGCCCACGGAGCGGTCGTGATGCAAGAAGTAGTCGGCGAGCGAGGCCGCCGCCGCCACGCAATACTCCTCCGTGGCCGGGGGCAGGTGGAACTGCGGGCGGCGCGCCCAGAAGGGTACGTCCTTGGCCGACTCGGGGGGCGCGGCCTGCGGCAGCCGGCAGTGGACATCACGCTGGCTATCGAGCACCAGCCACACATCGGCTTTCGGGTCGAGTTCGAATTCCTTGGAGATCAGCCGATCGCGCCTGGCCGTCGAGGGCCAGTGGATGCGAGTCAGGGAATCACCCGGGGCATACTCTCGAACGCCGGCCGCGCTAGGCGTCACCGCCGCCGTCTTGCGCTGCACTGCGGTGCCCCCGGGCAGCCGGCTGGGCGACAGAATCACGGCCGGCAGACGCGCCGTGTACGGATGCACGACCAGATCCGCCGTCTGCGGGAAGCGCTTCTCGTTGAGGAACAGCCCAAACGGATCGGCGACGCGCGCCGTGAGCGGGCCGAGTTGAAAACGCCCGCGCTCGGTGCACAGCGTGTGCACCACCCAGTGGCGGCTGGTATGCGGCCCGAGCCCGGTCAACACTGTGGACGCGTGATGATCGGGCAGGGTGGATTCATCCCACAGCTCGACCCACAAGTGAGGCACGCGCGAACGGTTGCGCAGGACAAAGCGTTCTTCGATGATGGCGCCGGCCTGCGAGCGCGGTGAACGCAGCACACGCTGCAGTTCGAGCCCCACCAATCCGAGGCGCACCCATACCCAACTGGCGGCGAGCAACGCTGCCCACAAATAGGTCAAACCGTAGAACGCCGGGGAGGCCGTCTGGATTCCGCCCAGCAGGCAGATGAAGAATAGCAGGATGACCACCCGCCGCCGCAGGGCGGCGCGGCGAGCGCGTTGCTGCTCGAAATCGGAAGGGAACCCACTCTCGCGCATGGCGAAGCCGGGGGCCTCAGGCCGGCCGCCGGACGTCTCCCCCGGGGATGGGGACGGCATTCAGGATTTCCTGGATGACCGCGGAGGGGGCCACGCCCTTCAAGCGGGCCGCGGGTTCGAGGAGCAATCGGTGTGCCAGCACCACCACCGCCAAGTGCTTGACATCATCGGGCAGGACGTAGTCGCGGCCGTTCAGCGCAGCCCGCGCCTGCGCCGTGCGATAGAGGCCCAGGCTGCCGCGCGGGCTGGCACCCAGGTAAACCTCGCTGTAGCGGCGCGTGTTGTTGACCAACTCGACGATGTAGCGGCGCACCAGAAGATCCACATAGACCTCGCGGACCGCCCGTTGGGCCGCAGTGAATTCATCGGCGGAAGTGATTTGCGTCAGGTCGTCAAGCGGGTGGCGAGTCTGTTGGTTTTCTAGAATGCGCATCTCCTGCGTGGGCAACGGGTAGCCAAGGCTGAGTCGCATCAGGAAACGATCGAGCTGCGCCTCCGGCAGCGGGAAGGTGCCCTCGTATTCGATCGGATTCTGTGTGGCCAGCACCAAGAACGGCGAGGGCAGGGGATGGGTCACGCCGTCCACCGTCACCTGGCGTTCATCCATCGCCTCCAGCAGCGCCGCTTGCGTCTTGGGCGTGGCGCGATTGATCTCGTCGGCCAGGACGACCTGCGACATGATCGGCCCTGCACGGAACTCGAATTGCCGGGTTTGCTGATTGAAGATCGAGACGCCGGTTACGTCGCTGGGCAGCATGTCGGGCGTGAACTGGATACGGCTGAAGTTGCAGCCCAACGAACGCGCCAGGCTCTTGGCGAGCACCGTCTTCCCCACTCCGGGCACATCTTCGATGAGCAAGTGGCCTTGCGCCAGAGTTCCCAAGATGGCCAGCTCGATTTCTTGGTCCTTGCCAATGATCACCTGGGCGACGTTATCGCGAAGACGGGTGCCGAGGTCCTGTATTGTGGGTGTCATAGGTGCCTGCCGATTGTTAAGCTCGAGGGATGGAGCTCTCCGGCCGCCGCGGCTCGCTCGTCACTCGACGAGCAGTGCCAGATAGCCCAGCCACAACAGCCCCCAGGCGAAGATACGGGGACGGTGAATCTCCGCCGCGAAGAGCAGAACACACACAATCATACCCGATGCCAGGCGGGTAATCCCCAAAGGCTCGCGAAAAGTGGAGAAGGGTGCCACCAGAACCATGAGTGCATTGAGCCCGAGCAGCAATGCCATGCTCCGTGCGGCGTGGGCCCGCAGGGCGCGCAGGCTGCTCCAGGCCGCGAGCAGGGCGGGGAGGATGACGCCGGGCAGGAGCAGCGCCGCCATCGCGGCGAAGGCGGCCACGCCGTTTTGGCTGATGTGCAGGAATCCGGCGAGCGGGAGGATTTCGAATGAGGTACTTCCGGCGCCGCCGCTGACCAGCCCGGGAGTACCGAAGGTGACCCAAAGCCAGGCTTGGAGTAGCGCGAATGGGGCGAACACCAGCAGACGGGCCGCAGCGCGCCTCCAGGATCGATCGAGCGCGGGCAGCAGTGCCCAGCCAAGTGCAAAGGGGAGCATCGTCTCCTTGGCCAGCAGGCTCAGGGCCAGCAGCGCGCCGGGGACCCAGGTTGCGGCGCCCGCGAGCGTACTCTCCGCGAGGCGCTCCTCGCTCCACAGCGCGAGCAGAACAAGCAAGAGCGCGAGAGGCTCCGAGAGGTCGAGGCGCACGCCGGCGACCACGCCGACCCACAGCCCGAACAGAAGTGCAACCCAAGGCGATACGCCGCGGCGACGCAGCATCTCGCCCAGCACGAGAATGGCTGCCATCTGGTAGGCCAGATTCAGCCCCACCAGAGTCCATGGAATAGCTGCCGGATTGCCGAGAGCGGCGGCACGTGCAAGCAGCGGTGTGAGAATGCGTTGATAGCGATAAGCCGGCGCATCGAGGGCGGGGGCAACGCTGTGCGGGGAGGGATCGAGCGCGATGAAGTAGTTGAATTGCCCGTCGTACCCTTCGCTGCCGCGGACATCCCCGTGAGTGTATTTCGTTCCCAGACGCGCGAAGACGAGCGGGTCGCCCCCGCCGCGAACGAGGACCTGCCCCAGGTAGAGCAGCATCAACGCGAGCAGCAGAACGGCCGGTAACCATGGGGAGGCCGAGGCGTTGGAGGTGCGCGCAAATCCGGTGGGCCTCATGATGTTTGAGTGTTTCTCCGCGAGAGCATCTTGATGGCGGCGATGATCCCAAGACCCGCCCAGGCCAGGAGCGCGAGTGCCATGCCGGCTGCGAACGAAATCGGCCGGTAGACGAATTCTACGTGGTGCTCCCCGCGGTCGAGGCGCACCGCGCGGAATGAGAAGTTGGCCCGCAGTAGAGGCACCACTTCGCCATCCACCTGTGCCTGCCAGCCGGGGTAGGAGGTGTCCGCGAGCACCAGGAATCCCGGTTGCGGGAAACTCGCCTCGAGCGCGACGACATTGGGGTTATTCGCGGGCAGCATGGTGACCGTGGGTAGAAGCGCGCAGGGCGCGCCCTCCTCGCCGGCCCCCACTTCCAGGATCACCTGCTCGGCCGGGTCGAATCCCGGGTCGAGCACGAAGGCCAGGCTCTCCTCGCCGCCGCGAGCCCAGATCGCTCGGCACACCCCCCAGGCGCGGTGGGGCGCATTGAGCAGTGCTTCCACGCGCGCCGTCTGCGGGCCGGCGCGAACCGCCGCGCCGATATCCATCGCCCGCCACAACCTGAGCTGTTGGTCTGCAGGCAGCGCCTCGACCGCCTGCAAAAGTGTCACGGAACGCGCCGGGAGAAGCGGGTCAAAATTGCCGGCCGTGGCCAAGCCATCCAGCATTCCGGTGTTGGGTAGGCCCAGAGCGCGCACCTCCGTCCAATCCTGTGCTGCATTGAAGGTGTCGAATCGGAAGAAGCGTTGGAACTTCACGGCGTACTCATCCTGCGCCGGAATGTAATAGCGGTGCGCGCCAGTGGCGGCCGCGAGTTTGGCCGAGGAAGGATTGGGGACCTGATACAGCTCACGGCCGGTGGCAGGGTTGAGACCATAGCCGGCATACGCCAAGTCCACCGCTATGAGCAAGACTGCCGTGGCCGGCGCCAGGTTGGCAAGGGGTGCCGGCCGGTTCGCAGCCTGTGCCTCATCCCCGGCTGGTCCCGCCCGCATGCGTGCGAATCGCCACACAATCGTGCAGGCCAAGGCGGTGATCCCGACGCGCAGCGTCGAAGTAATGAAGGACGATTGCGTATTGAGCGCGAGGGCCGCAATGCCCGCGGCCAAGAGGATGGCCAGCGTGGCCGCGATCGCACGCGAGGCCCAGCGCCTGACGCTCGGGCTGGGCGTACCCCAGCGATCGGCGCCGGCGCCTGCGAGCAGCGCCAAGGCAAATACGAAGATCAGCATGATGCGCGTCGGCGCCTGGAACAAGTCGAAGGTTGGCACCCAACGGTAGAGCCAGGGGAAGACGGGCGTGTTGCTTCCCAGCGCGAGGAGCAACGCCAGGGGAATGCAGATGGCGAGCAGGCCGAATGGGACGCGCGGCAAGGAGGCCTGCACCTCGCGCCGACGCCGAAGCCAGGCGATGAGCGCGACCAGGCTCAGCGCCAGGGGAAGCAGGCCAATGTAGATTGCATCTTCCCAATAGTTGGCATAGCCCCAGAAGAGACCGCGCGCCGGGTTGCCGAAGAGATCCGGCGCGACAAGACCTGCCAGACGCCAGGGCCAGAACGAGTAGGTGAGCGCCGTCTGCAGATCGATGCCGGACGCGCGCGGTGAAGCGCGCAAGTACTCCAGGGTGGGCAAAACCTGGGCGGCGGTGAGCGCAAGCGCCAGCACGGTTGAAATCGCAACATCAAACCATCCGCGAAGCACGGAGAGCACAGGGCGGTTGTCGCGGAGGTGACGTGCAGCGACCCACGCTGCGAGCAACAGCCACGTGTACCACCATGTCTGCCAATGGCCGGCCAGGATTTGCATCGCCAGGGCCAATGCCAACAACGTGCGCCGCAGGCGCGCGTGTGGCTCACAAAGCCGATCGCCGGCCAAAATGACCCAGGGCATCCAGCCGAGCGCCGCGTTCAAGCTGAGGAAGCCGCCGCGTGCAACGGCGTACCCGGACAGTGAGAAGGCGAGCGCGGCGACAGACTGAGCCAACAGGCCAAGCCCGAGGCGCCGCGCGAGGCGGCTCATCCCGGCGCCGGCCAACACCCAATGGGAGATGATTAACCAGGCGTGGCCCACCTCGACCGGCACGGCCAGCAGCAGCCAGTTCGGCGGATACAGGAGCGCGGATTGCGCGTTGGCCAAGAGCGGCGCGCCCATGCCGACCAGTGGATTCCATAGCGGAAGGTGTCCGGCCAGAACTGTTGTCTTGGCGAACTGATGCCACGGCTGGAATTGGAGCAAGGGCACTCCCCAGAAGATGGCCTGGCCGTCGCCGATAGCCGGCCACAGGATGACCAAGGAGGCCGCCAGCACGATCAGCGTCGGCCACCAGGCTGGGGAGAACCAGGTTCGCATGCGGGAGAGGGTCATCTTTCGAGCGCCAACCTCACCTTCTCTATCGTTCGCGCGAAAACGAATCGGGAAAGGGCCGTCTGAGGGTGAGAGCCGTCACGCGGCTCGCCCTATTCGCATCATGGCGGGAGAACGGGCAGGACCTGGAACACGTACCAGCCATCGTCGGTAAAGCGAGATTCGATACCCGGCAAAGTGAGCAATTGGCCGGGCGCCGCGGCAAGCGCATCGGCGGGGCCAAGGATAACGTAATCGGCGTCGCTCGTGGCGAGCACGGCGATACGCGCGCTGCGTGAGGCGTTGGCCGAAAAGAACTGCTCTACCTGGGGGCGCTTGGCGGCCAGGTAAAGTGTTTCGGGACCGTGGCCGATATATGGAACAACCTGGGCAAAGGCCGGCAGGGCATTGCCGGCGGGAAAATCAGCGAGGACGACAGAACCGGGCGTCGCATGAGTGTCAAGCCATTCGAACACGCGAACTTCGGCGGCCGGGATGAAAACAGGATCGGCGGGACGAAGCGCTGCCCGCAGCGCACTGCCGTAGAGCAGAACGGTTGAAGGCAACGCGAGGGCGGTCAGCAGTGCCGATCCGAGGTTGGCTTTGCGCAGGCCGCGCCCCTTGTCCCAGGCGGCGAATGCGCTCATGGCGAGCGCAATAAGTGCCACCCACACGCCCTCCGCCAACCGGCGTTGAAGGTTGACCGGCAGCGAGACGAGGACAGGCATGGCGATCACCCACGCCACGAGCAGGTTGGCCCCAATCTCGTTCGAGCGCGCGGCGCGCACCAGGCCGATCAGCGCAAACGGTGCCAGCAGGCCGTAGCCGAGCAGGTACTCGACTGCGGTGGGTGAAGTGATGATGTTCTGCGCCGTCCACTGGCGCAGCGCCGGGTTGGTGGAGAAGGCGATCACTGAATACACAACGAATGGTGCAGGGACGAGGATGGCGGGCGCGAGGCTCCGCAGCGCGCGTCGCGATGCATCGCGCGCAGGCATAGCCGCCGTCGCCTGGCTCGGCACGCGTTTCCACCGCGAGGCAAGATAGCCCGCGGTTGTGAGTCCCCCGGCCAGTGCCATGAGGCCCCATGCCAGGGGCACGTTGAGCGGTTGGAAGAACCACAGTGCCGCCAGGGCCAGCCCGGCCTTCCATCCGCCGCGTGCGTCGGCGCCGCTGGCCCCATTGAGATAGGCAAGCAGCGCCAGGAGTAGCAACGCGCGTGCCGCCGCAAGGTGTGGCAAGGCGAAGAGCGCCAGAAAGCCAAAACTCTCCGGCGAGTAGTACTCGAGCGGCATCGGGCCGTTGCCGCCGCCGATGGCCAGCGCCAGCCAGCCCAGCCCGCCGCCAAGCACTGCCAGCACCAATCCCCAACGACGCAGCCGGATGGAGGTGATGAACCGCGCAAGAAAGAGATAGGTCACCGCGATCAGCGCGACGGAGGCGGCCAGCCTGGCCAGGTGATAGAGCGCGACAAGCTGCTCGTGCAGCGCGGGGCGTGCGGCCAACTTGCCCAAGAGAAGATAAGGAAGGAAGACCAGTGCGCCGGATTGCGGTTCGGTGGTGTACGCCAGGCGGTAAAGCCACGCGCCGTCGCTGCCCAGGCGCATCTTGGCGATATACGAGTTGCCATCTTCAACGCCCAGCAGGAAACCGCTGAAGCGCCACGCGCCGCCCTGGGCGGAGTATGCCAGAACGTAGGGCAACAGGCTCAACGCCAGGACGAGCGCCGTGAACGCGGCCACCCAGCGCCATTCGGAGCGTGTCACGCGGCCCATCGTCGCACTCCCACATACGCGAGCAGGCTGACAAGCGTGAGGCCGAGACCCACAAAGACACTCAGGGGAGCGAACGTCAGGCGGACGGTATGCATGCCGGGCCCAAGGTTGACAGCGCGCATCCAACCGCCGGCGGTGAGCAGCGTCGCCTGATGGTCGTCCACCGTTGCCCGCCAGTCCGGGTAAGAGGCTTCACTTACGACTAGCAGCCCCGGCCCCTCTGCGCGGATCTCGATGATGTTGGCCGTGTAGCGCAACACCTGAGCTTGGCGATTTTCAAGCGGCATGTCCCAGCGATCGACCGAGCCGGCCACCCACGCGCGGGGCAGCCCCAGTTCATTGAGGTACAGGTACGACTCGTGCGGACGGCCGACGGCGCGCAGACCCTCCACCGCAATGGGGAACTCCGACAGAACGTATGCAACGTTCATTTGCCCCAGCAACGACGCCGAAGGGAGTGCCCCGGCGTTGTCGTGGGCGGGGTCACCTCCCGAAAACGGAGGCAGCGTCACGCTGTAGCCCTGGTCCGGGATTCCGGCGGCGGCCAGCACGCGCGCAACCGTGGATTCAAGCTGCAGCGGATCGACGCCGTCGGCAAGTTGAATTCGGTGCAGTGTGGCTGCCGGCTGCGGCAGGCTGTAGGAGGGAGAATATACGCGGAAGAGACTCGCATCGCGCGCCAACTCGGCTGCGGCTGCCTCGCCGCGCGCGGTAACTGTTGCCGCGGGCCTCACCTCGAGCAGCGTTGCATCGTACAACGCCAAGTCGAACGCCACGAGCACAAGAACCGCGGCCGTGGGCCATGCCCGGCTGAGCCTGGGCACGCTGCGCAGGCCGATGACTGCCCCGACCAGGGTCAGTATCACGCCGGGGCGCACAAGGGGCGCCGGAAGGTGCAGGGTGGATTGCGCCACGAGGATGACGGCCCCTGCCGCCAGAAGTGAAACCGTCACCAATCGCATCGGCTTGACAATTCGTGTGGACCATTCGCCGCTGAGCGCCTGGATGCCGCGCGCCGCGAGCATCGACAGCGAAAACCCAGCAACGAGCATGAAACGCGAGGGAACGCGCAGCAGGTTCAGGCCGGGGATCACGCGAACAAGGATGGGGTAAAGGGGCGTAAACGTCCCCAACGCCATCAGCACGGCCGCGATGAATGCGCATGCCCAAAACATCCGGCCGCGCCGGACAGCCAGGCCGGCCACCGCCAGTGCCAGCGCCGCCAAGCCGAAGTAACCGGCGAACTCGGCTGAGATTCCAGGCTGGGGAATGATCAACCCAAGCAGGTAGCTCGGCGGAAGCGAGAACGCAAGCGACTCCTCGGCCAGGAGCGAGCCGCGCGAGGAGAGTCGGACGAATTCGATCAGCGGCAAGGTGAGCGCCGCGCTGAGGCCGAGCACGAAGAGCGCGCCGACCGAGGCGCTGCCAACTCCACGTTTGGTCAAGAGGGCTCGGCCGCCGCGCCACAGACCGTAAGCCACGGCCAATATCGCTGCCGGCAGCGCCCAACGCGGGTCGGCGAGGATGATGGTTGCCAGGATGAGCCCGGCAGCGGCTGCGTCGCGCGCGCGGCGGCCGGCAGCCGCGCGGCCCGCGAAGACGAGCAGCCAACCCGTCCACGCGACGGCCATGACCAGCGAGACGTGACCCGCCGCCACGTGGGCCACCAACTTGGGCATGCCACCGAAAACCAAGCCGGCCGCGAGTGCCGCAGGAACGCTGAGCCCCTCCTCTCGCGCCAATCGATACGCGCCGATGCCGGCCCAGGCGCCATGGAGCATCAACAGCAGGTTGAAGGTCAACGGCACGGGGAAGAAAGCTGCCAGCCACAAAGGTGGATACCACAACCCGCTCAAAGGGTTGGCGGCAAACGGCGTTCCGGCGAGGATGTATGGGTTCCACAAAGGGATCTGGTGCCAATCACGCAGCGCCTGATTAATGAGCAGCGCATTGGGCCAGTGAGTCACAGCGAGATCGGTGTACAGACTGCCCGGCTGGAAGGCAACGCCAGTGAGATGGAGCGCAAGAGGCAGAAGCCAGGCCAGCGGCGCAATGGCCAAAACTGCAGGCAACCAGCGCGTAAGGGGCCTCATGGCATGCCTGCCGTTGAGAACACGGTCATTTCGCCGGCCTGAAACGCCGGGGCCAGTGAGAGGTGAAGCGCGCCGCCGAGTGCTCGCTCGCGCGGGCCGAAGACGACATAATCCACCGCGTACCGTCGGAGGAATCCCTCTTGGGCAGCGGCACCGTCGGCCGTGTAAAACTGGACCACCGCGCGTTGGGCCTCGAGCGCACCGGGAGTCTCCATGGGATGGCCATAGATAACGCGCGCCCCGCTGAAGCCGGGGATGAACGTGCCGAATCCCGGGGACGCCAGAACGACAGGGGATGCGGGGGAAGCCGCGGCCAGATAGGCCAGGGCCGCAGCCTCATCATGGGTGAGGAATAGCGCCGGCTCGCGGCGCATGATGCCGCCGGCCAGCGCGGCGAGAAGTAACACGTTACTCGGGACAAGCAGGGCGAAGCTGGCCGCAATCCGCGTCCAGGGCTTGCGAGCCTGCCATATCCATTTGGCGAGCAGTGGAACGGCCAGACCCGCCAGCGGGAAGAACCAGCCCATCATCAGCCGGCGCTGCAACGCAAGCGGTGCATACAGCAGCAGCGCGTTCGAAACCGCCCACACGACGAAGAAGGATTGCGACTCCGGGCTCGCGGTCTCGGCTGGGCCCCGGCGCATCGCGCGCCGCGCGATGACCACGACGGCCAGAGCTCCCAAGAGGCCGGCGGAGAGGGCCACATCCCACACGGGCGGTGTGGGTGTGAGATTCTGCGCTGCCCAGATCGCCAGTTGCGAATGCGTCCGCGTGAGGAGAAGGTCGTAGGCCAGCCAGGGTGCCGCGGCCAGGCCGACGAGACCGAGCCCGATCACGCTCCCTTGTGGGAAGCGGCCCGCCCTCCACCGCATCCACAGCGCCCAGAGACTCGCGGCGACGCCCAGCGGGATGAGCGCGAAGGGCTGCAGAATGGCAAGCGCAGTGGCCAGCAACCACAGCCCAGCCCCACGCCTGAGGGTCATCGCCTGTGGTGAGAGCGCGAGGGGCATGGCGATCCACAGAACGAGGGCCAGGGCAAGAGGGAAGTGCGCGCTCGAGAGGAGGCTGAGGAAGGGAATGAACTCTGCGACCCACAGATCAGCGGTGAACCCTCCCGCAAGTGCGGCGACCCATCCCAGGCCCGAGCCGACGGCCATCACCCACCAGGCCAGGCGCTGCGTGCGCGGGTCGGCGCTGATTTTGCCGGCAAAGTGCCACAGCGTGATCAGCATGAAGGCGCCGGCCGCGACACGCGCTCCGTGGAAAACAACCAGGAGTGGCAGGTGCAGCCAGCGCGCGAAGTGGCCGAGCAGCAAGTAGTAACTGAATAGGAAGCTGCCGGAGCCGGGATCCGTGGTGAAAGGCAGCGTGAAGAGCCAACTCCCCTGCCAACCCTGGCGCATTTTGGCCAGGTATGTCAGGCCGTCGAGCGGGTTGAGCAGGAAGCCGGCGAAGACGTGGCGCGAGCCGGCCGCCACGGCGGCCCACAGGTAGGGCAGGAGGGTGAGCAGGGCCAATCCGAGAGACAGGAATAAAATACTTGCCGGCAGGCGGCGAGGCATGCTGTAATTGTAGTCACGGACAATGTCCATGGCAAAGCAGCCCCAGCCGCCGGCCGGCTGGCGCACCGCCGCCCCACTCCGCCCATGGAGGCAACCGATGCCCAAGTACGTCGCCGCCATAGACCAAGGGACCACCAGCACGCGCTTCATCGTTTTCGATCATCAAGGCCAGGTGGTGGACTCGGCCCAGAAGGAACATGCCCAGATCTACCCCAAGCCTGGCTGGGTGGAGCACGATCCGCTCGAGATTTGGGAGTGCACCCAGGCCATGATGCGCGCCGTGCTTGCCAAAGGGAAGGTTGTGGCCAAGGATATCGCGGCGGTCGGCATCACTAACCAGCGCGAGACGACCGTTGTGTGGGACCCCCGCACCGGAAAGCCGTACACCAACGCTATCGTTTGGCAGGACACGCGCACCGACCAGATTTGCAACGCGCTGGCGCGCGAGGGCGGCCAGGACCGCCTGCGGGCGAAGGTCGGGCTGCCACTCGCCACCTACTTCTCCGGGCCGAAGATCCATTGGATCCTCGAGAATGTGGGCGGGGTGCGCGCGGCGGCCGAGAAGGGCGAAGCGCTCTTTGGCAATATCGACACGTGGCTCATCTGGTGGCTCACCGGCGGGCCGCGAGGCGGGGCGCACGTAACCGACGTCTCGAATGCCAGCCGCACAATGCTGATGGACTTGCGCACACTGGAATGGGATGAGGAAATCCTTGGCTTGCTCGGTATTCCGCGCCGCATGTTGCCAGCGATCCGTCCTTCTTCCGACCCGCGATTGTATGGAACGACGCTGGCTGATGGCCCGCTGGGCGCTGCCCTCCCGGTGTGCGGGGATTTGGGCGACCAGCAGGCGGCGCTGGTGGGGCAGACGTGCTACAGCCCTGGGGAGGCGAAGAACACATACGGCACCGGATGCTTCATGCTGCTCAACACGGGCACCCAGGTGGTCCCCTCCGCCAGCGGCTTGCTGACGACGGTCGGTTATCGCATGGGCGACGAGCCAACGGTGTACTGCCTGGAAGGATCGATTGCCATCACGGGGGCGCTGGTGCAATGGCTGCGCGACAATCTCAAGATGATTGGCACAGCGCCGGAGGTGGAAGCGTTGGCCAAGACGGTCGACGACAACGGCGGCATCTATTTCGTGCCGGCGTTCTCCGGCCTGTTCGCGCCGCATTGGCGCTCGGACGCGCGCGGGGCGATTGTGGGGCTCACGCGCTATGTGAATCGCGGACACATTGCCCGCGCCACCCTTGAGGCCACGGCTTACCAGACGCGCGAAGTCCTGGATGCCATGGAGAAAGACTCGGGTGTGAAACTCACGGCGCTCAAGGTGGATGGCGGAATGGTCCAGAACGAGATGCTCATGCAATTCCAGGCCGACCTGCTCGGCGTGCCGGTCATTCGCCCCAAGGTGGCTGAGACGACCAGCCTGGGCGCGGCCTACGCCGCCGGACTGGCGACCGGATTCTGGACGAAGCTCGAGGACTTGCGCGCCAACTGGGGCAAAGACCGCGAGTGGTCACCCACGATGGACGTCGCCCGCCGCGAGAAACTCTACGCCGGGTGGAAGAAAGCGGTGGAGCGGACACTCAATTGGGTGGAGAACGACTAACTAACTACTGGAGATAGATTAGCCAATCCTGCCCCCACCCCTGCCCCTCCCCCGGCAGGTCGACGCTGAAGATGTCAAAGTTGAGCCGGGGGAGGGGACAGATCTTTCAAGGAGGCGGGGGCCATTGGCCCCCGCCTCCTTGAGTTACTCCACCCCCTCTCCGCCAGGCTCCGCTTTGTCGAAGACAGCTGTGAGGCGGAGAGGGGGGCAGGGGGTGAGGCGGATGGGGCTCATCCGCAGCTATCTGACCTCGCACTCGGGGTGGCGCCAGTTGTCGGAAGGCACTGAACAGCGCAACCTCGACGCCCGCTAGACCCTCTTAAGGCGCATCGCCGACCACGTCACATCGATCGCGATAAGCGCCACGGGCCCCAGCCCGATCGTACTGGCGTACTTCCAGATCACATCGCGACTGATATCCAGCCCGCGCTCGCTGCTGCCTTTGGGATAGGCGACCCACATCGCGCCGGAGGCGGCAAGATACCTCTTCAGCATGGGTAGCTGCGCTTCCATCTCCTTGCGCGACTTGACAAACACTTGCAACACGTCAACCTCTTTGGCCGCACGAGCCAGGCGCGTGGCGCCCTCGGGTAGTGGTCCGAGCATGCGAGCGTACCCGGGCGGCGCGCCGAGGATCAGCACGCGCGCACCGGGGGGAATCCGCATCTTCTGCGCTACCGTCTTGGCCGCCATGCGCATCTCCTTCTGAGGCTGCCTACCAGCCGATCTCGGTCACCATCGCCGGATGGTCGGAGGCTGGGCCGGTGATGTAGCGCGAATCGATGACCGTTGTCCCCGGTGAGACGAAGATGTGGTCAATCCGGTCGGCCGGATCGATTTGTGTGGGATTGCCGCCTAGCCCCCACCGCGTAAGCCAGGAGTCTTCAAAGACGCCGGCGGTCAACCGGTATTGATCGCTATCCGGGCGGAAATTGAAATCGCCCATGGCCACGAGGCGGCTTTGGCCGCTCAACGCGTCGAGCAGCTGCTCCTGTTGGATGATTGGTCCCCCGTTGCCAAGGTGTGTGACGAGCACGCTGAAGGGCTGGCCCGAAACGGTGATGTCGGCCAGGATGGCGGCAGTCTGTTCGCCGAGGCTGTACATAAAGACGGTGCGCGGATTCTCGATCGGGTAGCGCGAAAGCAACGCGATGCCGAAGGTGCCGGTCACTGTGGTGGGGCCGTAGTATGAATACATATCCAGGGAGTCGGCCATGGTTCGAACCACGTCCGCGTTTCCGCCTGCGATGCGCGCCGTGTCGCTTTCCTCCAGGCCGAGCACGTCCGGATTCATCTCGCGGATCACCTGCAACTGCCCGGCATAGTTGCGCTGCCCGTTGGCGTCGTATCCCTGTTGAATGTTGTAAGTCATGATGCGCAGGCTGTGACGCTCTTCGGCAGGCGTCGCAGGTGCGGCGCCGACAAACCCGATCGCGAGAACGGTCAGCACGGCCACACCGAGGCTCTTGGCCGCAGCCAGCTGCCCGAAAAGCCACTTAGCCTCATCCTGCACCTCGCCTTTGGGGTCAGAGGGCAGCGCCAACGCGGGCAGTGCACAGGCTGCCCCTGCAATCAGGAAAACCAACCAGAAGCGATCGCGGAAGAGCGGCCCGACGACCGGGAAATAATCGTACACAGTTGTGAATACCTGCAGGAAGATCATGACCAGGAGATAGAGCGAGGCGACCAGCCATGCCAGCCCGCCGGCACGCGCCGAAGATGGGCGCTGCAACAGAGCCACCGCAAAGCGTTCGGCGTCAATCACGACGATTGGGCTAAGGACCAGAGCGAGGTATAGGAGCAGGTCGCCAACCAAGCCGACGGGAGGCGCGCCCAGCGGGAAACCGCCGGGCGCCGCGGGGAATGGGACTTGGTGCACGGCGATCGTCCCGACAAGCGCCGCGACGAACAGCAGATTGAGCACAATGAGCCAGCCACGCCCCACACGTTGCACGACGGCCGGCCTGAGCAGGCGCACTGCGACATAGCAGGCCATTGCCAGCGTAAGCACCGCGACAATCGCCTGGTATGAGCCCTCGGTCCAGCGCGCGATTACCGTCGGACTCGTGAACGCGAAGTACAGAAGAACGAGCACCCCCATCAGACCGAGGGCCATGAGCAGCGTGCGCCCGGCGCCGGGCGCAGCCTGCACCGCAGCCTCGGGTGCCGGCTGGGTTGGCTGGGTGCGCTGGACCACTGCCAGGCACACCAACGCGAGCAGGGCAAGGATCCAGCCCACCCAATGGAATGGGCGGACGAGGGATAGGTCGCTTCCGGAACCCAGCGCACGCAGAAGGGCCGAAAGCAGCACTGCGAAGGCCAGCCCGGCTCCCCACTCGGCCCCCACCCGGCTCACAAAAGATGTCCGCAACGTCTCCGCTAACAGAATCAAGAACAACGCCAGGCCGAGGCCTGCAACCAACATGCGCCCGCGCGTATCAAGAAATGCTTCGGCCACCCGCGCCGCGAGAACGAGCGTGGTCAGCGACACCAGTACGATACGGGGGAGCCCCCGTCGCGGCAGGAGCAGCAGGGCGGGCGAGAGAAGCAAACCCACGCTGACAATCTCAGGCGGGATGCCGGTTCCCATCAGGCCGAAGGCATATACGGATTCGACGAACTCAGCCAGAAGCTGGAAGAAGAAGAGAAAGAGAATCGCCAGGAGAAGGATGCGCGTCAACGCTCTCAAGGCGAATCGAGCGGGCGGCGAGGACTTCATGTGTGCCTCCTTGCGAGATGTGCGAGGATGCAGTCGACCTGGGTCACGCTCCACGCGTACGGCGTGGCGAGCCAGAAGGGCGCCCCAGGCGCGGAAACCACGCCGGGACCCGACGTGCCCACGCCTGCCACGCGTCCCCGAATACAGCCGAGAGGAGTCTGTCTTCGCGGCGCGCTCGTACAACCAGACCGAGCATGGTCGCCGCGAAGACGAGCATCGTCCACGTGCGATAGAGCAGCAAGCCCCCGGCGAACGAGAGAATGACGGCGAGATACATCGGATGGCGAACGAAGCGGAAGGGGCCGCTGGTCACAAGGCGGGGTTCCGCCTGAAGGCGGACTGCAAAGCCGGAGGAAGGCGCGAACATTCTGCCCAGCGTGAAGAATCCCCAAAGGTAAAGAGCCAAGCCGAGGACGAGGACGATCGTTCCGAGGACGAGGGCCGCAAGACGCAACAGCGGTGAGAGTTGGAGAGGCAGCGGCCGCCACATCACGGCGCCGGCACCCAAGAAGAGGACTGTGGCCGCCAGGAGGACGGGCCAACGCAAGTAGCGTATGCCTGGACCCGCCTCACGGGCGGCTGGCTGCCGCGTGGCACGCACCATTCCCCAGATCGCCATGGCAAGCGTGCCGATTCCCAGTGATGCCCCCAGGCGACCCGCCCAGATCTCACACACGGTGAGGATGCTTTCGAAGTCCATCCCACCCCCTCGACACGTCGGTGTCGGCAGCGCGAGTCTGAAGCCGGCCGTTGCCTCTGGGGCCGTGCACGCCCCTCCCGAAGGAAAGACGCATGCGTTCTAGTATCGCACCAGGTGCGGCAAACGGCAACGTGTGAAGTGTCGCGCCGGAGGTCTGGCCCTCAGCACGATCTACGGGGAGCCCGGATCACCTTGCGTCCGGCGTCGGTGTTGGGTGGCGCTGGTTGCGCCCAACCCAAAGCGCAACCGCCGCCAGTAGCAGCACCGCCAACCCGCCGGCTGTCAGGGCCATGGCCGGGAACCCTATCGCCGCATACACCACGCCGCTTAACAGCGAGGCAAGCGCGGAGGCGAGGCCCACGAGCAAATCGTTCAAGCCCTGGGCGCGTGCTCGCTCGGCGGGGGAGAGCTGGTCTGCCAGAAGAGCGGAGCCGCCCACGAAGCACAAGTTCCAACCGAGGCCCAGCAGAAAGAGGGAGAAGGCGAGGGGCACCAGTTCGGGCGAGAGCGTCGCGCTCCAGCACGCCCCGACGAGCATCCCCGAACCCAGGAGGATGGTTGGTCCGCGCCCCCAGCGGTCGGCCAGCGCGCCCGAGATGATGGAAAAGGCGAACATGCCCACGGTGTGGGCGGAGATCACTGCCGAGACGTGGCCGAGCGAGTGATCATGCGAACGCATGTGCAGCGCGGTGATCACCATGATCGCGACCATGATCATCTGGGCGAAGACCATCGCCAACATGGCGACCTGCGCCGCCGGCTGGCGCAGAATGGCCCGCATCGGCCGCGCTTCTGCGGAGACCGCGCGATCTCCCGGATAGTCCTTAGCGACCTGGCGCCCGATTTCGCGCGGATCGGGGCGCAGCCAAACGAAGATGACTCCCGCAGCGAGCAGCAACATGATGAGGCTTACGGCATAAGGCCCGGCCAGCGCATCGAACCCAGATAGGAGTACAAGAGCGCCGGAGGGTGCAACGAGCAGCGGCCCGGCGATGGCCCCGACAGTGCCGCCGATCACAACGTAGGAAATGGCTCGCCCGCGCTGATGAGGCGGATGCACCTCGGCCGCAGCAAAGCGTCCCAGCCCAAGCGCGGCGTTCGCCAGGCCCATCAGCCCCATTCCGCCGAGGAACGCCAACATGCCGCCGCCACCGATGGCGCCAAATGCCACACCTGAGCCGATGACCCCGATGAGGAGCCCCAATGCCAATCCGTTGCGGCGCCCGTAGCGGTCCATGAGCAGGCTCCACATCGGAGCGGCAAGCGCACCGCCCAGCAGGCTCACTGCCGAGGGCAGGCCGGCGTAGGCGGCGCTGCCGCCCAGGCGGGCACCCAGAATCGAACTAAGCGTGGCGGCGGAAATGAATGAAGCCGACCCGAGGCTCTGTGCGGCGAATAGAGTCCAGGTGATCCTGCGTGCGGTGCGAGCCAGGGAATCCATGAACGACCTCGATAGATGACGACGTCAATCGGATGGAAACCGTCCGATCATAGGCCCGGGGGTCGATGAACTCCGCCAGGTGTGAAACCTTCTGATGACTGATCGTCCGGGGATCCCGTGCAGGCGGTCGTGTGTCCGGCGCACTTTCGCACAATGGGGGAGGCAGCCGCTTCGACCGGGACGACCGCAGGCAACCTGCTCTCGCTCGTCACGCGCGGCGGAGGTACATGCCCGCGCCATCTCGCGGGCTGGCGTACTCCCCGTGGAACTCCTCCGGCATGAGCGCGGCCAGTTCGTGCATGAGTTCGTCGAGCATTTGCTCGCGCACTTCGCGCGTGGCCCGCGCGCCGCGCGCCTCGAGGCGCAGCGGCTGGCCGACCACCAAGTGAAAGTCGGTGCGCCGCAGCCGGCGTAGATTTTCCTTGTAGTGTTCGCCGCCGACATAGGCAATGGGCAGCAGCGGCGCGCCGCTATGCAGCGCCAGGGTCACGACGCCCGCGTGAGCCGCCTGCAGGCGGCCATGCCCGCTGCGCGTTCCCTCAGGCGAGATGAGCAGGATGTGCCCTTCGCGCAGACGCTCGATGCCCGCGCGCAGCGCGGCGAGATCGGGTTCGCCGCGGTGCAGCGGGATCGATTCGCACGCGTCGAGCACCCAGCCCAGCAGGCGGTTATTCCATCGGTCTGCAAACGCCAGCCCGTGGATCGGGCGCGGATGCAGCCGGGTGTAGATGATCGGGATCTCGAGCAGGTTGACGTGGTTGGTGTAGATGATGAGCGGCCCGCGCAACGGAACGCGCGCGAGCTGCGCATCGTCGATGCGGCACATGAGCGAGGTCAGACCGCGAAAGAAGAGGACAACCAGGCGCTGACGCAGCTTCATGCGGGCCGCCCGGGTTCCGCGCTGACGACCTCGAGTTCGCGCGGCAGGAGTTCGATATCGAGCCGCACCCCATCTTCGCAGATGATCTCGCCATCGGTCTGGGCGGGCAGCACGCCCCGCTCAGCGATGATGGCAATGCGCTGCGCGCGGCTCATGGTGATCTCGGGTTGGGAGGCCTGCGTGCCGCGCAGGAAGTGGGGGATCATCCCCAAGATGCGCAGGCGACCCACCTCATGCGCGATGCACAAGTCGAACAGGCCGTCGTCGGGCAGCGACTCGGGCGCCATCCAGAACCCGCCGCCCAGCCGTCGCCCGTTCATCACCGAGACGAGCAGCACGGGCTGGGTCAGGCTGCGGTCATCCATTTCGATGCGTACCAGCGGGCCTTTGTAGTACAGGAAGATGGTGCGCATCACGGCGATGAAGAAGCTCACAAACCCGCCGTAGCGCGGCAGTTTCATCACCTCGATGGTGGTGATGGCGTCGAAGCCGACCCCGACGCAGTTGCCGAAGAAACGCCCCTCGGGGAAGATGCCGCCCGTCACGCGCCCAAGATCGATCGGCCGCAGAAAGCCGGCGACGAGCGTATCGCACGCGGCGCTCAGGTCCTTCGGCACGCCGACCGTATGGGCAAAGTCGTTTCCGCGGCCGATGCCGAGGATGCCGAGCGCCGAGGTCGTCCCGCGTTTGCGTTTGGCCTGCATCAGGCCGTTGATCACCTCGTTCGTGGTGCCATCCCCGCCGGCCGCCACCACCACACCCGCGCCGGCAAGCGCCGCCTCGCGCGCCAAATCAATGGCGTGGCCGCGGCGCTCAGTACGCACCAAGTCGAACTCGAGCCCGATGGTGCGGCAGAGCGCTTCGAGCCGCGGGATAGCGCGTGCCGCTGCGCCATGACCGGCCGCGGGGTTGGCGATGATGTAATACCGTTTGGGCGACATCCTAATTCCTCCACCGAGAGTGTGAATTCTATTCGATTATCGGAATGAGGGAGAAACCGGCGAAGAGACTCGCAGGAGGGCATAGCATGCCTTACCAAGTTGCGCAAGCGTGCGGCCTGGGCAGGATGACCGCGTTGGGCAGAGCCGCCGGGTGGTGCGCGATGGGTGGACGCGGCCTCTCTGCGATCGCATGCTGTATCTCATCGGCGGCCGCGCCCCTCGGGACGACGATGTGGTCCTTGTTGGGGCACGCCATGGCGTGCCCGTGTGGCGAGGTGACATTGTCCGTAGACGCTTTCGAGGACATGGGCTTGCCCTGAAGGTATTCCAAGATTGCTATGCCCCGCAGAACGGGGCTCGCAATGACGGGCTATCTCGGCCGCTCGATGCGACTCTCATCCGGCGGCTGAGGGCTTTGTGCGATCGCAGGCCGAGATTCCTCGGCAGCTCCGCCGCCTCGGAATGACAGAGGAGAGGCTTCCCCCTCGCGATGACGAGAAGGGCCGATCTGCAGCGGTCGGCCCTCGAAATGCGTCGGCACCTCCCGCGAGCGCTACGGTCGCACCCAATCGAGCAGGAAGAGGATGCCCGACGGCAGCGCGGTTGGCATGGGCTCAACCTCGAAGGAGGTCATGCTCACCAGGCGCGGCTCGGGCTGACCGGAGGCTGTGGCTTCGAGGAATGCCAGCGCCTGTGAACTTGAGCTCCACACCGGCGAGCCCCCTTCCGCGATGAACCGCTCCTGGCTACCGTCGGGGTGTGCAATCCACAGATTGCGCCCGTGCCCCGTTGCCGGCGGCTCACCGGCCGTCACAATTGCAAGCCACACGCCGTCCGGACTCCAGGCCAACTCGTTGACGAAGTCCCCTCCTGCGATCGGGGAGTAAGAATGGAAGAGATACGCATGCTTCGCTTGAATATCGAATATCGCGACCGCCAGGTCGCTCTTGCCATTCGCATCGAAATCGCCGGATACGAACCACGCCAACCGATTGCCGTCGGGTGACCACTCCGGGAGGTACAGTTTCTCCACCCTCACGCCGTAGGCTGCCGGATCGAAGGCTTCGGGACCCGCTCCCCGCCGTAACAGCCAACCGGTGCTCTGAAAGGCGCCGTAGGCCATGGTCTGACCGTCGGGCGAGAGCGAACGTGATCCGCCATGCTGTTCGTCGAGGATCGAATAGCCCTTGCCATCCAAACCGACGATGGTGGAGAAGGCGCGGCTGGCCATGCAGCACTCCACATCGGAGCTGAAGACAACGACGTCGTTGCGTCCCGGCCACCATTCGGGGTCCTCTTCGAATCGCTCGGGCGTGTTGGTAAGATCGCGCCGCTCACCATTGGCAAGATCCATAGTCCAGATGTCATCGGCGCCACCTTGCGCGCCGGG
>DATEAT010000025.1:0-5845 GCA_035288225.1 Anaerolineales bacterium | reverse complement strand
GAGCAGACCCTGGTTCTATGACATTTGCTTCCAGCTTGCCGAAAAAGGATCTCTCGCCTCACCCCCTGCCCCCTCTCCGCCTGGGAGCTTTCTTCGACACAGCAGAGTCTGGCGGAGATGGGGTGGAGAAACCCAAGGAGGCGGGGGGCCCTCGGCCCCCCGCCTCCTTGAAATCCTCTCCCCTCCCCCGGCGTGACAGCCTTGCGCTAACTCGCCAGCTCGGCGCGGGAGGGGTTGGGGGCCTGCCCTCGGAACGAGGGTGTGGGTTTTGAGGCTAAGGTCCTCATTCAGTAGCCTGCTAGCGCTTTGCCATCTCTCGGAGGCAGTCATTTGCCTCAAACAACAACGTTGACCAGCCTGCCCTTCACCACCACCACCTGGCGTGGAACCCTTCCCTCCAGCCAGCGTTTGATCGATTCGGAAGCCAGCGCCATCTCGCGCGCCTGGACCTCGGAGATGTCGGCCGGCACCACCAGCCGGTCGCGCACTTTGCCGTTGACTTGCAGCACCAGGGTGACGGTCTCATCCACCGCGAGCGCCGCATCGAACGCCGGCCAGCGCTGCTGGTGCACAGATCCCTTGCGTGCCAATCGGTGCCATACCTCTTCCGCCAGGAAGGGAGCAATGGGCGCGAGCATCAAGAGCAGCGCATCCAGCGCCTGGTGATACACCTCGGCCGAAACCGGGCGGCCAGCCGCCTCGCCGATGGCATTGGTGAATTCCATCAGCGCGGAGATGGCCGTGTTGAAGCGGAAGCCTTCGATATCGCCCGAGACTTTGCGAAGGGTCTTGTGCGTGATGCGAGCCAGATCCCGGTCAAGCGCCGGAGTCGTCTCCCCTGCGGGAGGCGGTGTGGCGCGTGCGAGCAACAGCTCCCAGGCCCGGCGCAACCAGCGATATGTGCCGGCCAGGCCATTCGTGTTCCAGGGCGTCGTTTGCTCGAACTCGGAAATGAACATCTCATAGGCGCGCAGCGCGTCGGCGCCGTACTCCGCGATCACCTCGTCCGGTGTGATCACATTGCCCTTGCTCTTCGACATCTTTTCTTTGCCGTCGGGGGCCAGGATCATGCCCTGATTGCGCAGGCGCTTGAACGGTTCGACAAACGGCACAAACCCAAGGTCGTGCAGGACCTTGGTCCAGAAGCGGGCGTAGAGCAGATGCATGACCGCGTGCTCCGCACCGCCCACGTACATATCCACCGGCAGCCAGTAGGCCGCCTGCTCCTTGTCGAAGGCCGCTTCTTTGTTATGTGGATCCGCGAAGCGCAAGAAGTACCACGACGAGCAGGCGAACGTGCCCATCGTGTCCGTCTCGCGCCGGCCACGGGTGCCGTCGGGCAAGGTGACATTCACGAACTTGGGGATGGTCGCTAGCGGTGATTCTCCGGTGGCGGTCGGCTCGTAACTGTCCACGTCCGGCAGGCGCACCGGCAATTCTTCTTCGCGCACCGGCACTTCGCCCTGCTCGGTGTGGACGACCGGGATGGGCGTGCCCCAGTAGCGCTGGCGGCTGATGCCCCAATCGCGCAGTTTGTAGTTGACCCGCCGCGTGCCCTTGCCCTCGCGCTCGAGCCACTGGGTGACGCGCGCGACGGCCACCTCCCCCGGTGTGCCGCTGAATTCGCCGGAGTGGATCATGTCGCCGTATTCGGCGTGGAACAGCGCGTCGCGGTAGAACTCGACCGAGTGCAGCATCTCCATGACCGTGCGCTTGCCGCGCACGTCCGGCTCGAGCGCCTGACAGCGCGCGAGAATGCGCTGCTCGCTTTCCATGCCGTCCCAGCGCTGGAGGCCGTCGGCAAAGATGAACAGCCAGCGCGTGCCGACCACCTCGTTCCACGAATCCGGCCGCACGTGCTGGGCTGCGATCTCAATGTAGCGCTCGACCTTGGCCGGCGGAATGGTGATGTACAGCGAGCCCTGGCGTTCTTCAAACGGAATGGCCTCGCGGCGCAGCGCCTCGGCGAAGCCCTCCTTCATCGTCCCACCCAGGGCGAAGGACTTGGTCAGTCCATCGGTGCGATCGATGACCGGCAAGATGGGCAGCCCATACTTGAGGGCGAAGGCGAAGTCGCGCTCGTCGTGCCCAGGCACGGCCATAATCGCGCCGGTGCCGTAGCCGCTCAACACATAGTCGGCCACCCACACCGGGATGCGCCGGCCGTCGACCGGGTCCACCGCGTAGGCGCCGGTAGACACGCCGGTCTTATCCTTCTCGGCCGCGGTGCGGTCGGCCTCGCTCATGCGCCGCGCGGAGGCGGCGTACGCCTCCACCTGCGCGCGCTGCTCGGGAGTGGTGAGACGCGCGACGGCGGCATGCTCCGGCGCGAGCACCATGAAGGTGGCGCCCCACAACGTATCCGGCCGCGTGGTGAACACTCGCAGCGGCCCGGCCTGGGTGGCAAAATCGACCTCCGCGCCTTCGCTGCGCCCGATCCAGTTGCGCTGCATGGTCTTGATATGCTCGGGCCAATCGATCGTGTCGAGATCGGCCAGCAGGCGGTCGGCATAGGCGGTGATGCGGAAAAACCACTGCATCAGGCGCTTGCGCTCGACCAGCGCCCCGCTGCGCCAGCCGCGGCCGTCGACGACTTCTTCATTCGCCAATACGGTCTTATCCACCGGATCCCAGTTGACCTCGGCCGGTGCGCGATAGGCCAGGCGGAACGTACTGAGATACTCGCGCTGCTGCGCGAGGGTCATTCTCGTCCACGCCTCGGCGGTCATTGGCTTCGCGCCGGAGATATCGCCCGACCCGCGCCGTGCCAGCTCTGCCTCAAGTTCGGCGATCGGCCGCGCGCGTTTCGTGCGCGGATCGAACCAGGCCTGGTACAGCTGCAAGAATATCCACTGCGTCCAGCGGTAATACTCCGGCTTGGAGGAATTGATCTCGCGGTCCCAATCGAAGGAGATGCCGAGCAGCCGGAACTGGCGCTTGTAGTTGGCCGAGAAGCGCTCGATGAGCTTGGCCGGGTTGGTCTTGAGCTTGATGGCCGCATTCTCGGCCGGCAGGCCAAAGGCGTCCCAGCCCATCGGGTGCAGTACGTTGTAGCCGCGCATGCGATGGTAGCGGCTGAGCACATCGGTCGGCACGTAGTTGCGGCAGTGGCCGACGCTCAGGCCGTCGCCTGAGGGATACGGGAAGAAATCGAGGATGTAGGCCTTGGGCCGCTCGTCGGCCGGGGTGGTCTTGTAGAGGTGGGAGGCCTCCCACGTGGCCATCCACGCTGCTTCAAATTCCTGCGGCCGGTATTCCGTGCTGCGCGCCTTCGAGGCCTTGGCTGCGCGGGGTGTGGCCCGGCGCGGCGCGGCCTTCGGCCGTGCGGAGGCCCGCGGCTTCCGCGCGCGCGCTGCCGGTGCGCTGGGCTTGGCCGGTGTCGTGCGTTTAGCCGTGCCTCGGCTCGGCGTAGCACGTGCGCTGGTCTTCTTCGATACGGTCTTCTTCTTTGTCGCCATAGATCACATCCTCGAGCGATAAGACTGACGTGCGATGCGGCCGCCGGTAAGGCGTGTCGCCCTACGCACCCCGCGCCGGGCCAGGCCGACCGGTCTCTACAAATAAGAAACCCCTTCGCTCAGGGACGAAGGGGCAACCTCGCGGTACCACCCTGATTCCTGGATCGTGCCCCAGGCGCTTGAAGCGATAACGGGCAAACCCGCCGCCGTGTGGCGGGGCGCGGTCACCGTGGGGACCGACCGGCGAGTTCGGCCTGATGCGCTCCGCTGCGCTGCGGGGTTTCACCGCGCGAGAGTTTGTGACGCGCTCCCGGCCCCGTTCTCTGGCGGATGGCCTACCGGCCCGCGAGGGGCACTGCTCCGGTACGACGCCGACCTATTGGCGAAGGTCAGCCTGAGGACACACGCCAGGCTGACCGCGAAGGTGGACCCAGAGGGATTCGAACCCTCGACCTTCTCAATGCCATTGAGACGCGCTCCCATCTGCGCTATGGGCCCATGTGAATTGCGGTACAGGCCGTGGAGTGGGGCCTCGGCCAGTGGACCTGGAGGGATTCGAACCCTCGACCTCTTCAGTGCGATTGAAGCGCGCTCCCAACTGCGCTACAGGCCCGCGTGATTTCAGGGATTCTACCCTGTTCCCGCGAGGGGTGTCAAGCACAGGGGGTCGCTTGGTACAATCCGAGGCCTGCCCCAAAGGAGGAGGGACATGAGCGAGAGAGAACCTGTCGCTGATTTTTCCATTTCTCCACTGAGCGACGTGCGCGCGACCTCGTGGTGGAAGCCGCGCCGCGTGGCGGTGCTGGGCAAAGCTGAGATGGACGACAGGCTGCTGACTGAGTTCCTGGCCCAGTTGTTGGCGGCTTTCCGCGAACAAGGGCACCTGATTGTAGATAGCCACGCCGAAGACGTGCACCTGATGCTGGCGGTTGGCCAAGTCCCGGACTCCCCGCGGCCTTTGGCCGAACGTATCCCCGAACGCCCGCTGCCGCTCGCACTCACCCTCATGCGCGAATTCAATCTCAAACGCCGGCCGGAGAACCTGGTGATGCTGGTCGCGGTTCCCGAGCGGCTGAGCACCCTGCCGCACGCGGAAGCGGCCGAGATCGCACGCCTCTTCATGGCCCGCCAGGGCGTGCCCAAGGTGGTCTTCGTGAGCGGCGATCGGCAGAGCGGCACGCTGCTCGAAGCCACGACCTGCACCATGGAGGGCGGACACCCGAGCGACGGGCACGAGGTGGCGCAGCGGGTGCGCGACCGGTTGGTGACGGCGGCCTGCGCGCACGAAGTGGGTGGGGATTACGTCGTCGATGAGAACGGACTCTCGCGGGAGGCGTGGCTGGATTCACCCACGCCGGAGGCGCTGGTTGATGCCGGGCGCCGCATGGACCGCCTGGGACTGCTGCCCGCGCCGAAGCGCATCGGCGGATATGTTTCGGAAAACCTGGCACGCGTGTACGAACGCTACCTGGGCATGAAGGGCTTCAGCGAAGGTATGCTCTTCGCCTACGATCCGGGCACGCAAACGATGATGGTCACCGCCTCCGGCAGCTGGGAAGTGGATAAGCGCGCGCTGCGGCGCGACGAGGTGGTGGCGATCGGCGGGACGCGCGATGGCAAATTGGTGGTGCTCGCCCCGCCCGGGGTCACGCCCAAAGGGCCGTCGGTAGAGGCGCTCGAGATGTTCGCCATGCTGGGGTCGGTGCCG
Organism: Anaerolineales bacterium; assembly: GCA_035288225.1. Taxonomy (GTDB): domain Bacteria; phylum Chloroflexota; class Anaerolineae; order Anaerolineales; family RBG-16-64-43; genus RBG-16-64-43. Next base: position 679 of record DATEAT010000025.1, on the reverse strand, counting down.
AGGGTTCGCCTGCGTCAGGCGGCGCATGGCGAATGGACGCCCGACCCGCGAGGCGACGTCGAAGCGCCGATCGTGCGCGCGGGCATCCACGTGCATGTGGGGGTCGAGAGCGCCGACCCGGCCGTGATTGAAACGGTGCCGGCCAACCGCCAGTTGTATCCCTATGGCTTCGGCTGCGGCACCGACCTGATGTGCGGTTTGGCTCAAGACGCGGCACGCCGCGCACGGTCGATCAACGACCCGGCCGATTCACGCGCCTTCGTGCGCTGGCCGATGCTCTACCATGGGGATACGGTGCTCGAACTATGGAAGCCCGGGCGCGCAGGCCGGCCGCTCGAAGCGCTGCTCGACCTGTACGACCCGGCGCGAGGGGGCGCGATCCAATACACACCGGACCATATCCATCAGCCGGTGTGAGGGTTGACCCACCCCCTGCCCCCACCCTTGAGGGAGGGGGAGAATCTTCCTCTCTGGGAGTGGGGAGCTTCGCCCCCCACTCCCAGACTCCCACACCTCAACGCCGCTCCCAGTTGCTTCCGTTCGGGCACGGCATGCCGTGCCCGATACACGAATGTCATTGCGAGGCGCCGCGGCAATCTTGGAGTGGCTTGCGCGCGGGGACATCGTCTGTCACAAGCGTCCCAGATTCGAATTCGCTAAGTTGGGGCACGCCATGGCG
>DATEAT010000024.1:0-7482 GCA_035288225.1 Anaerolineales bacterium | reverse complement strand
TCGATGTCGCTATCCTCCAAAGCATGCAGGCTGGCCGAGCGCTTGGCGGCCGCGCGGATGCCCGCGCAGTCGAGGAAGTGCAGGGTGCCCGAACCATTCGTCCCAGAGGCGAGAGCGTAGCGGGTCGCTTCTTGCGCAGCATTCGACAGGCTGCTGTAAACGATGAAAAGCCGCCCGAACTCGAAGACCGATGAGACGATCATGATCAGCACTGGCAAGATGAGCGCGAATTCGACAGCCGCCTGGCCGCGCCGCGGGCGGGGCGGAGTGTGCCCCGTGGTGAGACTGGAAGGGGCAGAGCGGGTGCTGGTACTCATGAGGATCACCTCCTCCGGCGCGTGCCGGTCATTCTCGCGCCGACGAGGGTCCGAAGGTATCACCAACGGCGCGGGAAAACGAACGGGCCTGGCATGGCCAGGCCCGAAAGACGCGGTGCAAGTTCAAATCTGTCATTGAGCGTCTTCGGCAACCTGGCAGTCGTGACCACCGCTGGTGGTTTTAGACCCATGGCTTTGCGTCGCCGGCTTTCGCCGGCTTTGCCTTTATCGGACTTGGTAATGTGCAGACCTTACACGCCCATTGTAGGGCGATTACCCACCGCTTCTCTTACGTGAATCTTGCGGGTAAATTGCGTCAGGCATGTTTGGTGCCCTTTCCGGTGGCAAGAGTTGCCAAGGAAAGCGTTGAATGGCTTATGCCCGCGGACGGGTGGATGCAAGAGTTCGATCCCACCCGCATCCGAGGGCGCGTGAAAGAGGCACCACCCGTTACGCGCCTTCCGGGCTTTCGGCTGCGTTGTGACCACGTGCACGATTCGACTCGCGTTCGCTGACACGCAAAGAGGTGATTTCAGTCCCCGCCATCTGCAAGCCACCGGTCGATGACCCTCACATAGCCGGGCACGTCCGCCATGGCCGCCGCATGCCCCGCTCCGTGGAAGGTGTGGATCTGCGCTTGCGGGTAGAGCGCTCGCAGGGCCGCACGCGTGTCCGCTTCTACCAGCGGGTCGTCCTCGCCTTCGAGGATGAGCAGGCGCCCGGGCCAGCCGGTCAGATCGCCGGGCGAGAATCGCGATTGCAGGTCGAAATCGACTGCGGCCCGGTAGCGCGCAATGACGGCGCGCTTGGTGAACTGGCGCAGCAGATCGTTGTTCGCGGCCCGCCAGAATTCCCGGCGGGCATCGGCCAGCGGAGCCAGCGCCCGCTCGCTTGTGGCGCGCATGAGCGCACTTACCCAGGGCGCGGGCATCAGGCGCAGCATGGTCAGCACCCGGCGGTTGGCCCGTGCGCTCTCGGGATTGGGCGCACCGGTATGCGAAAGGATCAGCGAGTGAACGACGTGCGGCGCCTGGCGAACTAGCCACTGAGCAACCAACCCGCCAAATGACGCGCCGCGAACATGCACAGCGCCGCCACCTTCGGCTTCCACGATGGCCGTCGTACCGCGCACCAGCGCTTGCATGCTCGTGGCCTCGGCCGGATACGAAGGCGCGATAAACCGACGTGTTCGCGCGAAGTGCTCGGCCAGTTCGAAGGCGGCCTCGCCCGCACCCTGCAGCCCGGGCAGAAGCAGCAAAGGCCTGCCCCCGGCGCCGCCCACGCGATAGGCCCAGGTCACACCCTCCATCTCGAGCGTACGGGAGGGGTAGTCCCTTCGGAATGCGGCGAGCGCCTGAGTCGCCTCGGCTCCAGCGGAGAGGGCTGCCAATTCCGCACTGACTTCTGTGGTCACGTCGCGCTCCCGGACAACACGCCGCTCTCTCGAACGGCTCTTTGGGGGTCGGAGCCTCATACGCTCGGGCGAGCGGAAACCTGCACCAATGCGACACCCACAATCCCGATGACCATGCCGATGACCTGCACGGGCGTCAACCGTTCGCCGAGGATCACGAATGACACCAGCGCGGTTGCGAAAGGCGAGAGGTTCATAGCCACATTGGCTTCGAGAGCGGTCAGGATTTTGAGCGATCGATTGTAGAGAATGTAGGCGAGCACCGTGTTGACCGATGCCAGCCAGGCGACTAGGGCCCACACTCGCCATGAGGGCAGCGTGACTCCCTCGACCGAGATGGCCAGGATAAGCAGTGACGCGCCGCCGAGCCCCAAGGGCAGGGCGGTCAAGGTGAAAGTGTCGAGTTGGCCCATACGCGCCACGTCTCGGCTGAGGATGGCAAACACGGCAAAGCCTACCACCCCGATCACAGCGATCGCCAGGCCCAGCGGTTGACCCGGCGCGAGCCCCATCGCGAAGAACAGCGCACACCCCGCCACGCACAGGCCCACGCCGCCAACCTGGCGCATGGTCGGCCGTTCGCGCAAGTAGGCGATCCCGGCCGCCAGCACCAGGAGCGGGAGCAGCCCGACGATGAACGAGGCGGTGGTGGGTGAAATGTACTTCAACGACCAGTAGAGTGCTCCGTTGCCCACCGTGTAGACACCCAGCGCGATCCCAATCAACCTGAGCCAGACGCCCTTTGAGCGCAAGGCGCGCGCGTTCGCTCGCCAGCGGATGAAAGGCAGCATGAGCACAAAGGCGGCGAAATAGCGCAAGCCGGCCATGGTCAGCGGGCCGACTTCGTCCATGCCCACCCGGACGAAGACGAACGAGGTGGCCCAAATCATCGAGGCGATGACTGCTTCGAGGATAGCCCGGGTACGAGAATGAGAAGCAACCGTTGCAGGAATTATGAGGGAGTCGGGAGTGTCGGCCATAGAGGGGACAACTATAGCACGGCGTGCGTGCGTGGAGCGCAGCCCGGGCGCGGCCGACGAGCGCAACGCGAGGCGAACCGCGGGACTCGCGTCGCACCGGCGTCGATTCTTGGGGGTAAGGGTCAACGGTCTATAGATTCGATCGTACGACCGGCGGGGGTCAATCGACGCGCGGTGTCGGCGCGTCGGCCTGCGCCCCCGAAGAGAGTTGCACGCTGGTGAGCCCCAGCGCCGCGCGGCTCGCCAGGAGCCGCAGCTCGTCGCGCGAGTTCTCGACCATGGTGATGCCCTTGGAGAGACGCCCTTCGAGTTCCGCTTGCAGGGCGGTCAGGCTCTCCTGCGTGCGCTGGATGTATGCACCGACCTGCTGCAGGTCCAAATCGTGGGAGGCGTTGAGGGTGGTCTGGTACACCAGCAGAAGGTATGGGATGAAGAGGCTGTAGCTCAGCAGCACCACTCCCATCTCCATGACTTCGACTCGCACGGCGGAACACAGGTCGTACACCGCGTCGGGCACTGCAGCGATTCCAAAGCTGACGGTCGCGCTCGGGTCGATGTACTTGCGCACTTCGCGCGCCTTGGCCAGCACCGCCTTCTCGATTTGCGCCTTGAGGCGTTGTTGCTCATCCGGATCGTGAGTGTCGGCCAATTGTTCCAGCAACCCGGCGGAGGTCCACTTGCTGTCGATGGGCAGGATAAGGTTGTTAGGCAGGCGCAGGCCGAACTCCACCATCTTGTTGCCGATTTGGAAGTTGCGCACTTGCCATTCGGCCGGCAATTGTGCCAGCACCAGGTCGAGGATGTTCTCGCCCGCCGCGCCGCGCGATTGCGTCCCGGCGATCACCGCCTCCAGGCGACGGATCGATTCCGACGTCTGGCGTTCGATATCCTGGCGGGCGGAGGCTTGCGAACGCAAGGCGCTCAGCGTTTCCTGGGCCGAAGCCAGCCCCTCGCGAATCGAGGCGGTGGTGTCGGTCAGCCCTTGGGCAAGCGCGCCCGTGTGCACCAGACGGGTCGAAACCGCCGCCACGTCTTCGCCCACTTTGGCCTGACCGCGTTCCATGGCGGCCAGACGTTCAGCCAGCGTGCGTGCCTCGCTCTGCAGGGCGCCGATGGATTGGGTCAGGCTTTGCAGCGGGCCAACCACCACGCCGCCTTCGGCCGAGCGCCGAAACAGCAGCACGATGAGCAGCGCGAGAATCAAGACCAGAAGGAGGGCCAGCCCGGCCAAAACGGCGATTAGCAATGTGTCCATAGCAATCCGCAATGCCCCCGAGGCTGGCGGTGCGTGGCTCGCCGCCTCTTGCAGAACACCATACCATGACTGGAACCCGCCGAGCAGGGGGAGGATTGCCGACGAGCCTTAGGTCGCGGGAGGTGGAGCGGCGGTCGCTGCCGCGGCGGCCCGCTGTCGTCACAACCGCGGCGAGCAATCAATCGGCGACGTGACAGCCGGGGCCGTCGAGTGAGATCCCGGTGCAGTAAGCAACGATTCGTGGCCTTGAGGAGAATAATCGGCCGGCATGTGCGCAGGCACGCCGGCCGATTTGTGAAGCGGAGACGAGGTTGCCAGGCGGTCTAGGCCTCTTCGCTGAGTGCGTTGACAAGCTCGCGGCAAAAATCCGGTAGGTCCGCCACCACCCGCCCCCAGACCAAGTTCTTGGAGCGCAGCGCCGGGACGTCGCGCCAGATCGCGCCGGCGTTGACCAGGTCGTCGCGAATGCCCGGGCTGCCAGTGGCCTCGTGACCCTTGACGATGCCGGCGCTGATGCCGACCAACCCGGCATGGCAGATCATGCCGACGACTTTGCCGCTGCGATAGGCCTCGCGCACCAGACGTTTGATGCCCTCGTAGCGCCGCAACTTGTCGGGCGCCCAGCCGCCGGGGATGACCACCGCATCGAACTCATCGGCGGTGACCTCATCGCAGCCCACATCGGAGCAGGCCTGCAGCGACTGTTTGCCGATGTACTCCTCGCCGGCGTTCAGACCCACCGCGGTGATGATGGCACCTTCTTCTTGCAGGCGCATGAGAGGCACCCAGAACTCCAGATCCTCAAACCCGGGTCCAACAAGATAGGCAATCTTCTTCCCCTTCAGGCGCATGCTTCAACTCCTCCGCGAGCGGGGCGGCCTCTGGCCCGGGGATCATCGTCGGCGGCGATGTCGCCGGGAGCGGTATTCGCGAGCCGGGCCTGACGACTGGAGTACAATCGCCAAGCCGGCCGCCATGCATGCCGTGGTGCACGGCGAGGCGATTGTAATTCATCTCGCGTCAAATGAGTGGAGACGGTCGATGGGGAATCGTACAGGCCGAGGCAAGGTTGCCGTGCTCAAGACCACGCCGGCGACGGTGGTGGAGGATATCCAGCGAGTCATGGAAATGGCCGGCGTGCGCGAGGCGCTGCCGCGCGGTGTGCCGACCGGGCTGAAGATCAACATCTCGTGGCAGACGTGGTACCCGGCGTGCTCCTCGACGCCGTGGCAAATCGAGGGGGCGATCCTTGGGCTGCGGCATGCCGGCTACACCGACCTGGTCGGAATCCACAACGACACGGTGGTCGTCGATACGCGAGTTGGCGAGGCGAACAACAAGCACAAGTTCGTCACCGACAAGTACGGCGTCCCGTGCGTCTACCTCTACGAACAGAAGTTCGACTGGTTCCGCTACGAGCCGAAGCGGCCGCTGCTGGTGCTCGACAAGGTCTATCGCGAGGGAGTCTACATACCCAAGGCGCTGGTGGGCATGAACATCGTCCATCTGCCCACGGTGAAGACCCACGTTTTCACCACGATCACCGGGGCGATGAAGAACGCCTTCGGCGGGCTGCTCCACCGCCAGCGGCACTGGACCCACTCGGTTATCCACGACACGTTGGTCGACCTCTTGATGATCCAGCAGGAAATCCACCCGGGCCTCTTTGCCGTGATGGACGGGACGTTTGCCGGCGATGGACCGGGGCCGCGCGCCATGCGCTGGCATGAGAAGAACATCCTGCTCGCCTCGGCCGACCAGGTGGCCATCGATTCGGTCTCGGCCCGCTTGCAGGGGTTCGACCCGATGACGATTCGCTTCATCCGCCGCGCACACGAAATGGAGCTGGGCGTGGGTGATCCGCGGCAGATCAAAATCGTCGGATACGACATCACCCAAGAAACCCCGTGGAACTTCCGCCAGGAGGACACGTTCGCCTCGCGCGGGCAGAAGGCGATCTACCACGGCTGGCTGCACTTCGCGGAGCCGCTCCTCTTGCGCACGCCTCTCGTGCCGTGGGCCTACTTCGCCTCCAACTTCTACCATAACGTCTACTGGTACCCGTTTATCGGCCGGCGGCGCGTGCGTGAGGCGCTCAAGACTGCCTGGGGCAGGCTGTTCAAGTCGTATGGCGATGGGCTGGTCGTCATGCCCGGGATGGAACCCAAGACCGTGGTGCAGGCGGGTGCAGCGCTGCTCCTGCTGGGCGTGCTCGCCGCATTGGCATTGTGGCGCGTTCTCATTCGCTGACCGTCTGCAGGGGGACTCTTGGCCGCGACGCAGATTGAAAGCGGTGGGCCGGCGCGCCCGATTCTCCGCAATACTGGTCCAGACCCTGCCCACGGCGAGCGCCCGGAAGAATGTCTCTCCGTGCAGGCGCCCCGTAAATGACAAGAATCGATAGCATGAGCGGTTTGCGGAATCGCTTGATGATCGGACTTGGCCTGGGGGTGCTGGCCATAGTCGGGCTCGCCTTCTGGGCCGATCTGCCATCATTGCGAAATGCGCTCGGCCGATTCGATTGGCGCCTGTTCCCGCTGGTCCTTGGCTGCACCCTCTTCAACTACACGCTGCGGTTCTTCAAGTGGCACTACTATGTGCGCTTGCTGGGTGTTCGGTCCCTTTCTGCCTCACGCAGTGCGCGCCTTTTCGTCGCCGGCTTCCCGTTGGCCTTCACCCCGGGCAAGGTGGGCGAGGCCCTCAAGGCGGTGTGGCTGGCAGAATGGACCGGGCTGCCCTTCGCCAGCGGGCTGCCGATTGTCATCGCTGAGCGCATCAGTGATGGTTTGGCGGTCATGGCCCTCTCCGCGCTAGGGGTGTTCACCTACCCTCAGTTCTGGCCCGGTTTCCTCGCGATCGCGCTGGGCGTGCTAGGCCTGATCGTGGTGTCGCAAATCCGCCCTCTCGCATTGGCCGTTTTAGGGTGGGTTTCGCGCCTCCCCGTGCTCGGCCCGCGTGTGGCCGGGCTGCGTGCCTTCTATGAATCATCCTATCGTCTTTTCAAACCGCGGCCCCTCGCGCTGGCGGTTGGGCTGGGAACAGTCTCCTGGCTGGGGGAGGGCGTTGGCTTCTTCATCATCTTGGCCGGGCTGGGGTTGGACCCCTCGCCCCATCTTCTGCTACTGGCGATCTTCCTCTTGGCTTTCTCAACCGTCGTAGGCGCTGTGTCTGCGTTACCCGGAGGGGTAGGCGCTGTGGAGGCAACCCTGAGCGGCCTGCTCGTGCTGGCAATACACCCCGAGCATAGCCTGGCCGCCGCGGCCACCATGCTCATCCGCCTGGGTACGCTCTGGTTTGGCATGGCATTGGGGCTCGGTGTGTGGGCCACCACACCCATCTTGTGGAAAGCCCAGGATCGGGCGGGAGCGGGCAATGTGGCGGGTTGACCTGCACCTGCACACACAACGTTCGAAAGACAGCCTGCTCGCGCCGGATCGTCTGCTGGCCGCCGCTCGGCGCGCCGGGATGTCGCGCATCGCCGTCACCGACCACAATTCTGCCCGCGCGGCGTTGGAG
>DATEAT010000023.1:0-30953 GCA_035288225.1 Anaerolineales bacterium | reverse complement strand
GAGAGTCTGAGGGCTTACATGGGAGGGAAGGGCGATGTCGACCTCGGCTGACGGAAGAAGAAGGAGGGCAGTTGAGACGAGAAGCACGAGGGGGGTGAGAAAGATCGCGTCTCGCAGGCGGCGGTTTAAAGGCCCGGGTGTGGTCAGTCTCTTCTGATCCAGGTCCTTGATTTCGCTCGCGCTGCGCATAGCCACAAGACCATCGCCTAACGGCCTCGTGGAGAGACGTTCGTCGCCCAGCTTGCTCTGACCGACAAACCGGGCGTTGGAGCGCCACGGTTGAGGGAGCGGGACCGATGTCTTGAGGTGGTTTTTTTCGACGGCAAGCGCTTCGTCGATTGTGGGGAACGAGGCAATTCCTGCCTGGGAGGCGGCCCGCGCGAGATACGCATCCGATGAGACCAGGCATAGGCTGGCGCCCACGGCAGCGGCCCAGCGCTTGCAGAGGGCAAGGTCGAGCCGGCGCAAGGACGAGGGACTCGCCGGGAGGAAGAGTATCCGTTCTGCCTGGGTGCGCAGGATCTTGTCACGCAGTGAGGCAAGGTCGTCGTGCGGCTCAACGGTGATGATTTGGTCTTTCACGCGCTGCCGCTATCCTGGCGGCTGTGCTCGCACGGCCGGGGGCTGCTCAGGAGAGCGCGCCCGCAACCATCTGGCTGACGGCCTGGAGCGCCTCAGCCATGCGTGACGGATCGGTGCCGCCGGCCTGGGCCAAGGTGGGCCGCCCGCCCCCGCCTCCGCCAAGGATCTTCGCCGCGGCGCGTGCCAGATCCGCGGCGTTCACTCCGCGTTGAATGAGATCCTCGCTCACGGCCACCACCAGGGTTGGCTTGCCCTCGGGCGCGGCCGCCACGGCCACCACGCCGGATGGGTAGCGCTTGCGGAAGGCATCTGCCAGCAGGCGCAAGGTGTCGGCATCTGCCATGGCCACCGATGCGGTGACAACGGGGACGCCGGCAATGGACTGCGGGTGGTCCATCGCTCCTTCGAACTCGCGCCGCGCCATTTCCTGGCGCTGGTGCAGGACCTCCCGCCGCGTTCGATCAAGGTCCTCAATCACTTCTCGAACCTTCTGGTCGAGTTGGTCCACGCCCACGCCGAGGTGGGTGGCCGCGTTCTGCAGGGTGCGATTGCGGTCTTGCAGCAGGTCGACCGCCGCGTGCCCCGTTACAGCTTCGATGCGCCGCACGCCAGCGGCCACACTGTTCTCGCTCACGATGAGGAAGGGTCCGATGTCTGCGGTCTGGAAAACGTGCGTTCCTCCGCACAACTCATGCGAGAAGATCTCGGGCTCGCCGATGGCGATGGTTCGCACGGTCTCGCCGTATTTCTCTCCGAAGAGCGCCATGGCGCCTTCGCTGATGGCCCGTTCGCGCGGTTTGAGGGCGGTGCTGACGGAGTAATTCGCGAGGATGGCCTCGTTGACAAAGCGCTCGATACGCTCCAAATCCTGCTGGCTGACCATGGTGGGATGGGTGAAATCGAATCGCAGGCGGTCGGGCGCAACCAGGGAGCCGGCCTGCCGCACGTGATTGCCGAGAACGAAGCGCAGTTCCGCATGCAGCAGGTGAGTGGCGGTATGGTTGCGCATGATGTCCCAACGCCGCTCTTCGTCAACGGCCGCAGTGGCCAGGTCGCCTTGGCGCACCCGGCCCTCAGTCACCTCACCCGTGTGAACCATCATCCCGGCGGCAGGGCGGCGCACGTCGCCAACGGTGACCTGCCATTTGACCTCATCCGAGGCCGGGTTGTTGGAGCGCAACTCGCCCGAGTCGGCTACCTGCCCGCCCGCTTCGAGGTAGAAGCAAGTCCGCCCCAGGACGATCTCCACCTTATCGCCGACCACGGCCTCGCTCACTCGCAGACCACCCTTGAGAATGGCCAGGATCGGTTCAACAACTTCGAATCCAGAATACGGGTCGTATTCCACCCCACTCTCCGGCAACACACCCTCGGCCACCAATTGCTCACGCAGGGTGCGGTAGATCGCCACATCCTCCCCGCCCAATTCGCCCATGGCCTGTCCTGCGCCCGAGGCTTCGCGGTGGCTGTCCATTGCTCCGCGGAACCCAGCCTCATCCACCTCCATCCCGCGTTCGCGGACCACATCACGCGTTATCTCCAGCGGCAGTCCGTAGGTGGCGTACAGGCGGAACGCATCCTCGCCCGAAAGGGTCTTGGTCCCGTGCGCCTGGTAGGTCTTGAGCGTCTGCTCGAGGTTGTCGATGCCCACGTCCACCGTGCGGCGAAAACGATTCTCCTCAAGGGTCAGAGTGCGGCCGACCACCTCTTGCGACTTCACGATTTCAGGATACGCCTCGCCGAACTCGCGGATGACGCTCTCTGCAACGCGCGCCAGGAAAGGCTCGGTGAACCCCAGTTTCGATCCGAAGCGTGCTGCTCGCCGAATGATCATGCGTGCCACGTAATTCCGACCCAGGTTGCCTGGCACGACGCCATCGCTGATGAGGAAGGTCGCAGCGCGAGCGTGGTCGGCAACGACCCGGTAGGCGGTCGTCATCGCCTGGCGTTGTTCCCGTGTATGGCCCGCCATTCGCTGGATGCTGTCGAGGATCGGCGTGAAGAGATCGGTATCGTAGGTATTGGATTGCCCCTGGACGAGCATTGTCAGACGCTCGAGCCCCATGCCTGTATCCACTCCCGGCGCAGGCAAGGGCGTCCGGCTGCCATCCGGGGCCTGATTGAATTGCATGAACACCAGGTTCCACACTTCCAGAAACCGCCCGTCGGGGTTGTCGTCCAGGTGATACAGCAACTCTGCGCCATGCAGCAATCCGCGTTCGGGGGTGAAGTCGTAATGGATCTCGGAGGTCGGCCCGCACGGCCCAACGTCGGCCATCTGCCAGAAGTTGGTTTTGTCGCCCATGCGGGCGATGCGTTCCTTCGGGACGCGAATGTCGTCGAGCCAGATGCGATACGCCTCATCATCACTTTCGTGTACGGTGAAGTACAGCCGCTCGGGTGGGAGCTTGTAGACCTGAGTCAGGCACGCATAGGCCAGGCGAATCGCGTCGCGCTTGAAGTAATCGCCAAACGAGAAATTGCCCAACATCTCGAAAAAGGTATGGTGGCGCGGGCTGGGGCCGACGTTCTCGAGGTCGTTGTGTTTGCCCGAGACGCGCATGCAGCGCTGGGCGGTGGTCGCGCGCGTGTAGGGGCGGTGGTCCTGGCCGAGGAACACGTCCTTGAACTGGACCATACCGGCGTTGGTGAATAGCAGCGTCTGGTCGCCGCCAGGCACCAAGGACGAGGACGGGACAATGGTGTGCCCGTTGTCCGCGAAGAACTCGAGGAACGCACGGCGAATTTCCGCGCCACTCATGGGTGTGGCACCCTTGGGCGTGGTAGAGGCGTGCGTTGTTGGCTTCGACTTGGGCATCCATCCTCCGGACCGAGTGGGCAGATTATAAGCGATGGGTTGAGGGAAATCAATTCTGGACACGTCGTTCCACATTCTCAGACGCGGCACGGCTGCGCGCCATGCGTCTACTTGATCGCAACGATGCCGCCGGTCGCGATTCATATCAACTTCGTCGACGGGCAGGCTGCCAAAGGGCGATGAGCCGGGTTCGGGCGAGGTGTGGATAGGCGATTCGCTCGGCCGTTGGCGAAACCGCCCTGCGCGCCCGGTGTTACCTCTTCTGAGGCAGAGTCGGTTCATCCATTGGCTGCCAAGAGGTCTCATGATCGATCGTGTGCTGCGGGCGATTCGTTTGGATGCCAAGCTTTTCCGGGAGGCGGCCGATACGCCGAGGCTGTCGGGTGAGGCGGCGATCATCGCCATCGTGGTCTCGCTGCTGGCCGCGGTGGGAAGTGCGGTTGGCACGGCGCGCCCGGTCGTGCTCCTGCTGGTTGAGTGGTCCAACGGCTTAGTCTTCGGTTGGCTGTTGTGGGCGCTCATCTCGTACCTGGTGGGCACGGTTTTGGGCGGCAAGAGCGGAGTGGGGGAGATGGCGCGGGTCCTGGCCTATGCGAGCGCGCCTCGCCTGCTCTCGCTGTTGGGGTTCATCCCGTGCGTTGGCTGGCTCTTCCGCGTCGCGGGTTGGGTCCTTTCGCTTGCCGCGGGCGTCCTGGCCATTCGCGAGTCCATGGAGTTTGGCACCGGCCGCGCCCTGGTGACGGCCGTTATCGGGTGGTTAGTGTACATCGCGGCCACCGTCACTCTGGCTGTCGTCCTGGGCGGAGCGCTGGTTGCGCTGGGGCACTACCTGCCGACCCTCAGTCAATAACGTCGCTCCGGTACTCAGGTTGAGTACTCGGCGTTCATCGGGAGACTCCCATGGTCAAGATCATTACTGACACCACCGCCGGCCTGCCGCGGGACCTCACCGCGCAGTTGGGGATCCCGGTGTTGCCGCAAATCGTCGTGTTCGGCGAAGAGTCTTATCGCGACGACTCCGAACTCGACACGGCGACCTTTCTGCAGAAGTTGCGCGCGGCACGCGAACTGCCCAAGACGGCTGCACCGCCGCCGGCTCTTTTTGCGCCATACTTCAAGCGATTCCTGGATCAGGGCCACTCGATCATCTGTCTTCATCCGTCGGCCGAGGTCTCTGGAACGGTGCGCGGCGCGACAGTGGCCGCCCAGGATTTCCCCGGCGCGGACATCCGTGTCATCGATACGCGCAGCATCGCCGGCCCGATGGCGGCCATGGTCCTTCAGGCGCATGCCTGGGCGCACGCCGGGCTTGCGGCGGCCGAAGTGGAGCGCCGGGTACGCGAGATGATTGGGCGCCAGATGATCTACTTCCTCGTCGACACCCTCGAGTATCTGCAAAAGGGCGGTCGCATCGGCGGCGCTCAGGCATTGGTCGGAGGGCTGCTTCAGGTCAAGCCGATCCTCACGCTGCGTGATGGCCGGGTGGAGGCCTTCGAACAACTGCGTACCAAAAGGCGCGCGGTGGGTCGCCTAGTCGAGCTCGTCGCCGAGCTCTGCCCGCACAGCACCGAGAGCCACCTGTGCGTGATGCATGCCGATGCTCGCGCGGGTGCGGAAGCCATTGCGGCGGACCTGGCGGTCGCGCAGGGCATCCAGGTAATCCCAATCTACGAGCTGCCGCCGGCAATTGTTGTGCATGGCGGTCCGGGGGTCCTGGCGGTCGGCTTCTTCCGATCGGCCGCCTGAATCGTTTCTTGTCTTGCGGAGCCTGCGCCGCGCACCGCTCTGGCCGCCTGTGCCCGCACCCAAATCCTCGGCGCCTCACAGGGGCGGCTGATCAGCCGCCCCTGTGTGTTCATTTCGGCTCGGGATGTGTGTGCGGCTGCACATGCCTTCTGGTGACGGCGGCATTGCCAGTTGTGCGTGGGATACAATGACGCCGGCGACCAACCCCGCTGAAGTGCAGCATTCCTCGCGCAGGAGGTGGGATGATGAAGCGCATACGACCAGTGCCCGCGAAGGTCCCGGCACCGGGCCAGAATCTCGACTCGCTGCGCCAAGCCGCGCTGGCAAACCCCCGCGACGAGGCGATTGTGTTGCACCTGGCGTGGGCGCTTTACGCTGAGCACCGATTTGCTGAGGCGGAGACCTCCTTTGGGCAATGCGCTTCTTTGGCGCCGGATGACCCGGAGGGCACGTACGGCCTGGGTATGGCGCTGCGCGCGCAGGGCAAACGAGAGGCGGCGATTCCTGCGTTCGAGGAGGCGGCGCGATTGGCGGAGCGGCTCAGTGATCGAACGCGCGCGCAAATGCTGCACCGCCTGGCGATTGCCCACGTGCATTACCTGCGCGACGGCGACTGGAATCTCGAGCAAGAGGTGTGGCGCCGATGAATTTGAGCCACCGCGAGCGTCTCCAAGCGGTACTGAAAGGCGAGGCGCCGGATCGAGTGCCGGTGGCCCTGTGGCGGCACTTCCCGGTGGACGACCAGGACCCGCAGTGGCTGGCCCGTGCGGCCCTGGCCTTTCAGCAGGAGTACGACTTCGACCTGATCAAGGTGACGCCGGCCTCGAGCTTCTCGGTGCGCGATTGGGGCGTCACCGACGTATGGGAGGGTGATGCGGAGGGCGTGCGTCGCTACACAACGCGGGCTATTGCGGCGCCGCGCGATTGGGAGCGATTGGCGGACCTCAACGTACGGCGAGGGGCTCTTGGCGCGCAACTCGATTGCCTCAAAACGATCTGCCGCTCGTCGGGCGGCACCACGCCGGTGCTGCAGACCATCTTCAACCCTCTCTCGCAGGCGCGCCATCTCGCCGGGGGCGCGACCCTGCTCGAGCACCTTCGTCGCTGGCCGGAGGCCGTGGCCGCCGGCCTGGAGACGATCACCCGCGTCACCTGCGAGTTCGTCGGTGCATGCTTCGAGGTTGGGATGGATGGCATCTTCCTGGCGTCGCAGCACGCCTCGTTTCAGGTGCTCGCGGGCCAGGAGTATCAGGTGTACGGGCGACCCTTCGACCTGCGCGTGCTGTCCGCGGCCAGCGCCGGGTGGTTGAACATGCTCCACTTACATGGACAGGCGGTGATGTTTGCCGAGCTGAGCGACTACCCGGTTCAGATTGTGAACTGGCACGACCGCGAATGCGGACCCGCGTTGGCGGACGGCGCGCGCATCGCGCGCAAGGTTGTATGCGGCGGGTGGGAGCAGTGGCAGACGATGGTACGCGGCGATCCCGCACGCGTGCGTGATCAAGCTCGCGATGCGATTCAGCAAATGTCGGGGCGCAACCTGATCCTGGGCACCGGATGCGTTGTGCCGATCGTTGCTCCGCGTGCCAACCTGCTGGCGGCCGCCCGGGCCGGCCTGGACGGCGGCTGAGGTCCTTGCTCTTGATGCACGGAGCGAACGAGTCTCTCAGAACGCACACTCCCAGCAATGGGCCGGATGGCCGGGAGCTCGGGCGTGGCCAAGGCCATTGCGGTTGGCGGCCATTTCTTGGCGCGTTCGTAATGCGCGCCGGCGTCCTGACCGCATTGCTTCTCAGCGCATGCAACTCCGCAAAGGCGGAGTCATCTCAAGCTCCCACAGCGCTTGCATCAACCCCCGCATCGAGCCAGGTGGTGCCGACGCAAGTGCAAGCGCTCCTATTGGAGCCCACCAGCGAAAGCGATTTCGGCGAGGAGCCTGCAGGTTGCCGGGCTCCAGCAGATGACTACACGCGAGTCAGAGTCAATGGCAAGTGGATTAACCGGCGGACGCTGACCATGCTGGAGTACGCGCAATCCCTATACGGAGGCCCGATCGATGTGCGCGGGCCCGCGCTCACCCAAGGCAGTTACAGCAACAACGGTCCCGCCTCGTTTGGCACGCACCTCGGCGGAGGCGCGGTCGACCTATCCGTCATCCGCCCGGGTGGGTCGGGCGTACTGTACAGCGAGATCGAGCCGCTGGTTCGGGCTTTGCGCGTCGCCGGATTCGCGGCCTGGTTGCGCGACTGGGGCGAACTGAGCGAGGGCTCGGGGATTCACATCCATGCTGTTGCGATCGGTGATCGCGAGCTTTCGGATTCGGCGCGTGAGCAACTGACCGGCCCCTTCGGCTACTTTCGCGGGTACTCGGGCCTGCCCACCGCCAGCGCGATCCCCGAACCTGACCACCACGGTGGGCCGATCGTCTGTCAATGGATGCGAAAGCAGGGATACGAGGATTTGCGCCCGCAAGGCCAAACGTGGCCAGCCGACTGGCCTCGCCCGGGATGGAGAGACCGGCTGCCAGCCGCCGCGGCCACGTACTTGGCGGAAGACCAGGCTCAGGCCGTCGCTCAGGCGCGCCGCATCGACTTCCTGCAGGGCGGGTACGAGGATCCCTCGAACATGTGCGGTCCGTTGGCCGGGGCGATCCTCCGAGATGCGGGCCTCTTGCCTTCCCGCATCGGCCCGCTGAACGACCTGCATAACTACTGGTTGGCCAATCCATCCACGAACAAGCGACCGTGGTCGCTCTTTCCGCCGCTGCAATACGAGGTCTTCGCATTCCATGAGAGCATCCGTACGTTCGATTTCGGCGCGTGGCCCTTGCAGGCCGGCGACTTTGTCTACACTCACGCCGGGCGCGCCGAATACGACCATATGTTCATCGTCACCGAAGTGGATGCTGTCGGTCGCGCGTATACCGTCACCAACCAGCAGCAGCCGGACGGCAACTATCGTATCGAACGATTCATGCTCTATGATCCGCAGGACAAGGCACTCGGGGTGATGCGGGATTTGTGGGTGCGCAGCGCGCGCTTGGGGCGCACCGGGCTGGCGGGATTCGAAGTGCTGCGGCGGGTGGGGGTGAGCCAGGCGCGAGGTTCGGCCTACCGGTACACCGTTGAACCGGGAGACACGCTTGCCCTTGTCGCCGCGAAGTTCGACACTACCCCGCAGGCGATGGAGCACGCCAATTTGGACCTAGCGTTCCCGCTGCGAGTCGGTCAGTCGTTGACCGTGCTGGTCGGGCTCGGCGGGTAGTCGGTGAACGGCAGCGGGGGCGGCGGGTATCGTGAGTGATTGGGCATCCGGTGCCCCATCGATCCGCCGTGAGGCGAGCGTGGTTCCGTGCTTGTTGTGAACGCCGAGCGGGGCAAATCGCGGGCGGCGTGATACCTTGCACAGCGGCCAGCGACAATATACACTCCCAACGCCGCATACAACCGTGCTAGGCTCACCAGAGGGCGCGAGAGCGGATTGCTCGCCGCCGTCGTACAACCGTGTGCATCCGTCGCGGCCCAGGCGAGGCATGGGGACGCGTCGAGAAAGTTGTGAACCCCCCGTCCAATAGTCCGAAATCCTCGCATCAATCTGGGGAATCCATTCAGGAGGCAACATGACAGCGAGCATCATCGATGGCAAGTTGATCGCGGAACAAGTCCGCGGGGAGGTCGCCGAAGAGGTGACCAAGCTGACCGCGGCGGGCATGGCTCGCCCGGGTCTCGCGACGGTGTTGGTAGGCGACAATCCTGCGTCTCACGTGTACGTGAAGTCGAAGCGCAAGTCGTGCGAGGAGCTGGGCATCGAATCCTACGGGTTCGAGCTGCCGGCCACGGCCACCCAAGACGAACTGGACAGCCTGTTGGTGAAGCTCAACGCCGATCCGAAGGTCAATGGGATCCTGGTGCAGTTGCCGTTGCCCGGCCATCTGGACGAGGAGCGCGCCCTGAGTCTGATCAGCATCGATAAGGACGTGGATGGATTTCACCCGGTGAACGTCGGTCGCCTGGCGATGAAGCGACGCGACCCGATCTTCGTGCCCTGCACGCCCGCGGGGTGCATCGTGTTGCTGCAGCGCTCGGGGTGCAAGTTTGAAGGCAAGCGCGCTGTCGTGCTCGGCCGGTCGAATATTGTCGGCATGCCGGCCGCCCTCCTGCTGGTGCGCGAGAACGCGACGGTGACGATCTGCCACTCCAAGACCCAGAACCTGCCGGACGTGGTGCGCGAGGCCGACATCCTCATCGCGGCCATCGGGCGAGCGCGGTTCGTCAAAGGCAGTTGGGTGAAGCCGGGCGCCTATGTCATCGACGTCGGCATCAACCAGATTGAAGATGCCACGAAGAAGAGCGGCCACCGCCTGGTGGGCGACGTGGACTTCGATGAGGTCAAGGAGGTGGCCGGCGCCATCACTCCCGTGCCGGGCGGGGTGGGGCCGATGACCATCGCCATGCTGATGCGCAATGTCGTGCGCGCGGCAAAAGCGGCATCGAAGAAGTAGACCCGCCCATCAACAAGAGAAGAATCAAACACCCCGGCCTGGGCCGGGGTGTTTGATTCATGGAGGTTCGAGGGAGAATACCGAGCGCAACGCTTCGCGCCCGGTCCCCCTGGATGATCACGGAGGTGCCTCGGGCAGCCGGCGGAACCCGCCCGCGAGGTTGCCCGGCTCGAGCAGCGCCAGGCGCTCGGAGAAATGTGTCGTGCAGGGCAGGGGAGTATCCCAACACTCGTCCTCGCTCGTTGGCACATTCACCGCCAGGCCGGTGTGGGTAACCTGCGCACTGTATTCGGGTATGCGCCCGCTGCGTCGTGCATCGATCAGCGTGCGTGCATTGAGTGAGATCTTCCACGGGGCCAGCGGCGCGACCCAGACGAAAAACGTCAATGCGATGACGGCCAAGACGGCCGGGCCGTGGTCCCCGCCCATCAGCCCGGCCACCAAGACAAACCCGAGAATCAGCAATCCGAGCAGCGCCCAAAAAGCGGACCCCGCAAATCGAGGCGCAGGTGCTGTGACCAGCCAGTAGGCAATCGAGACCAGCGGGATGGCCGTAAGGACTAGCACGCGCCTCGCATTGTGCTGGGCGCCGGCGCGGCCGGGCCACAGGGCGAGCGTGAACAGAAGTAGTGCGGCCGAGACCTCTGCGGGCTTGGTGATCGAATTGGGCAGGCTGCGCAGCCAATTGGCCAGCCACGCCATTCCTGGGGCAATCTGGTCGGGACTCACCGCTGGGTTGCGGGCGCGCATGACGATCCAACTCAACTCGCCGAGCGCCGTTTCGGGAGGCACGCGCCACGCTACGGAGAGCGGGAGAGCCGTGGTAGGAAAGAAAGGATACCCACTGAGCAAGAGTCCGCGCGCAATCCATCCGCCGGCGATAACCACCCCGATGACGAGCGCCGGCCACAGCTCGAGAATCCGAGCCCGCAGGTTGAGCCGCCTGTGCTGCCACAGCCATGCCAGCCAAATGATGAAGACGGCTGATAAGCCGAAAGCCAGAAAGGATTGCTTGCAGGCAACGCCTGCCGCGCCGAGCAACGTGACCCGAGCGACATCGCGAACCTCCACTCCACCCTCCGGGCGCAAGAGGATATCCAAGCATTCTCCCAGAAGGACGATTCCCAGAAGAAAGGGTGCGCTGTCGGGTGAGAGGCTGAAGAACCGCTCGTCGTTCATCTGATGGAGTGCAGGCGCCAGCATGAGTGCGAAAAACATCCAGCGCGGCGCGCCATCCCGCGGCGCGGAGACAACCCGACGCAGCGAAAGCACTCCCAGCGCGACGATTTGGACGAGCAGCAGGCCGTTGGCGAGCTGATAAGAGTTGCCCACAAACGGGCCGAGATCCAGCATGGCACCGTACAAGAAGAAGGACTGGTTGAAGGCCAGGCGTGGCAAGAGGTTGCCGAGACCGCGCACGAGGGGGTAGGCGCTACTCCAGGCGACTGAGCCAAGGTGATACTCGCCCGAGTCGCCTTCGATGAGCGGGGCGGTGGAGCGCAGCGCGACAAACACCGCAAGGGCCGCGATGACCAGCAGGACCACCAACGGCGGCCGACGCTGGCGGGCGACCAGTTGGCGGATCTCCTGCCTGTGCAGCGCAAGCCCGAGCACCCCCAGAGCAATGACCACGACCGCCCCCCACGGGCGGATCGGCAATACGAAGTTGACGAGTTGCAGCAAGAGAATAGCCAGAGCCCACCCGATCCAGAAAGCGATGGGCAGGTCGCTCAGGTCGTCGAGATGGCGGCCAAGCCAGGGTCGCGGCAGTGTGCCGAGGCCGATGAGGACAGCGCTCCAGAACGTGAAGCCAATTAAGATGAGTAGCATCGGCACCTCTCTGGCGTCGTCTTCGGCAAGAATTCGGGGCAATCGAGGGCCCGCCACTCGCGCCCTCGGCGCTGAAGGATTCTAACCTGCCGCATGCCAGGCGGGCAGTAGGCATAACTGCGCGACCGAATGGAAGAAAATGGAGTTGGCAATGCCGCGATTCTATTGTAAGATGTCAGACAATAAGGCGTACCCGAAGTGAGGGCCTGAGGGGCTTTGGAGAGGACTGATGCCCACGCTGCTTGTCCGCCATGCCAAAGTGCTGGTGACGATGAATGACCGCCGCGAGGAAATCCTCGACGGCGGCTTTTTTGCCCGCGAGGGTTGGATCGAGCACGTGGGGCAGAGTCGTGCGTTGCCGCAAGAGGCCGATCACGTGCTCGATTTGACGGGCCACGTCGTTATCCCTGGCATGGTCAATACCCACCACCACCTCTACCAAACGTTGACCCGCGCCGTGCCCGCCGCGCAGGATGCAGATTTGTTTCATTGGCTCAAGACGCTGTATCCAATCTGGGCCCGCATGACACCGCAGGCCATTCGCGCATCCACGCAGGTAGGGCTGGCCGAGCTGGCTCTCTCGGGCTGCAGCACGACCTCCGATCACCTATATATCTTCCCCAATGGCGTACGGCTCGATGACGAGATTGAGGCTGCCCAGCAAATCGGAATGCGCTTTCATGCCTCGCGCGGCTCGATGAGCCTGGGGGAATCCAAGGGCGGGCTGCCGCCGGATCGAGTCGTGGAGCGTGAGGAAGATATTCTGCGCGACACACGCCGCTTGATCGAGGCCTATCACGATCCGCGGCCCGGCGCGATGCTGCGTATGGTGGTAGCGCCGTGCTCGCCCTTCTCGGTCAGCGAGGCCTTGATGCGGGAGGCCGCCGAGCTCGCGCGCAGCTACGCGGTCCGGCTGCACACGCACCTGGCCGAGACGAAGGACGAGGAGCGCTACTGCCTCGAGCGCTTCGGCCGGAGTCCAGCGGGCTTCGCGGAAGATCTGGGGTGGGTCGGCGAAGACGTCTGGTATGCGCACGGCGTGCACGTCAACGCGAGCGAGGTGGAGCGGCTCGCCGCAACGAACACGGGCGTCGCCCACTGTCCTTCGTCCAACATGCGTCTGGCTTCGGGCATTGCCCCGGTGCGGCAATATATTCAGCGCGGTGTCCATGTGGGGTTGGGTGTAGATGGCTCAGCCAGCAATGACGGGTCGCACATGTTGGCCGAAGCGCGTCAGGCCATGCTGCTCGATCGGCTTGCCGCATCATTGGAATCCGAATCGCGGGCTCTGCTCACCGGGCGTCAGGCGCTTGAATTGGCCACGCGCGGAGGAGCGTCCGTGCTTGGACGTGACGACATCGGCGCGCTCACTCCCGGGCGATGCGCCGACTTCGCCGCCTTCGATATGCGCCGTTTGCCGTACGCCGGGAGCCTGCACGACCCGGTGGCGGCGTTGGTGTTTTGCGCACCCCAGCCGGTCGACCAGCTGTATGTCCACGGGCGTTGCATCGTCAAGGACCGGGTGCTGCAGACGGCGGACGTCCCCGTTCTGGTCGAGCAGCACAACCGCATTGCGGCAGACTTGTTGGGCTGAGGAGTGACTATGTCCTTAAGCCTCCCGCCAGATGTGCGTCGCGCTTTGGTCGACTGCGCCATGGGCCGCCGCCCGGCCGACCTGGTGATTCGCCAGGGGCAGTGGGTGGCCGTTCAATCGGGCGAGGTGATTCCACGCACGGACCTCGCCGTTGTGGCGGGATGGATTGCATTCATCGGCGAGGACGCGCGTCATTGCATCGGGCCGGCGACCCGCGTGATCGAGGCGCGCGGCCGGTTCCTTGTGCCCGGCCTCATTGACGGTCATGTGCATGTGGAATCCACCATGCTGACGGTCACCGAATTCGTGCGCGCCGTTGTGCCGCATGGGACGACGGCCGCAATCATAGACCCGCATGAGATCGCCAACGTGTTCGGGTTGCGCGGGGTTCGCCTGATGGTCGACGAGGCGGCTCGACAGCCGATCACGCTGTGGGTGGAGGTGCCCTCGTGTGTGCCCTCGGCGCCCGGGTTTGAGACGCCCGGCGCCGCGCTTTCCCCCCAAGAGGTGGGCGAAGCCTTGTCCTGGCCTGGAGTCATCGGCCTCGGCGAAGTCATGGATTACGCCGGCGTGGCGGCCAACAGCGACAAGATGGTGGATGAGATCGCAGCGGCGCGTCGCCTGGGCATGGTGGTGAGCGGGCATTACCCGTCGCTCGACCTGGGGCGCCCGTTCCACGCCTATGCAGCCGGCGGAATCGATGACGACCACGAAGGCACCCGCCTCGAGGATGCGAGAGCACGCGTGCGCCAAGGGATGCGCGCCATGTTGCGCTACGGATCGGCCTGGCACGATGTCGCCGCCCAAGTGCGAGCCGTGACCGACGCCGGCCTCGATCCGCGGCACTTCGTTTTGGTGACGGATGACTCGCACGCGGAAACGCTGGTCGCGGAAGGCCACATGGACCGCGTGGTGCGGCATGCCATCGCCAGCGGGCTCAGCCCCATGGCGGCCATCCAAATGGCGACCCTTAACCCTGCCGAGCATTTTGGCCTGTCACACGAGATCGGGCTGCTCGCGCCCGGCCGGCGAGCGGATGTGCTGGTGGTGGAGTCGCTCGAAGCGATGCAGGTGAAGATGGTCATCGCCGCCGGCGTGGTGCTGGCCGAAGAGGGCACGTGGAGCATTGCGCTCGAGGCGCGCGATGTGCCAGCCGGGTTTGGCGATTCCGTCCACCTTTCGCGGCCGCTTGTTGAACAGGATTTCTTTGTTTCCTCCGGCGGCAACCCCACCACGCTAGCCAACGTGATCGGCGTTGTGGAAAACCAAGCGCCCACACGCTGGCTGAAGCGCTCGCTGCCGGTGCGGGCCTCTGGCGCCCAAATCGACCCTCAGCAGGATGTGGCCAAGGTGGCCGTCATCGATCGCCATCACCGGTCTGGCCGCATGCAAACCGCTTTTGTCTCAGGTTTTGGATTCGGCCCGCGCTGCGCCGTCGCCTCCACCGTGGCCCACGATTCGCACAATCTGCTCGTGGTCGGAACGGACGAGGCCGACATGGCGACGGCCGCTAACGCTCTGGCCCGCGCTGGCGGGGGCATGCTTGTGGTGCGCGAAGGGCGCGTCCTGGCGACAGTCGAACTGCCCGTGGGCGGGTTGATGTCGAACCAGAACGCCGGCCGCGTGGCTTCGGCCGCCGGCCGCGTGCTCGAGGCCTACCGTGCGTGCGGCTGCTCCATCAACAACCCGAACATGCAACTCAGCCTGCTGGGGCTGGCCGTCATACCCGAGTTGCGCCTCACCGACCTCGGCCTGGTGGATGTCGAGAAGGGCGCTTTCGTTCCCGTTGTGGAGCCGTAGATCATGAGCCGCGGGCAGGAGAACGTGGGTCGCGCCACGCTGCGCCAGAAGAAGGTCCGCCCAGATCCGCGGCCGCTATACCAACGCGCGGAAGACGCGCTGGTGAAGCGTGTGTCGCGCATGGCCGCGGGCGAGCAGCTGCCTCCCGAACCGCTGTTGGCGCAGCGCATGGGCATCTCGCGGGCCACGTTGCGCGAGGCCATGCGCTCGCTGGCCCAACAAGGGCGCCTGGTGCGGCGGCAGGGCATCGGCACTTTCGTCGGCGACGGGCATGCTGTCATCGAGAACGGCCTGGAAGTGTTGGAGAGCCTGGACACGCTTGGCCAGCGCCTTGGGTTGCATATGGAGATGGGCGAGGTGCGCGTCGAGCAGCGATTGATCAATGCCGGCGAATGCACGAGCATGCATCGCGCGCAAGGCGATCGCGTCTGGTCGATTGCGCGAGTGATCCTCGAGGAGCGCGTCCCGATCGCTTATTTGGAAGACGTGGTTCCGCTCGAATTCCTGCGCGCCGGCGACCTGAAAGAATTCTCCGGGTCGGTGCTGGACCTGCTGCGTTCACGGGGAATGGCGGATCCTTCTCATTCGCTGACCCAAATCACAGCGGTGTCGGCCGATCGCCGCCTGCGCGACCTTTTGGATCTGGCGCGCGGCTCGGTGTTGCTCAAGCTGGAGGCCTGCCTGTCGGCCCATGGCGGGTCGGTTGTGGACTATTCGAACAGCTACTTTGTGCCCGGCTACTTCCGCTTCCATGTCGTGCGCCGCGTCGGCGGCGAACGGAGTGTGCGAAGCACCAACGGCCGCGCAGGAAGTTGACCCACTGCGGTCAACAACCCGCGAGGGGGACTCGCATCACCAACGGACCCATCATCTCGACTGTCTCTGGAGGACACGACAATGCGTAGTTTCATGGGACGGGACATTCTCTCGCTCAAGGATTTCGAACGCGAGGAGTTCTTCCGCGTGTTTCAGGTGGCCAAAGACCTCGAGCCGATCGCCCGCGATCGCCGCAACAGCGACATGCTCAAGGCGAAAACCCTGGTGACGGCGTTCTATCAGCCCAGCACGCGCACGCGCCTGGCCCACGAGGCGGCGATGCACCGGCTGGGCGGGCACGTAACCGGCTTCGCGGACGCCAAGATGACGCGCGCCGGCGATTTCTATCAGGAGTCGATTAAGGATACGGTCAAGATGCTGGAGTTCTACGGCGACGTGATTGTCATGCGCCACTTCCAGCAGGGCGCACCGCATGAGGCGGCCAAGTGGGCCTCGATCCCCGTGATCAACGGCGGCGACGGTTGGGGCGAGCATCCTACGCAGATCCTCACCGACTTGTATACAGTGCTCAGCGAAAAGGGGCGCATCGACGGGCTCAAATGGCTGGCGGTGGGCGACATGCGTATGCGCACCATGCACTCGCTCGGCTACGCCCTGAGCCAGTTCGACTGCCCGATCACATTCGTCAGCCCGCCCGACATGGGCCTGACGGCCGAGTTCAAAGCTGAGCTCAAGCAGTACAGCCTGAATTTCACCGAGGCCGACCATGTCGAGAAGGCGATCGCCCAGGCGGATGTCATCCTGGTCGAACCCGTGGTTCAACCCGACTACACCAAGTCGCGCGACGAACGCAAGGGCGAGGTGGACCTGACGCCGGCCAACTACAAAATCACGCGCGAACTTCTGGCGAGCAAGGCCAAGAGCGACGCGATTCTCCTGCACTCGTTGCCGCGCATGGATGAAATCCCGCCGGATGTCGATATCACGCGCTGGTCGCGATACTGGCAGGAAGCCTTCAACGGAGTGGTCATGCGCATGGCGCTGCTCGCGCTGGTTCTGGGCGCCGTCGAGTAGGCTAGGAGAGAATGCGATGCAAACGGACCTTCGCGGTCGGGACCTGATCGGCGATCTGGACTTCAGCAAAGAAGAGGTTGAGAGCGTGCTGGAGGTGGCCTTTGACCTCAAACGCAAGAGGGCGCTGGGCGAGCCGCACGCCCTGCTGCGCGATAAGGTGCTGGCCATGCTCTTCTTCTTCTCGAGCACGCGTACGCGCGGCTCGTTCGAAGCCGGGATGGCCCAACTCGGCGGCCACGCGGCGTTCATCGAGAGCAAGTCGACCCAAATTGCGCACGGCGACACACCCAAGGAGATCGGCGAGATCTTCGGGCGCTACTTCGACGGCATCGCCATTCGACATGTGGATTGGGGCATCGGCAACGCCTACCTCAATGCCGTGGCACGCGCCTCGCGCGTGCCGGTGCTCAACATGCAGTGCGAGGTCTACCACCCGTTCCAGATCCTGGCGGATCTGATGACCATTATCGAAAAGAAGGGGCGCGACTTGCGGCGCAAGAAGATGGTCGTCTCGTGGGCCTACGCCGCCTCCTATCAGAAGCCGATGTCGGTGCCGCAGTCGCTCGTGCTGCAGATGCCGCGCTTCGGGATGGATGTGGTGCTGGCCCACCCGCCGGAGTTCCGCTTGATGCCGGAGGTGATGGAGCAGGCACGCGAGCAGGCCCGGCGTTTCGGGGTGGGCTTCGATGTGATGCACGACATGAGCGCCGCCTTCAAGGATGCCGATGTCGTCTATGCCAAATCCTGGGGCGCCATGGTGCACACGGCGGATGCGGAGGAGGGCGCGCGCATCATCAAGAAGTACTCGAGCTGGATCACCGACGAGGAGAAAATGGCGCTCGCCAAGCCGGACGCCATCTACATGCACCCGCTGCCCGCCGATCGCAACATCGAGGTCTCGGATGCCGTGATGGACGGTCCGCACTCGGTAGTCTACGACGAGGCCGAGAACCGCATGCATGCGCAGAAGGCGGTCATGGCCCTCACCATGCGCTAGGCAGGAAGGAGCCGGAGCATGACCCAGAAGAAAGTGGCCGTCGTCGCAGTGGGGGGCAACTCCCTGATCAAAGACGAGGCCCACAAGACCATTCCCGATCAGTACGCCGCGGCGCAGGAATCGATGCGCCACATCGTGGACATGATCGCCCAGGGCTGGGAAGTTGTCGTTACTCACGGCAACGGACCGCAGGTGGGCTTCATCCTGCGCCGCTCGGAACTGGCGCGCCACGAACTGCACGAGGTTTCGCTCGACTACTGCGGGGCCGACACCCAGGGAGCCATCGGCTACATGTTTCAGCAGGCGCTCTACAACGAGTTCCTTCGGCGCGGGATGCGCAAGCAGGCCGCCTCAGTGGTGACTCAAACGCTGGTGGACCGCAATGACCCGGCGTTCTCGAAACCCTCCAAGCCCATCGGCTCTTTCATGGACGAGGCGATGGCCAAGGACCGCGCCTCGAATGAGAAATGGACCGTGGTGGAGGATGCGGGACGCGGCTGGCGCCGTGTCGTCGCTTCGCCCATGCCCAAGCGGATCGTGGAGGCGGATGCCATCCGCGCGTTGATCCAGGCAGGGTTCGTGGTCGTCGGAGTGGGCGGCGGCGGGATCCCTGTGGTCGAGGACGAGCACGGTAATCTGATCGGCGTTGAGGCTGTGATTGACAAGGATTTCGGCTCGTCGTTGCTGGCCTCGATGATCGGCGCAGACCTTTTCCTGATCTCGACCGCCGTCGAAAAGGTGGCCTTGCACTATAATAAGCCGAACCAGCAATGGCTCGATCGAATCAATTTAGAGCAGGCCCGGCGCTACCAAGCGGAGGGCCATTTTGCCAAGGGCAGCATGGGCCCGAAGATCGAGGCCATCATCGCCTTCCTCGAACGCGGGGGCAAGCAGGCGCTGATTACCAATCCGGTGAACATCGGCAAGGCACTGGCCGGAACCACAGGCACGTGGATTGAGCCCTAAAGTGCGAGGGCAGAGAGGAGGTGGTACCCCGAAGCCATTGCCCGAAGGCATATGTTGAGACGATTTGACTCTGAAGGGTCACTTTCTCAAGGAGGAGAAACATGACAGCACGACGTCTGTGGACGTTGTTAGGTGTGTTCATCGCGATTTCGGTGCTGGTGTCGGCTTGCGGGACGCCCACCGCGGCACCCACTGAAGCGCCGGCCGCGGCGCCAACCGAGGCGCCTGCGGCGGGTTCGTCCTTCTCCATCCCGGATATTGAAGCGGGCAAGTTCAACGTGGGCTTGATCGACATCGGCTATGCCAATGATGGCGGATGGTCGCAGGCCCACACTGAAGGCGCGCTGTGGATGGCAACTCAGGATTCGACGATCGCCGTGAAGTACCTCGAAGCGGTCCCACCCGGGCCGGATGCCGAGGCGGTCATGCGCTCGCTCGCGCGCAAAGGGTTCGACATGATCATCGGGTCGACCTTCGAATACGGGCCGACCATGGAAGCCCTGGCCGAGGAGTTCCCGAAGGTCAACTTCCTGCACGTTTCCGGCTTTCGCAGCAACGGTACGAACTACGGCAACTTGTTCGGCGCCATGGAAGACATGAAGTACCTGGCGGGTATGGTCGCCGGTGCACGGGCCAAGGCCGACGGAATCACCAAGTTCGGCTACGTCGCACCATGGCCTCTGCCCGAAGTCATCCGCCTGGGCAATGCGTTCATGATCGGCGCCAAGGTGACCTGCCCCGAGTGCACGATGGAAGTGCGCTGGATCAACACCTGGTACGACCCGGATAAGGAAAAGCAGGCGGCGCAGTCGTTGCTCGACGCCGGGGTCGATATCGTGTTGATCGGCTCCGACACGCCCGGGCCGCTCGTCGCCGCGGCCAACGCTGGGAAGTGGGCCTTCACCTACGACTACGTCCACTCCTGCTCGCCGGCGCCGGAGAAGTGCCTGGGTACCCCGTACTGGAATTGGGGCCCGGTCTACCTCAAGATCGCCAACGAGATCCGCGCCGGAACGTGGAAGCCTGGGAATGACTACCAGGATGCCGCCACCGGCATCGTCGGCTTCTATGGGTTCATGGAGGGCGAGACACCTCAGCCAGGCGTTCCCGCTGATGTGATCCCGCTCGTCAGGGCCAAGCTGGCCGAAATGTTGGCGGGCACGTTCACTCGCTTCGATGTCTTCAAGGGTCCGCTGAAGGACAACACCGGCAAGGAGATCGTGCCGGCGGGCGTGTCGTTGACCCAAGAAGATCTGGAAGGGATTGACGCCGGCACGATTGCGGCCTTCAATCTCACCGACCGCACGGCGTGCACGGTGTGCATGAACTGGCTCGTCGACGGCATCTTGGGTACGATCCCCGCAATGCCGTCTCAGTAAGTCTTCGGGCACTCGATCGATGGCGCAGGGGCTCACGCCCCTGCGCCCGTCTTTGCGCTGGGGACCTCGTGAGGCAATCTTGAGCGACTCACCAAACGCCATCGAGATGCAGGGCATTGTCAAGCGCTTCCCCGGCGTGTTGGCCAACGATCGCGTAGATTTCTCATGCTGTGCGGGCGAAGTCCACGCTCTGCTTGGGGAGAACGGTGCGGGCAAGAGTACGTTGATGAATGTCCTGGCTGGGATGTACCGGCCCGACGCCGGAGAGATCCTCGTCGGCGGGCAGCACGTCGCTTTCAAGTCCCCTCAAGATGCTATCGCACATGGAATTGGGATGGTCCATCAGCACTTCATGCTGGTTCCCCCGCACTCGGTTGCCGAGAACGTGGTGCTGGGCCTCGACCGCCCGCGATTCTTTCTCAACCTGCGCGAGGTCGAGGAGCGAGTCGCGGCGCTGGGCGATCAGTACGGATTGAACGTCAATCCGCGGGCGAAGATCTGGCAGCTCTCGGTCGGCGAACAGCAGCGCGTGGAAATACTCAAGATGCTTTTCCGCGGCGCGCGAGTCCTCATCATGGATGAGCCCACCTCCGTCCTCACGCCACAGGAGGTCGGATCGCTGTTCGGCACGCTGCGCGAAATGACGGGCCGCGGGCATACCATCATCTTCATCTCGCACAAGCTGGACGAGGTCGTGGCCATCGCCGATCGGGTGACCGTTTTGCGGCGCGGACGCGTGACGGCTGCCGCGCTCCCCTCCAAAGAGATCACCAAGGCGAGCTTGGCCCGTTTGATGGTCGGGCGCGAAGTCCTCTTTCAAATCGAAAAGAAACCGTCGCAACCCGGCGAAGTCGTGTTGGAGACGGAAGCCCTATGTGCACTCAGCGATCGTGGGCTTCCGGCACTGCGCGATGTTTCGTTGCGGGTGTGCGCGGGCGAAATCCTCGGCCTGGCCGGGGTGGCGGGCAACGGGCAGCGCGAATTGGCGGCGGTCCTCACCGGCCTGCATCCTTCTACCAGCGGGGCGATGCGTTTTTCTGGTGCAATTCTTGGGCGGCACACGCGCTGGCTGGACATCGGCCAGAGGCTGGCACATATCCCCGAGGACCGTGCCTCGGTTGGCAGCATGCCCGGGCTGAGCGTGGCGGACAATCTCATCCTGAGATCCTTCGAGCGCCCGCCGATCGGTGTGGGCTGGGCGATCAACCGATCGGCCGTGAGGCAATACGCCGAACGCCTGGTGACGGAGTATCAGATATCCACCCCCACGATTGAAACCCCGGTGCGTATGCTCTCGGGCGGTAACTTGCAGAAGGTCATCCTGGCTCGCGAAACCTCGGGGCACCCCGAACTCATGATCGCCGTTCACCCGACGCGAGGTCTGGACGTGGGCGCGACGGAAGCGGTTCACAAACTGCTGATCAGTCAGAGAGATGCGGGCGTCGCCATCCTGCTCATCTCCGAGGACTTGGACGAACTCCTATCGCTTAGCGACCGGCTGGCGGTGATGTATGAGGGGCGCATCGTCGGAGAGATGCCGACCGAGGGAGCCAACATCAATAGGATCGGCCTCATGATGGCGGGTGCGAAGGTGGAAGGATGAACCTTGCGCGTGTCCCTTATCGCCTTCGAGTTGAAACCCGCGCCGACAACCCGGGCTGGATGGGAATCGTCTCCTCGGTTCTAGGAGTACTGCTGGCGTTGGTGGTCGGTGCATTCCTCTTGCGA
This sequence comes from Anaerolineales bacterium, assembly GCA_035288225.1. Lineage (GTDB taxonomy): Bacteria > Chloroflexota > Anaerolineae > Anaerolineales > RBG-16-64-43 > RBG-16-64-43. Next base: position 9,158 of record DATEAT010000023.1, on the reverse strand, counting down.
GCGGCGGGAGCGCAGGATGCGATCGCCACCTACCGCGAGATATTCAAGGAAGGGTTTGGAACCTTCGTCGACTGGCGGGCTGGGGTCGCGGCATTGTTGTCGGGCGCGGATTGCCCCAAGGGTCTCCTGTGCTTCGGGCCACTGTCCGATACTTTGGTGAAAGCCTCGCCGATCCTCTTGACGGGGCTGGCGTGCATCGTGGCCTTTCGCATGAAATTATGGAACATCGGCGCCGATGGCCAGATGTTCCTCGGCGCCTGGGCGGCGACGGCCGTGGCCGTCTTCATTCTGCCAAAGACGACCGATCGCTGGGTGATGCTTGCAGCAATGGCCGCCGCCGGACTTCTCGCCGGGATGGCATATGGGGCAATCCCCGGCTTCCTCAAGGCCCGCCTCAACATCAACGAGATCATCACTACGTTGATGCTGAACTACGTGGGCTACAAATGGGTGGAGTTCTTCGTCGTCGTCGGGCCGTGGAGTATCGGGGACTTCGAATCCACCGGGAGGTTCCCGAAGCCGGCGACGTGGCCGCGCTTGAGCGAACTCGCCGATCGCTACCCCGCCCTGAGCGGTCTGACCACTCACCCGGGCATCTTGCTCGGCATCGCCGCCGCGATCGTTCTGGCATGGGTGCTCTACCGGAGCCGGTGGGGGTATGAAATCCGGGTCATCGGTGACAACCCGAAGGCGGCGCGTTATGCGGGCATCAGCCTGCAGCGCAACATCTTGCTAGTCATGATGTTGTCGGGAGCGTTGGCTGGGTTGGCCGGAATGAACGAGGTCGCAGCGTTGCGTGAACTCAATGGCCGCTTTTCACGAGGCTACGGCTTTACGGGTGTGATTGTCGCCTGGCTTGCCCGGCTCAATCCGCTGGCCGCGATCTTGGTCTCCTTCCTCTTCGGTGGTCTGCTGGTGGGCACGAAGATGATCATGCCGCAGGGTATCGCCTCCATGCTGCAAGGTGTCATCCTGTTCGTGGTCGTGGGCACGGAGCTCTTGTTCCGCTATCGCTTACGGGTGGAGAAGGTCGGGCCCCGGCAGGTTGCCGTGGCGGAGGGATCGCATGACGAGTAACGCCTTGTTGGCCCTTGGGGTAACCATCGCATTCGGTGCCCTCGTGAGCGGCACCCCACTTCTGTTTGCGACCATCGGCGAAATCCTTTCCGAGCGGGCGGGCGTTATGAACCTGGGAATCGAAGGGATGATGCTGGTGGGCGCCATGGGCGGCTTTGCCGTCTGGTCGCACACCGGAAGCCTGCTTGTGGGGATGGGCGCCGGGATGCTGTTCGGGGGTTTGCTGGCGCTGGTCCACGGCTATATCACCATTACTCTGCGCGCGGACCAAGTGGTGAGCGGACTAGCCGTCACGTTCCTCGGCACCGGTCTCTCGAGCATCCTGGGCGCGCCCTATGTCGGCGAGCGCGTCCCCGTGCCTTTCACCCTGGTGGTGCCTCTCGTCCAGCGCATCGCCGCGCAGCAACTGATCCTGGTCGTGCTCGGCCTGTTGTTTGCCCCGCTGGTATGGTATTTTGTGAATCGCACGCGCCCCGGGCTCGATTTGCGTTCGGTCGGCGAGTACCCTTCCGCGGCCGACTCACTCGGCATCAACGTCTTCCGCACCCGTTACCTTTACGTCGTCCTGGGAGGCGCGCTGAGCGGCCTGGGCGGCGCCGCCATGAGTCTGGTGACCGACCCCGGCTGGGTGGACGGCAAGACCTCCGGCTTGGGCTGGATTGCCGTGGGGCTCGTGATTTTCGCCGCGTGGGACCCGATGCGCGGGCTGCTCGTGTCCTACTTCTTCGGCCTATTGCGCCGGTTGCCACTCGATCTCCAAAATCCGGCGTTGCCGCTGATCTCGACCGCCAACAACCCGACGTTGGGCCGCTTCATGGACATGCTGCCCTATCTGGCGACGATCCTCATCCTGGTTCTTGGATCGCGCGAAGCCATCCGCAAACGAATGGGGGCCCCGGCCGCGCTGGGCACGCCTTACGTGCGTGGCGAGCGCGGGGTGTGACCCGCGGCTCGTCAAATGTGTGCCGGTGGCCGCCGAACGCCGAGGCTTCTTCGATATTCGTCGCGGGGGGGCCCCTGTCGTTCCAAGGCGGGCGCGCCGCTGCATGTTTCCGGCGGCCCATGCCGGGCAACCAATAGAGGCATCGAGGGCGACACATTCGATGGCCACGCAAGCCCATTGCGACCGAATACTACCCGGAGATTTCTCTGGCCCTGTCGGTGACCTGACCGCGAGATTTGACATCAAGATCCCTGAGCGGACTCGAAGACCCCTATGACAGCGACTCTTATTACTCACGGGACGGTGGTCACGGTCAACCCGCGACGGGAGATCATCCCGGACGGGGCGATCCTTGTCGTGGACGGGCGGATTGCACGGATTGGATCCGCGGCGGAGATGGCGGACGCCTCGGCCGAGACCGTGGTGGATGCGCGCGGCCAGGTGGTCATGCCGGGGCTGATCAATGCCCACACGCACACCGCCTACTACATCATGCGCGGCCTGGGGATGGACCGCATCCTGCTCGACTGGCTGCAGGAGACGGTCTGGCCGTGGCTCACCGCTATGGACGAAGAGGATGCGTACACGGCCTCATTGCTGGGTTACGTTGAGTGCTTGCGCAGCGGCACCACCTCGCTCATCGACAACCAGAATTACCCCACCTACCACAATCACCACTATGATTGCGCGGCGCGGGCTGCGACGACAAGCGGCCTGAGGGTCACGTTTGCGTGCGGGTTTTCCGATATCCGCTTCGTCTCGCCCCCGGACTTCATCGACCTCCCGGAGCGAATCGAGGCCGAGTGCCGCCGCATGATCCGCACCTGGCACGGGCAGGGCCGCTTGGGCGTCGTGGTCAGCCCCATCAATTTGCTTTACTGCAGTGAAGACTCCATCCAGCGTGCGTTGAAGGTCATGCGGGATACCGGCGTTGGAATGCATACCCACGTGGCGGAATCGAAGAGGGAGCACGAGGCGATGGTCGAGCGCCTCGGCAAGGGCTACCTGGAGGCGTTCCACGACATGGGTGCGCTGAGCGACGCGTTTCAGTCGGTCCACTCGGTTTGGATCTCCGACCGGGAGATCGACCTTCTGGCGCAAGCACAGGCCACGGTGGTCTACAACCCGACCGCCAATATGCTGTTGGCTTCGGGCATTGCCCCAATCACCAAGCTCCAGGCGGCCGGCGTCAATGTCGCGCTGGGAACCGACAACCCGAACAATAGCAACGACATGTTAGAGGCGATGAAGTTCGCCGGGTTGCTGCAGAAGGTCGGGACGCTCGACCCGCTCGCCACGCCGGCCCCGGACGTCCTGGAAATGGCGACTATTCACGGCGCCCGCGCGCTTCACCTCGAAGACCGGATTGGATCTCTGGAGGTTGGCAAGCAGGCCGACCTGATCCTGGTGGACATGCGGCGCCCGCACAACACTCCGGTGCACGATCCCGTGGCGGCCCTCGTCTACTCGGCCACCGGTGCCGACGTCACCCACGTCATGGTGGATGGCGAGTTCCTGCTGCGGGAGGGCCGGGTGACCTTCCTTGATGAAGACGGCCTCATCGCGGACGGGCAGCATCGGGCTGAAGCGTGCGCTGAGCGCGTGCGTGTGGCGCGGCGCGCGGGCGTGGCACCGACCGATCGATGACGAAGTTCGCACGCCTTCTGCGCAACGAATACCTTGATTCGCTCGTACTCATGAATCTGTCGAATGACGCCTCGGGCTGGCCGGGAGTCCGGCAGGCTGTCATCGTTATGGGCACTGAGAGCAATCGCCGTATCCTGGAGCAGGTTGGTCTGCTCACCGGCGAGGCGCATCATGCCACCCCGAGAGACCTGATTATCGCCGTGGAGCTTGAAGGTTCGCTCGGCGAAGCGGAGTTCATGGCCCGCCTCGAGGAGCGGATGAAGCAGCAGACCCGCCGGCAGGCGAACGCGGCTGGATACACCCGGCTGGAGGTGGCGCTCGACGCAAGGCCCGATGCTCGCTTGGTGTCGATTTCGCTGCCCGGGGAACATGCCGCCGCGCCGGCGCGCGCAGCTTTGGAGCGCGGGCGCCACGTGTTTTGTTTCAGCCAGCACGTCTCGCTCGAAGACGAATTGGCCCTCAAGACCTTGGCCGTCGAGCGGGGCCTGCTGATGATGGGGCCCGACTGCGGGACGGCCATCCTGGATGGGTGTGGATTGGGCTTCGCCAATCAGGTCCGCAGAGGGAGCATCGGCCTGGTCAGCGCCTCCGGCAGCGGTTTGCAGGAGGTCACAACGCTTGTGCATCGCGCCGGCGGCGGTATCTCGCAGGCCATTGGAGTGGGCGGACGTGACATGCGGCACCCGCTGAATGGCCTGATGGCCGAAGCTGCGGTTCGCAGGTTGAGCCAGGACCCGCAAACGCGGGTAATTGTCATACTAGCCAAATCCGCCTCGCTCGTTGCGCAGCGGCGGGTGCTTGACGCCGCGCGTGCCAGCGGCCGAGCGACGGTCGTGGATTTCATTTCGGGCGAGATCGGCGACCTGCGCCTCAGGGGTGCCGTGTCGGCCGATACGTTCGAGGGCTGCGCTCTGGCGGCGGTGCAACTGGCAGGGCTCGAATGGGCGCTGGGCAACAGCCATGAGGGTCATCTTGCAGAGGTCCGGGCATCGGTCAGGCAACTCATGCCCTCGCGTTGGGCCGTGCGAGGCCTGTTCGCCGGCGGCAGCTTGTGCGGCGAGGCAGCGCACATTCTCTCGCAACAGGGTCTCACGGCGGCGACGAACCTGGAACAGCCGTTGAAAGAGCGCCCGGCGGGACACTTGTTGCTGGACCTGGGCGCAGAAGAGTACACCCAGGCCCGCGCCCATCCTTTCATTGACCCGCGCCTGCGAGCGCTGGAGATCGACCAAGCCTTCGCAGACACATCGGTCGCTATCTTGCTGCTCGATGTTGTCCTGGGTTGGGGGTGCCACCCAGACCCGGCAGGAGCGGTGGTTGCAGCGCTGCAGAAAGCACGTGCCGCCCACGGGCAAGGACCCATAGTCCTCGCCTCCGTGTGTGGCACGCACGAAGACCCGCAGGATTTGGACCGGCAGCGATTGTCTCTCGAGCGGTCCGGGGTGACGGTTGCGGTGAGCCATGCGGCCGCCGCACGTCTGGCGGCTGAGCTGGCTACGGGCATCAAGGTGAGCAATGGCTGACGAGGCGCACTCCCTGCCTGCCGCCCAATTACTGGGCGAGAATAAGGTGGTCGTCAACATGGGCGTCGAGGTGTTCGAGGAGTCACTTCGGCGACAAGGTATCGAGGTGGTTGTGGTTCGCTGGCAGCCGCCGCGCGACAATCCGCAAGACATCGCGCGCCTGTTGGACGAACTTCTCTAGGAGGCCGGGTGACCGACATCCGTGACAACATCGAACGGGCCAATCAGAAGGTCGTCGAGACGCTGAACGCCGGACAGCCGGTCTGGATCGGATGCAAGACGGCTCTGGATGTGATTCCAGGCATGACCCGCCACACGATCTTGCACGCGGGCCCGCCGATCGAGTGGGGCCGCATGTGTCAGCCCATGCGCAATGGAATCCGAGGCGCCATTCTCTATGAGGGTTTGGCCTCCGATGTGACTGAGGCGGACGCGCTGGCCGCTTCGGGCCGGCTGACGCTGGCCCCTTGCCACCACTACGGCGCCGTCGGGGGAATGACGGGCATCACCAGCGCCTCCATGCCGGTTCACATCGTGCGCAACGAGGCCTTCGGCAATGTTGCATACTGTGTCCCGCACGAGGGGGCCTCGCCCACCGGATTCGGCTGGGGCACATACGACGAGGGAAGTATTCGCCACGCACGGTGGATGCAAGAGGAACTGGGCCCGGTCTTGGATGCCGGTCTGCAGGCCGCCGGTGGGATCAACCTGCGCCAATTGATCGGGCGGGCTATCCAGATGGGCGATGAGGGCCACGGCCGGTGTGGGGCGGCCACAACCCTCCTGACCCGCGAGCTCGCGCCGCACCTGGTGCGCCTGGATGCGTCCAAGGATGTGCTCGGCCGGGTTTTCGACTTTCTTCTCTCGGCTGACATCTTCGCGCTGCACGTCATCATGGCCGCGGCGCGCTCCATGGTGGAGCCGGCCAAGAACATCCCCTATTCGACCGTTGTGACGACGATGGCGAGGAACGGCGTTGAGTTTGGGATCAAGATCAGCTCGCTCGGAGATCGATGGTTCACGGGGCCGGCCCAGCCGATCAAGACCGTGTTCTTCTCTCCGGAATGGACTGAGGCCGACGCGACTCCGGATATTGGGGATAGCAGCATTGTCGAGACGGTTGGTTTGGGCGGATTGATTCACGCCGCTGCGCCCGCGCAAGAGGCTGCGTTCGGCGGCACGTACGCTGAGGCGCTGCGGAAGACGGAGGAGGCATACGGCTTCTGCGCTGGGCAGCACGAGGCGTGGACCATCCCCAACCTCGATTTCCGCGGCGTGCCTTTGGGAATTGACATTCGCAAAGTCCTGAAGATGGGGGTCACCCCGATTCTTGACACAGCGACGGCTCATAAAGACGGAGGTAAGATTGGCATCGGGGAAGCGCGCGCGCCGATGGAGGCGTTCGAGGCCGCATTGCGAGCCTTCGCCAAATCGCACCAGGCGGGATCTATCCATGCGTGACGAGGTGTTGTGCATGCCGGGATTCGACCGGTCGGACGGGCTGGGTCGGTGACGATGGGCACCTTCCTCGGATACCGATGCTCACTGTGCGCGGCTGAGTATGGGCCGCGCGAGGTGACGTACACCTGCCCAAAGGATGGCGGCAACCTGGATGTGGTGCTCGATTACGCGGCGATCCGCCGGTTGGCTTCGCCCGCATCGATTACCGCCTCTCGCGAGTTGTCCATTTGGCGCTACCTGCCGCTCCTTCCGGTCGACGACCCCGGGCACGAGGGCACTGCGCTGCATGCCGTGGGATGGACGCCGATGCTCCACCCGGCGCGTCTTGCCCAGCTCGCCGGGCTTGCCCAGGTGTGGCTCAAGGATGATGGCCGCAACCCGACGGCCTCCTTCAAAGATCGCGCCAGCGCAGTGGCCGTGGCGCGCGCACAAGAAATCGCAGCCGACATTATCGTCACCGCCTCCACTGGCAATGCTGGCGCTGCTTTGGCGGGAATGGCCGCCGCGGCAGGCAGGCCGGCGGTCATCTTCGCCCCCAAGAGTGCGCCCCCGGCCAAAGTGGCCCAGCTGCTCATTTTCGGCGCGCGGGTCATGCTGGTGAACGGAACCTACGACCAGGCGTTTGATCTGGCGCTTGAGGCGTCGAACGCGTTCGGATGGTACTGCCGCAGCACGGGCTACAATCCTTTCACGGTCGAGGGCAAGAAGACCGCTGCGTTTGAGATCGCAGAACAATTCTCGATGATGACCCAGCCCACATCCGCCCCCAAGCCGGTCTGGGATGTGCCGGACGCGGTCTTTGTCTCGGTGGGCGACGGCAACATCATCAGCGGTCTGCACAAGGGCTTCAAAGACTTGCAGGCTCTAGGTTGGATCGAGCACATACCTCGCTTGTACGGAGTGCAATCAACCGGATCGGCGGCGATCTACAACGCCTTCGTCAGCGGCGGGGAGACGATTACGTCGGTTCGCGCGACGACCCTGGCCGACAGCATTTCGGTCGATTTGCCGAGGGACGGCGTGCGCGCTGTTCGCGCGGCGCGCGAAACGGGTGGGTCGTACCTGGCGGTCAGCGATGAGTCGATTCTTGCCGCGATGCGCGATCTGGCTCGGACCGCGGCCGTCTTCGCGGAGCCGGCCGGCGCCGCGGCTTATGCGGGGCTCGTGGCGGCGATGCGCGATAGCCTCATCGGCCGGGATGAGCGCGTGCTAGTTCTCAACACGGGCAGCGGTATGAAGGATGTGCGCAGCGCCATGCAAGCGGCCGGTGAGGCACCGGTCATTGAACCGACGCTGAGTGCGTTGAAGAGCTCGCTCGGGCGCGGCTAGCGGCGCCCGCGGTCCATATCCCCTCGGGTCAGGGGTCGGCGCAGGGTGGACCTGCGCCGGCGTTGAGCATCCTCGCTCATCGAGAAGCGCCGCCTGGCCCATCTGTCCTCGATCGGTAGGCATATGACCTATTGGGATGGGTACCTCCAACCGACCACGGTCGATGAGGCTTTGCGAGACCTGGCCGAGGCGCCAGGCGAGTCGCGCGTGATCGCGGGCGGGACGGACCTGCTGCTCGACCTTCAGCAGGGGCGCCAGGTCCCCGTGCGCGCGCTGGTTGACGTCACCGGGATCCCCGAGCTGCGTGACATCTGCGAAGCGGACGGATCGGTTTTCATCGGGGCGGCCGCCACGCATTCCCGCATCGTCGAACATCCTCTGCTGATCCGCCATGCGCCGTGCCTGGTGGAGGCCTGTTCGCTCATCGGGGGGCCTCAGGTGCGCAACGTGGCCACCCTGGGCGGCAACGTGGCGCATGGCTTGCCCGCGGCCGACGGCACGATTGCGTTGCTCGCGCTTGGAGCGCAGGCGGTCGTCGCCGAGGCGGGTGGTCGCCGGACGGTTCCCCTCGAGAGCCTCTTTCTCGCGCCCGGGCGGACGACCCTGAGCGGGCGTGCCGCCATCCTTGTGGGGTTTCGCTTCCCGCAGCGCGAAGCGCGTGAGGGATGCGCATTTCAGCGCACCATGCGGCCTCAAGGCATCGCCATCGCCATTCTGAACATGGCCCTCTGGCTACGATTGGACGCGACGGGCATTGTTGCCGAGGCGCGCTTGGCAGTCGGCCCGGGCGGGCCGACACCGCGCCGCGCGCTGATGGCCGAGGCACGGTTGTGCGGCCAGTTGTCCAAGGGCGTCGGAATCGAGCGGGTCCTCGAGGCGCTGGCGGATGACGTCCAACTTCGCACCAGTGCGCATCGCGCCACTGCCGAGTATCGCCACCATATGCTAGGTGTCCTGTTGCGTCGAATCGTCCCGAGGGCGCTCGCCTCGGTGGGTGGCGAGTTGCCCGCGATCGACCACGAGCCGGGCGAATCGGTGGAAGCAGGGTAGCAGATGGAAAACCTATCGTTGTGGGTCAATGAAACGCGCGTACAAGTGCAGGTCGGCCCGGAGGAGATGCTCGCCGACGTCCTGCGCGAGAGGCTCGGCCTGACCGGTACCAAGGTCGGCTGCAACGA
>DATEAT010000022.1:0-25557 GCA_035288225.1 Anaerolineales bacterium | reverse complement strand
GCCGCTTTCAACAAGCGTTGGGTTAGCAGGTCGGGATAGCGGCGATTGGGAGCTGTGGAGTGGGCATAGTCCTTGACGGCGAGACCAAAGTGCCCCGGGACAGCCCCTTGCGGAAGCTCGGCAATGTATTCGCCAGAGCCTAGCAGCTTGATTACAGCTAGAGAGAGGTCAGGGAATCGCATTGGGTCCGCGGTCTTGGCCTTGACGAGGAACTCCTCCAGCGCCTTTGAATCTGGAATATCGGGGAGTGCGAATCTGCGTTCCCCGGCGAGCGCGACAATCCGGTCCCAGCGTCTTGGCGTGCGGACCACGCGGCGGATCGAAGGGAAGTTCTTGGTTGAGAGATAACGCGCAGTCACGCCGTTGGCAGCGACCATGAAATCCTCAATGATCTCTTTGGCGCGGTTCTTTTCTTCTACCTCCAGAGTGCGGATTTGATCACTGTCGAATACGGGTTTGGCTTCGATGGTTTCCAAGCTGAGTGCCCCATGAACATGCCGGAAATGCTTCATCTTCTGGGCTGTCGTATCCTGAAGGCGCAGAACATCTTCCAGCCCATGCACTGCCAGCACGGCGTCCGGCGGGCTGCCGCTTCCGTCCAGCCAGGCGGCCACGCTGTTGTAAGCGAGCTTGGCATGATTTGTGACCCGGGCCCGGTAGATGTCGGAATCCTGAAGCGTGCCATCTGCAGCAATCACCATTTCAACAACAATCGAGAGACGGTCCTCTCCGAAATTCAAGGAGGTCAGATCGGTCGATAGCTTCTCTGGAAGCATGGGAAAGATCTTGGCCGCCGTGTAAACCGAAGTGGTGTTGTGGCGAGCATGGTCGTCGATGGCTGAGCCATCTTTCACTAGCGAGCCCACGTCCGCCACGGCAACGAAGAGCTTAGCAGTGCCTCCGGGCATTGTCTCGGCAAAGGTGAGCTGATCCAGGTCACGCGAGTCATCGTTGTCAATGGAAGCCCATAGCAGTTGCCGCATATCACGAATCTCAGGGGAGCCGTCGGCCGACGCGCCGTCTGCGCCCGGTGGCATCTGAAGTCGTCCAAGCTCGGCGAGTGCTTCGGCCGAGAAATCAGGGAGCAGCCCGCGCTCAAGCATGGCTCGATGAGCGATGCGCTCAAGAATAGCACGGTGGTTCTTGTTGTCTGAATTCATAGACTTTTGGGGCGGCAGAATCCACCTGTTTGAGCGGGTGGAGGAAGGCGCCTCCCTCCTCAATTCTGGAGAATTGTGCAAGGACAACGGTAAGCTACCCCGTCGGCGGAACAACGGGGTAGCTACCTCATCAAGTGAACGCAGTGGGGTGCTGGCCGGAAGGGCCGCCCGCGCAACACTCTCATCGTCAAGTTCGGATTGCCCTGGCGCCTGCTGGCGTGAAGTTGCTTCCTAAATGATTCCCAGCAGATTCAAAACAACCAGGATGACCACGATGACGATGAGTACGTGGATCCAGCTACCGGTGCGGATGCTTGGGATGAATCTTGGCCCAAGAAAGCCGAGCAGCCACAGTACCAAGAGAACTACGATGATAGTCCACAACATGAGATTCCTCCTCTCGCGCTATTTGCTTGGTGCGGTGATTGTCGATGGTGTCTTCGCGAACCCCACCGCTCCCAAGATGCGGGACTGACAGACCAATATTGCCCATGCTGGGCACATACTCATCCTACAAGAAACACTCCCCGGCCGCATCCACCGCCCGGGGAGTGTTTGTCTCCGCCAGTTGGGGGAGGCCGCATCAGAAGTGAAGTACAAGCCAATAGCGATCCACCAGCACCGCCAAAACTCCCCAAGCCAATCCAAGGACAACACCGGCGACGACATCTCTTGGATAGTGCGCGCCCACGTAGATGCGAGTGAAACCGACCAGAGCGGCGACTGCATACAGGACGGCACTGACCACCATTCCAAACTGAAAGTGGTGTATGAACAGCGTCATCAGGAAGAAGATTTGGGTCGTGTGGCCACTAGGGAAGGAATCACCCCTTTCCCGCCAGCCTACGACGCGCGTTGTTTCAAGAGTGATGAATGGACGGTCCCGGTCAGATAGCGCCTTGATGAATTCCACCAATAGCCAAAGCGTGAGGGTGCCGAAGACGATCTCAATAGCCAGGCGGCGATAGTCCAACACAAAGAGAAGGAGTGCGGTGATAAACGCACTCAGCATATTGCCAAGCTGTGTTGCCGCCCACATACAACGATCCAGCCACACGGGATAGACCCGCATGTTAAAGAGCTTGAAGACTCGGGTGTCCAGACGCTGACCCGCTGACCAGATCAAGGACAAAGTCACCAATGCAAACAGGGATACCAGAACGACGAGTCCTCGTTGGGCGCTCAATGCCGTCCATAGTGACGCCCGCGCCCCGGGCGGCATCCATACAAGGATCAGGGCCAAACCGGTCACCAGGAGCACCAGGAAGGCGGGTCGTCGTTGTTGGGCGGACCAAAAGGCCTTCCGGGTTGCCAATGGGGGCAGGGGACCTGGGCCGGGATCGATGTTATTCATCGGAGGGCGGTTTGTGGTCGATCACCAGCGATGTGGCGTGCTGTCCCGTGAGCTGTGTGCCGGCGATAACCTTCAGGGCGCGCGGGTGAACATGAACCGATAATGAGCCTTGACCCAACGGGGTCCCGTCGGCAAGTACAGGCATTTGCGGGTTGGAGACAATGGTTACATGTCTGGCGCGGTAATGATGGATGCCGGCGTCCTCCACACGGCCTCCGCGTGACAGCATGGCATAAGAAAGCATGTTCAGCTTGCTCATATCCGAAAAGGTGAATACGTCCAAACGGCCGTCCCTGAAGGATACATTCGGGGAAATCTGAAAGTGCGGTCCGAGAAAAGGCATGTTTGTGATCAACATCATATGCGCCGTCGTATCGAGGTGTTTGTGCCCGTCCAGACTGATTCGGAGCCGCGAAGGTGTAGCAGAGATGAGTGTCGAAAACAACGCCCCGATCTGCCCCAGATCGCCATGCTGAAGCTCATCCGCCATGGGATACAGATCGGATAGGAGGCCCAGCGCGGCGGCTTCCAGAAACCAGTGACGCGTATGTCCGCAATGGACTCGTCCTACATCGATGCTCAATCGGCCTGCCTGGCGCAGTAGGGCGACAGAATTGGCAATATCCCCGGTGATGCCCAGGTTAAAGGCGACGTTATTTCGTGTACCGGTGGGGATGATGCCGAGGGTCGCATCCGTTCTCACCATGGCGCCCACGACACTGTCGATCGTCCCATCGCCGCCCGCCACGACGATGAGCTTGGTGCCCGACTTGATTGCGTTGTGCACAACGGATTCAAGGTGGCTGTCTGGGCGTACGGTATAGACTTCGGGCAGAATCTGCTGGTCCTGCATCTCGGAAAGGATGCTGGCAAGCTGCTGAGGTGATTCTTCCGGCCGGCCGGAGCCTGCATTGAATATCAGCTTGGCTCGGAGCGGCCGGTGGGCGGCTAATTTGGATTTGCCAGATTTTGAGGCTGTCATCTTGCTCCCAGGATAGTTACCCGCGCAGGTGACCGCGTGCCCCCTTCCCGTCGATCTCCTGGCACCGCTGGAAAGAATGGTGTCCCAGAAGCGTGGTCACCCGGCCGTAAGACCGGGTGACTTTTGGTTATGCGGCAGAGCAGGAGGAAGCCGTCACCGGCCTCGACGGACTCGGTCCAGTCGGCAAAGGCCGCATGGGCAGTTGACCGGGTGGCGGTGGACCTATCGACCCAGCAGGATGAAGATACCCGCTGCGATGGCGAGAATCGCCAGAATCGGGTTCAGGCTACCGAGGCCCAGAAGTTGCACCAGGCCCCAGGCGATGAGTAGGATGGCCAGCAAGAGCATGCCAATGTTCCGGGTGAAGTGCATGGTGGTAATCCTTTCCATCGTGAATGCGCAGCGGCCGTCAGATCAAACGACCCTGGCCGGCGACTATGCCGGGTGCTGATCACTTTGTGTCAGGCAGCCTTGACCGCCGCTTTGCCGGCGTCGAGGGCCGTAGACACACGGTCCATCTGCTCAACGAGCCTAGCCTTGCCAAGTTGCTTCAGTTGCCCGGCCTTCCCCCGAAGGCCAGAGGTGATTTCGTGCGTATCGGAACGAACCTGTGCAACCGCGTTTTTCACAATGCCGGTTGTCCGGTCACGCAACTGGATGCTCTTCAGCTGGATTTGGGCGCGCGTCTGTTCCCCCGATTGGGGTGCTAAGAGGAGCATCGCTGCCGCGCCGGCCAGGCCACCGATCAGCAGGCCGATTATGACGTTCTTCGTACTATCTATTCCGTGCGCATGCTTCTCGTTATTTTTTCCCACAGTGTCATCTCCCCGATTCCTGATTGAATTGAATCCCCACTATGCTTAATGTGGAGCGCAGTGCTGAATGAAGGCGAGCCGGCCTATCCCTCACGCCCCTGGCTACCCACTCGGATGCCAGCCTTCAACCGGTCTGCTCTCATAAGCGTATTGAACCCAATCAGCCACAGAACAATGCCGCTGAGGGTCTGCAACAAAGCCAAGAAGGGGTCCGGTCGGGTCCACATCCGAGCTAGCCCCGAGTGTGCTGATCGGTAGTCGTTGTTTGCGTGACGCCTACTGCAGGTCCGCGCGGGCGATAGAAGATCACCCAGACGATTCTTTCAAGTGCCCAAGCGAGCAACGCATACACCACCATGGCGATCACGGATGAGATTTCCAGCACCATGTTGCCCGCTGCCGGTGCCCCCATCAAGCCCTCAAAGGGGAACAAGAAGAGGCTGGTGAAACCATAGATGAACACGGCAATCGGGCTGGCCGGGTTGGCCCCGATCAGCTTCAGCCCGATGCGCAGCGCGATCAGAGCTTCGAGTGTGCCGAAGACCAGCCAGACCAACTGGGTAGCCTTGAAGGTGAAGATGCGTCGTTCTCGGTCCGGTTCTTTTTGGCTCGTCCTGACTTCTGATACTCTGTTGTCCGTCATTCTGACCTCCTTGTGCATGATCCCTTGCCAAAGAACTGGCAGGGGTGCGTCACAGCACCCCTGCGCGATGGAGCGTTAACGGGGAGGAAGTTGGCTGGGCTATACTCTGCGCCGCAGTAGATGGACAATCGCGATCACGATGACGGCGCCCAGCAGTGTCACCAGCATGGTAGGAAAGTTGATCGCATCGTTGATCGTCCCGACACCGAGCAGGGGGCTGATGAAGTAACCGGCGAGGAATGCGCCCACGACGCCGACGACGATGTTGATCAACAGGCTGGCTCGGTCGCGCATGATCTCACTTGCCACCCAGCCGATCACTGCTGCAACGACAAGGTAAATGAGGATGTTCATTTCTATCTCCTGTGTGAATGTTTGGGTTACGCGGAAGAACGTGTGCTTCTGCTAACCCATACTCCTTCTCAAGGCGGAAGGGGTAAGGTCAGCCCCCCAGTCACTTGGCGGCAAGGGGTGCGGTCTTGCCTTTGAGCTTGGCCTCATACTCGGTTACGCGCTTGTCGATTTCCTCGGCTGCGCGCTGGCGGTTGTAGCCGTACTTTTCCTGAAGCAGGCCGACGAAGACGTCGAACTTGCCGGCGGCCCGATCCAGATCGTCATCGGTGAGTTTGCCCCACCACGCTTTGGCCTCGCCTCGGATTTGTTTCCACTTGCCTTCGAACACATCTTTGTTCATAGCTCGATCCTCCCAGTCCTTTAAGAAGGCTTTCCCAATCTAGGCCGGCGCTCGAGGGCAGCGAAGTGCGCCGGTTTTTCAGATCCTTCCCGACATTCGGGGGGGTACTAACCAAAGGGGACGCTCGCGGCGACGGTCCGCAGGCGTTCGGCGACGCGCTCAGGGGTCTCATCTTTGCTGATAAACGCATCCGCGCCGGCGGAGAGTGCGGCTTGCTGGCGGGCGTCCAAATGGCTGATGAGGACAATGACCAGCGCGGCCGGGCAGGCCTTGCGGAGTTCGTCAAGCGCCCCCGTAGGGGCGCTGGGGAGCAAGTCCCAATCTACCAACAACATATCCGTGCGGCTGACGGGTGCCTGAGCTAATGTGGTTGACCAATCAGCCGCTTCGCCAACGACTTCCATCTTGAGATCCAGAAGTAGTAGGCGAAGGGCGGAGCGCTCTTCGCGTTGAGAATCGGCCAAATATACGCGGGTCATGAACTCAGCGTACAACAAAGGCTCCCCGGCCACATCCATCGGCCGGGGAGTGTCTGTCTCCGCCACTTGGGGGAGGGGAAAACGGGCCTCAGGTGACGAGTCCGTGACGCAATGCCAGGGTCACGGCTTCGGTGCGGCTGGACACCCCCAACTTGGTCAGAATATTGCTGACGTGGGATTTGACTGTGGATGGGCTTACGGTCAGTCTTCCGGCAATCTGCGTATTGTTCAGACCTTCGACCATCAAGGCTAACACGTCGCGCTCGCGCTCCGTCAGATCGAGGCCGGGCCTTGGCGGCTGGCCTGCGGCACGGACGATGACCTGGGCCACATCGGGAGACAGAGTGGCGCGCCCGGCGTGCGCGGCACGGATCGCCCCGGCCAGTTCTTCTGCAGAGATGTCTTTGAGCAGATAACCTATGGCTCCGGCTTCCAGCGCATTCTTTATTAGGTCACTCTCTTTGAAGCTGGTCAACGCAAGGACT
Organism: Anaerolineales bacterium; assembly: GCA_035288225.1. Taxonomy (GTDB): domain Bacteria; phylum Chloroflexota; class Anaerolineae; order Anaerolineales; family RBG-16-64-43; genus RBG-16-64-43. The sequence continues at coordinate 18,945 of DATEAT010000022.1, read as the reverse complement.
TGTACCTGTGGATTCTGCTGGCGGATGGCCCGTGTCGCTGTCGCTCCGTCCATCATCGGCAGAACCATATCCATGAGGATAACGTCCGGCAAGACCTCAGCGCAGAGTTGGATGGCCGCTTCGCCGCTTTCAGCTTCGCCGGCCAGTTGCAGATCATCAAAGACCCTCAAGAAGGTTGCCAGTCCACGGCGTACCATGGCGTGGTCGTCAACCAGCATGACACGAATGGGCCGGGATGGAGTTGCGGTCATGAACCCTCCTGCGCTCCCCAGCGGATGGTTACATCGGTGCCCTGACCCCGCTTACTGGTGACCACCAGCACGGCTCCCACCGCTTCGGCGCGCTCGCGCATCATACTCAGCCCATAGTGCCCGGCGGGCGTCAATTCGGAAGTGCCAAACCCGCGGCCATTGTCGCGAATGTGCAGTTCCAGCCCTCCGGGCGCATGGCGCAGGTCGACCGCCACCTGGCTGGCTTTGGCGTGTTTGGCGACATTGTTCAGCGCTTCCTGGCAGATGCGGTAGAGGGCCACCTGCGTCTCTGCGGGCAGGCTGCCTGCGCCGTTCACCGTCACGGCCACCGGGATGTTCGTCCGCCCGGTAAAGGCGTTGCCCAGCAGGCGCAGCAAGTCGCTCAAGTCGGAGTCGGTCAGCGTGGATGGGCGCAGTTCGGCCAGCAGCGCGCGCATCTCGGCCGACGCGCCGCGCGTCAGGCGGCGCAGGTCCTCAAGCGAACGGCGCGCCTCATCCGGGTCTCGTTCCCACAGGCGCGGCAATACTTCGGCAATCAGCCCAGCGGAAAAAAGGGACTGGTTGACGGCGTCGTGCAGGCTTTGCGCCAAGTGCTGGCGTTCTTGCAGCGCGGCGTGAGCCTGGGCACGTTCATTCAACTCCGCGTTGACCAGTGTCACCGCCACCTGGTTGGCGACGGTCATCGCCAGGTCGGCATCGTGCGGGGTGAAGTAATCGCGCTCTGCATGTGCGATGCCGATAGCCCCGAAGAGGCGGTTCTTCACTGCCAGCGGCACCCACATCCAGGACTGTACGCCTTCCAGGAGGGCGGGGAAATCCTTTTCCAGGAGTGTGCGCAGGACTCTTGCGAAAGGTTCGTTGCTCGACAAATCGGTGATACGGATTGGGTTATGCCCGTCGAACAATGCGTCGAGAGCGTGTTTGCCGTCCAACCCAATACGAAAGGGCACGGCCTTCTCCAGCCGTTCTGGCCCGCGCACCGCAATTGCAACCAAGGTCGAGTCTTCCAATGTGAACAGACCCGCGTGGGAGAATTCTATGAGCACTCCCAACTGGTCAAGGATCAGGCCCGGTTGGAGTTCCATTGTGGAGGCTAGAGTCTGGGAAATCTCGAGCAGGGTGGATTGTTCGCGGGCCCGCACCCCCATTCGCTGCTGAAGCTGGCGTTCGGCCTGGACTCGTTTGCCGACATCGCGCAGGAGCGCCAACGCGCAGACGCGGCCCTGGTACTTCAACGCCACCGCGCGCCATTCGACGCTTAACGGCGAATCGTCCCGCCGAACATTCTGTGCCAGCGTCTCGAACAGGCCGCCCTGCCGAATCACCTGGGCATAATTGGCGAAAGAGGCCAGGCTCTTGGAATGGATCAATCTCTGCAGCGACATGCCGGCAAGAGCATCACGTGCGTAACCGTGCATCTCGGCCGCCGCGGGGTTGGCGGCCAGAACGCCGCCGGTCTCCAGATCGGTGATCAGCATCCCGTCACTGGCGGTTTCAAAGACGGTCCGATACAGTTGTTCGGCTTCCGATGCGGCGGTTTTCATAGGCAAATCATCGTCGATTTTACCGCGAAGGAAGACTGAGGAATCCCATCACAACCCGGATCTCCTGCGGCTGCGCCCCTCTTGCCGTGGCAGGAGATAAGCCCGTCATGGCGATCCACATTCTGTGGGGCCTGGCAATCAGGGAGCAGATCGTCGTTCGACAATGTCCAACATTGCTTTGTCGCATTGCACGGCTAGGCTGCGCCGAGCTCACATTGACGGCAAGGCCATTGCCCTGCCGTAGTCCGAAACGCCAAGGGTCGACCGGATAACCGTTCTTACGCACTACCCTTCCTTGTCCGGCATACGATGACCAGATTGCCGCTCGAGACTGCGTCGAACGCCGACCCGGACATATCCCCGAAGAAGGCGAGCGATGCAAGCCCGGACTGGGCGAAAGCCTGCGCAAGCTCGGCCTGAGGCTGCGCCCGCAGCCGCGTGGAGACCGTCGCCTGCTCCCATGCTGCGTTTGCCTCGCGCCGCAGCGTGATGACGTTGAAGGTGAGCAACCCGTCCGGGTCGAAATCGTAGAAGCGCACGAAGAGCCACTCGCGCTGGCCTTCGCGGTGCATCTGCGGTTCCATCCAGCGCTGGCGGGAGGCGAGCACCGCATCGAAGTTGCGGTTCTGGACGATCAGCATGCCGTCCGGGCGCAGGCAGGCCCCGAAATCGTCCAGCGTCCTGGTCAGGTGCGCGGGATCGAGCACGTGCGGCAGGGAGTTGCCGAGACAAATGATGGCATCGAAGGAAGCTCGGCCAAACGCCGTTGCCATCTCGCCGAAGCCCGCCTGCCTGAATTCTGCCGTCACATTGGCTTCGCGCGCGTTGGCTGTGGCTCGCGCGACCATGCTCGCGCTCAAATCCGCCCCCGCCACGTCCAATCCGCGCTGGGCGAGCGCGATCGCGTGCCGGCCCGTCGCGCACGCCGCATCCAGAACCCGGCGCGCGCCCGACGCGTTGAGTTGGCTGAGCAAGAAGGGCATCTCGAGCTTCAGCCGTCCGGGCCAATCGACAAAGCGATCGTAATCCGAGCTGAAAGTGTCGTACATGTTCACCGTCCGTGAATCAACTCGGGCAGGCAGCGGGTGCAGACCCACACACTTTGCCCGCCTCGGCGGCAGGGAAGCAAGACGCGGTCTTCTTCGCTCTGCCCGCACAAGAAACACGTCTGCCGAATGAAACGGGGCTCGTGGCCGTCGTGCGATGCCGCCGCGGCCAACGCGTCGAACTTCGGCGCCTCGCGCAATTCCACGCTCAGCGCGCCGGTGGGGCAGATGCCGAGGCAGAACCCCGCCCCGTCGCACAACTCCTCGCGCAGCACCTTGGCCTTGCCGTCCACCAGGGCGATGGCTCCCTCCACACACGGAGTGACACACGCCCCGCATCCATCGCACAGCGCCTCGTCGATACGCACGATCTGTCGGGTTGCCACCAGTTCACCTCAGTCTTGTCGGAAATGCCGTGCAAGTCGCAAGCTTCGCCCGCACCGAGTGGCGAGTTGCCCCCTAAGCATACCCTGGGCGGCCGGCAATGTGTGTGACCTAAGTCAAACTCGAGGTGGATGCCGGACCGGCGAGGCCGCCCTGCACTCCTCGCATGCGCATCGGCCCGTCGAGGGCAGCGAGCGCTCAAGGCGGCCTTTTGGCAGAACAGTCGCGGGATGGTACAGTTGGCCGAGTAGAGCCGCGCCGGCTCGCGCACCGGCGGCGAAGCTGCGCGCTCTGCCTCCTGAAATACCGCGCTGAGGATCCCATCGATGCCTGATGAAATCGGACCGGTCCGCGCTCGGATAGCAGATCTTGGACGGCTTCTCTATCAACGCCACCTCACCGACACGGCCGGCGGCAATATCAGCGCCCGTGTAGGCAATTGTATCTGCATGACGCCGATGTACGCCGGCGGCCGCTGCCATTGGGACCTTCGCACCGAGCAGGTACTCGTGCTCGCGCTGGATGGCCGGAAGTTGGAGGGTGAAGGCGAGATCTCGCGGGAGGCGCAGGTCCACTTGCGACTCTACGGGCAGTTCGCCACGGCCGGCGCAGTGGTTCACAGTCACGCGCCCAACGCACTTGTGTTTGCGGCCGTGGGCCTTCCAGTGCCACCGGTGCTCGAATACGTCCAGCGTTTGGGGCCGGTTGGGATTGCGCGCTATGCCCCCACGCACACTGCACTCCTGGCCGATAACGTGGCGCAGGCCTTGGCCGCCTTTGGGAATCAGCGCACGCCGTATGCCGCTGCCACGATCGTCCCCGGCCACGGGTTGTTCGTCGTCGCGCATGATCTAGACACGGCCTTCGATGTGACCGAGCGCATTGAGATCACCGCACGCACCGTCCTGCTCGGGTCGCTCTTAACTGGCGATCGGGCCTGGATCGAGGGCGCCCAGGCCGCGCTGGCGGCCGGCCTCGCGGCCGAAGCGCCCGAAGGCTGACCCTTCCCGTGAGCGTAGCTGCATGGTAGTCACCGTCACTCCAAACACCGCCATCGACCGCACGCTGTTCGTGCCGCATTTCGAGCTCGGGCAGACTCTGCGCGCCTCGCACGAGGCGATCGGCATGGGCGGCAAGGCTGCCGACGCCTCATGGATTCTTGGCGAGCTCGGGCAACCCAGCCTGGCGTTGGGCTTTGCCGCCGGAGAGACCGGGCACCGCATGGAGGCCATGCTGCGCGCCCGCGGTGTGAAGACCGACTTCATCTGGGTACAGGGGTCCACGCGGGAGAACGTGTTGATTGTGCCCGAAGACGGGAGCGGCCAGACGACCATCGCCAGTGAGTCGCTGCTTGTCACACCGGCCGATGTGGCTAAGCTTTCATCCAAGGTCGAATCTGCGCTGCCCGGCGCCTCGTGCCTGGTGCTGGGCGGCAGCGTGCCGCCCGGTGTGCCGCCGGCGATGCACGCGCAGTTCGTGCGTGCCGCTCGCGCCGCCGGTGTGCCGTCTCTTTTCGACGCATCGGGAGAGGCACTGCGCGCGGGATTAGAGGCGCGCCCCACCGTGGTCAAACCCAACCGTGTCGAACTGGAGTCGCTCGCGGGAGAAAGCCTCATCACCCTCGAGTCGATCTGGAAGGCGATGCTCGCGTTGCATGAGCGCTATCGCAGTTGGCCGGTTGTGACGCTTGGCCCCGAAGGTGGGCTTGCCCTGACGCCGGAGGGTGGATTCCGTGTCGTCGTTCCGCAGGTGAAAGCGGTGAGCACGGCCGGCGCCGGGGACGCCGTGTTGGCCGGGCTCGCCAGCTCGTATGCACGCGGGCAAAACATGGCGTGGGGCCTGCGCCTGGGTTTCGCTGCGGCCGCGGCGGTGTTGCTCACACCTGCCACAGCCGACTGCCGCCGGGCCGATGTCGAGCGCCTGCAGCCGCAGGTCAACCTGCAGGCCTACCCCTTGAGCTGAAGAAGGCGACCCGCGGCGAGCGTAACACGCAGCGCGATGGTATTCGCGGGGCGGTAGAATCATGCGGAAGACTGGGAGGCGCAATGCCCACATGTGCGGTATGCAACAGTCCGATTCCCGACAATGCCTCTCGCTGTCCCACTTGCGGCGCCGACCTCGGTCGGCGATTGGAGTTGACCTCCGCGCTGCGCCGCCTACAAGCCAATCCGCGCGTTACGATGGTACGGGTGAGCGTGGCCGACGACTGTTGCCCGACGTGCGCCGCCGTCCAAGGAGCGTATCCGAAGGAGAAGGTCCCCCTCTTGCCGCAAGGCGCGTGCTCCGCGCCCAACGGTTGCCGCTGTTACTACGAACCTGTGCTCAACGATATCTATCCCTAACGCGCCCGGCCGATTTGTTATCACAAGCACAGGTGCCCGCCGTCGCCCACGACGGCGGGCACCTGCTTTCAATGCGAAGGGGGCGCAACCCCGCGTCGCGCCCCACGAAGGCGATCGAGGGGATGTGCTCTACGATTGTGCTCGCCGCGCGCGCACGAACTCCAGCGCCGCCTCGCGCGTGGACAGCTCGCCGGCGGCCTGAGCTTCGCGCAATGCCTCCAGCAGAAACCCCACCTGCGGTCCGGGGTGCAACCCGAGTGCCTGCATGATCTCATCACCCGTGAGCAGCAGCGGCGGGTCGAGGTGCTCCGCAGGGTGCTCGAAGTAGCTCTCCAGCAGACTGCGCACGGTGTCGAGCATGGCCGCCCATGAATCCTGGTTGAGGGTCGGTCCATAGACGGCCAGCATGTCGGCCAGGCTGATCAGGCAGACATCCACGCCGCACTCGCCGGCGGCCGCGAAGAAGCGATAGACCGCGCGCCGCGAGGGCGGGCCATCGCGCGCCAGGTGCTGCGGGCGCATGTGGTGGCGCACGATGCGGCCCAGGTAGTCGGCCTCGATATTTGAAAGGTGAAGCTGCACGGCACGGCGAACCGCCCATTCGCCGCCCAACGTGTCGTGGCCGATGAAGTGCACCTCGCCCTCGGAATCGACGCCACGCGTATCGGGTTTGCCTACGTCGTGCAGAAGCGCCGCCAGAAAGGTTAGGCTGCGCACCGGACGATCGCCCGACAGCGTTCGCGTAAGGTGCGCTTGTATGTTCTCGCGGAACCGCCCCAGGCGCACGGAGGCCAGGCCCAAGGTGAGATCGGCTGAGGAGTCCTCGTTGGCCTGGGGAGCCAGGACGGCCAGCAAGGTTTCAAGGCGATCGATGAGCAGCACGGTGTGATTCCACACATCATGTATATGGGGCGGGGGTTGAGCGACGCGCTCGAGCCCGGCAGTCTCGGGCACGACCAGCGCCAAGAGACCTAGCGCCTGCATCACGCGCAAGGCGGAGGCCACACGCGGCCCGGCCATGATGCGCATGAACTCGTCGCGAATGCGTTCGGGTGCCACCCGGGGCAGGGCCGCAGCCGCCGAACGAATGAGTTCGCGGGTTGCGGCGTCGATGTGAAACTCGAGTTGCACGGCCAGGCGAACGGCCCGCAGCGTACGCACCGGGTCATCCACCAGCGAGCCGGCAGCGCACGCGCGCAGCGTCTTGGCGCGCAGGTCGTCGAGCCCGCCGAGGGGATCGATCGCCGCAGCAAGGTTCGCGAGCGGCAAGGCTACGGCATTGATGGTGAAATCGCGCGCCGCCAGATCTTCGACCAGGCGCTGCCCGCGCAATGAGGAGAAATCGAGCGTGAGTTTGCGGCCCGGGCTCTCGACGAGCACCCGGCCCACTCGCCGCTCAACGTCGAGTGGATAGAACGCAGCCTGCAGGCTGCGCGCGACGTGCTGGCCAAGTTCAATGCCATCGCCCGTGCCGACGAAGTCCAGGTCGCTCACCGGCCGGTGCAGGTACGCATCCCGCACGGCGCCGCCAACCAGATAGACTTCGCTGCGCCCGCCGATGGCCTGGCGCACCGCATCCACGAGCGGCGGAAACTCGGCCGCGCCCCAGAACTCCCCCGTCGCGCCTGCCTGGCGAACGCTCACCTGCAGCCCCCGTGCGCGCGGCTAGTTCGGGCCGGACCGCACCACGCCGACGAACGGCAAGTTGCGGTAGTACTCGTCAAGGTCCAACCCGTAGCCGAAGACGAACCTATTGGGGATGACGAAACCCCGATAGCGGATGGGCACATGCACTTCGCGCCGCTCGGCCTTGTCGAGCAGCGTGCACACTTCGAGCGAGCGCGGCTGGCGAGTGCGCAGGAAGTCCATCACCGAGGCCATCGTGTGCCCGCTGTCGATGATGTCCTCGATGATCAGCACATCGCGATCGGCAATGGATGTCACCAGGTCGAGAGTGATGCGCACCTGGCCGCCCGAGGCGCGCGCGCCCGCGCCGTAGGAGGCGAGCGCCATGAAATCGATGGCGTGCGGAACGGTCAGGCGGCGCATCAGATCGGTGAGGAACATGACCCCGCCGCGCAGGATGCAAATGAGCAGCAAGTCGCGGTCGCGATAGTCGCGGTCGATTTCTACTGCCAGCTCGGCGATGCGTGCCTGCAGCTCTTCGGCCGGGATGAGCACTTCAGCGAGCAGGTCGTGGTAGTCGGCGGGCTTCATTCTCTCGGCACCTGGTGGTGGGCGCGGCAGCGCGCCTCGTACATTTCGCTGGCACCCACTACGACCACCGGGTCGTGATAACGCGCCGGCTTGCCATTGATCAGGCGCTGGGTGCGCGTGGCCGGTTCGCCACACACCATGCAGATCGCGTGCAGCTTGTCAATCACCTCGGCCTGGGCCATCAGGGTCGGCATCGGGCCGAAGGGTTCGCCGCGGAAGTCGGTATCCAGCCCGGCGATGAGCACCCGCAAACCGTCATCGGCCAGGCGCTGCACCACCGGCAGAATCTCATCGTCGAAGAATTGGGCCTCGTCGATGGCCACCACCGTGGTTCCGGCCTCGATCTGGGCGGTGATCTCTCGTGCGCCGCGCACCGGCGTGGCGTCGAAATCGGTGCCGGCGTGCGAGGTGACCTTGCCCACGGCAAAGCGTGTATCCAGCGCGGGCTTGAAGACTTGCACCTTCTGGCGGGCGATGCGCGCGCGGCGCAAACGGCGGATCAGTTCATCCGTCTTGCCGGAGAACATCGACCCGCAGATCACTTCCACCGAGCCGACCTTGCGCATGGCGCCTCCTGGAGTGCATGAGCGGCTTGCGGCCAAGTCTACCTCACTCGGGCGGGCTTCACAAAAGGCGGCCGCCCCGTGATGCGGAAAACAAAACATCGAGCGAGCCTGCGCAGGCTCGCTCGATACGTCGTAGACAACAGGCCGCACTAGGCTTCGACGGGTTCAGGTTCTTCGCCGGGAAGCACAAAGCCGCGTTGGCGCAGGCGCTTCTTCAGGTCGATCAGGCTCTTGCGTCCGAAACCGTCCACCGCCAGCAGCGCTTCTTCGCCTTCGGCCAGCTTGTCGATCACCTGGGCGATCGTCTCCAACCCGGCGCGGGTCAGCGTGCCGTTGATGCGTTCGCCCAGTTCGAGCGTGGCGATCGGTTGGTCGGTCGAGGTGCGCGCTGTGACGCGGGCTTCTTTTTCCACCAGGTAAGCGGTGCGCGCCTCGAGCTTCTTGTAGAAGCGGTCCACTTGCCCCTCAGTGTCGACGATGCGCTGCTCGCCGGTGAAGAACGGATGGCAATTGGAGCAGATGTCGGTATGGATCACTTCGACCGTGGAGCCGGTGTGCCAGGTATTGCCACAGGCACAGATCACGGTCGCGTTCGGGAAGTACTTGGGGTGAATACCCGCCTTCATATGAGTGCCCTCCCCCGGAAACGTCGCGCGACGGCGCAGGCCGGATGGCCCGGGGTGCAGTCCGGTCCTCCCGCCGCCGCAGCCTGCTTGCGTTCTACGATTGGGACTCGCCCGCCGGCAGCACGCTGACGCGCTTGCGCCCACCGGTCATGTGCTCGAATTGAATCAGGCCGTCCGCCGTAGCGAACAGAGTGTCGTCTTTCCCGCGGGCCACGTTCGTCCCGGGGTGAATGTGCGTGCCGCGCTGGCGAACGATGATCGTGCCGGCGCGCACCGCCTGACCGCCGTAGCGCTTCACGCCCAAACGCTGGCCTTGGCTGTCGCGGCCGTTGCGGCTGGAGCCGGCGCCCTTCTTGTGTGCCATGGCTAACCTCCCAATCTCACTCCGCGCGGCAGGTTAGCCGGCGGAGGCTTTCTTGGCGGCGGTGCGTCCGCCGGCCGCGATGCGCTCGATGCGCAGGCGCGTGTAGTTCTGCCGATGTCCCTGGCGCACGCGGTAGCGCATCTTGGCTTTGTACTTGAAGACCAGGATTTTCGGGCCGCGGATGTGCTCGAGCACGCTGGCCTTGATGTGGGCGCCGGTGACGAGCGGAGCACCCACCTGGGTTGTGTCACCATCGACCAGCAGCAACACCTGCTCGAGCTCGACGGTGCTTCCCTCTTCAGCGGCCAGGCGGTCGACCTCGATCACCTGGCCTTCCTCGGCGCGGTACTGCTTGCCGCCGCTTTCAAGTATGGCGTACTTCATGGTTCGGTTCTCCTTCGCTTCGCCGACGTCCACGCCCCATAGGGCCCGAACGGCGGGGAGGGTCCGATACGTGCGCCTGCCCCAGCAGTCGTCTGCCGGGGCAGCGGAAGCGCATTATATCACGCGCTCGTGACCTGTCAAACCATGGGACTCGGGCCGAGAACAGCCTTATTCTGCCTGTCGCGTGGGCCTCTGAGGATCTCCACACCTCGACCGATCGAATCCACCCTTTGGATGATGCCTGCCCGGTGTCGGCGGGTGATACTGAAGGGAAAGGGACAGTCTTATTCTTGACTTCAAAGGTGGTGTTTGTTGACTGACAATGCACTCGCCTGGCCGCTCATGGAAGATGCAGCTCAGGCTCTTATCGTCCGGTACCTCCCGGCGGCCCAAGCCGCGGCTGCTCCTCACGGGCTCTCGCCCACCGCGTGGTACGGCTGGCTCATCACGGCTTACTTCCTGCGCCCGGAACATCTCACGCTGGAAACGATGGCCAAACGCGATCCGTATTCCTCGCCTGCGCGCTGGCGCTCACGGCTTGAGAATGCTGCACAGCTCGGATACCTTGTGCAGGACGAGCGCCACGGTTTCTCGCTCACGCCTTCCGGCGAGCAGGTCGCGGATGGGGTGGTCCAGGCCATCTACCGTGCCATGGCGCGTCTCCAGCCGATCGATGAGGTGCCGTTGGAGCAGATGGCAGCATTGCTCGAGCGGCTGGTCTCGGCCAGCCTGGCGGCACCCGAGCCGCCTCACAACTGGGCCCTCGACCTCAGCCGCCAATCGGATCCAGGGCCGAACGCGCTGGCCATGATTCGTATCGACCAACTCCTGACCGACCTGGATGCCTATCGCGGCGATTGTCACACCTCCGCCTGGCAGCCCCTGGGCGTCAGCGGCCTGGCCTGGGAAATGCTGACTCTCATCTGGCATGGTGAGGCGCGCGCCGCAGTGGATTTTGAATCGAAACTCCAGCGGCGCGGTTATCCGCGCGAGGCCTTCGTCCGCGCACTGGAGGAGCTCTCGCAGCGCGGATGGGTGGCCGGCGATGCGCAGGCGGTGGACATAACCCGAGCCGGCCGCGAAGCGCGCCAGGCGGTCGAAGCCCGCACCGATGAATACTTTTACCGGCCCTGGGCTGTGCTCAGCGCTGAGGAGCGTGAGCACTTGAAGCAGTGGCTTACCGGTTTCGTCGAGGGGCTTCGCCGGGAACCCGCGGAGGCCGGCGACTAAGGCGCATCGGACAGTGCTGGATGTGATAGCATACGCCCGTCCCGTACTTGGAGGTGCATATGCCCAGCGACATCGAACACCGGGTGGGCGAGAAACTTCTTCAGCACCGGTACACGCTCTCGCTCGGCGAATCCTGCACCGGCGGCCTTATCGGTCATCGCCTGACTGAAGTGCCCGGGTCGTCGGAGTACTTCTTGGGCGGGATCATTGCCTATTCCTACGAAGCAAAAGAACGCCTGCTGGGGGTCCGCCACGACACGCTCTACCAGCACGGTGCCGTGAGCGAAGAGACCGCCCAGGAGATGGCGCGCGGCGCCCGTCACGCGCTGGGGGCGGATATCGGCTTGGCGGTGACGGGGATCGCCGGCCCGGGTGGCGGCCTGCCCGGCAAGCCGGTTGGGTTGACATGGATTGCTTTGAGCTCCCGAGATCTGGAGGCGGCGCGCCAATTCATCTGGCGCGGGGACCGGGAGGCGAACAAACTGCAGTCGTCTGAGGCGGCGCTCGGCATGTTGGAGGAGTACCTCGACCAGCTCGGCGCATAAGATCGTTCGTGTCTCGGTGGCTCCGCGGGCCACAGGAATCCTACTCGTCCCACGCACCTGGCTCACACAGCAAAGCGGCGCGCCCTATGGGGCGCGCCGCTTTTTAACTGCCGTTCGCATCCTTCATCCAATAAGTTCCGTCGCGGCATCCCTTGGTTGAGACTGCGGGGACGAAGGCCGGACTAGTCGGGAACCGGCACGAGCTTGGCGCGCTCGGCGGCGGCTACCTCGGGTAATAGTTTGCGGAACAGCGGGCTGGGTTCGCCCAAGGGCTCGCCGCCGCGCAGCGTGCTCGCGGCCCAGCGGCCGGCCCCACCCCGGTCGTATCGCAGCACCGGACGCGCCCCGAGCTCATCGTGAACGTCAACCACGCGCGAGGTGCCGAAAATCGCGGCCTTCTCATGCAGCCAGCCGTTCACGGACTCCGCGGCAAAGGGAATGACCGGCGCCAGCAGCACATTGAGCGTGTCGATGGCGCGCACCGCAGTGAAGATGGTGCGCGCGGCCGCCGCGCGGTCGGCCTTGATCTGGAACCACGGCCCCTGCTGGTCGAGGTAGCGGTTGACTTCGGTGGCCAGGGCCATGGCCTCGCCGAGCGCGGCACGTAGTTGCACCGCCTCGTAATGTGCCCCCACGCTTTGCAGCCCGCCCTCAACCCGGGCCAAGAGCTCGCGGTCAGGCGCTGTCAGATCCCCCGGTTCGGGAATGCGCCCATCCCAGTGGCGGTAGGCGAAGGTGAGCACGCGGTTGACCAGGTTGCCCCAGGTTGCCACCAGCTCGTCATTGTTGCGGCGCACAAAATCGTCCCAGTCCCAGTCGGTATCGTGCGCCTCAGGCATGTTCACGGTTAGATAGTAGCGCAGCGGGTCGGCGCCGTAGGTTGCGGCCGCTTCCGGCGCCCAGACCGCCCAGTGGCGCGAACCGGAGATCTTCTTTCCCTCCAGGTTCATGAACTCATTGGCCGGGATGTCGAAAGGCAGGTTGAGCGCGCGATCGCTGGCACCTGCATACAACCGCGAGGCGCCCATGAGCTGAGCCGGCCATATCACCGCATGGAAGGGGATGTTGTCTTTGCCAATGAAGTAGTAAGTCCGCGCCGCCCCGTCGTACCACCACTCTTTCCATGCCTCCGGCCGCCCTTCGAGCGCCGCCCATTCGATGGAGGCGGACAGGTAGCCGATAACCGCCTCGAACCAGACGTACAAACGCTTGCCCGGCCACCCTGGTTCGGGAAGGGGGATGCCCCAATCCAGGTCGCGCGAAATGGGCCGCCCGTGCAGCCCTTGCTCGACCATATTGCGGGCGAAGCGGACCACGTTGGGCCGCCAGTGATCCTTTTCGCGCGCGAGGTATTCTGCAATTGCGGGCGCCAGCTTTCCCAAATCGAGGAAGAAGTGCTCGGTCTCACGCGGTACCGGCCGCGAGCCGTCGATACGGCTGCGCGGGTTGATGAGCAGCGTCGCTTCCAGCAGGTTGCCGCAGTTGTCACATTGGTCGCCGCGCGCGCTGGGGAAGTGGCAGATGTAGCATTCGCCCTCGACGTAGCGGTCGGGCAGGTAGCGCTTCTGCGCTTCCGAATACAGGATGGTTTGCTTCTCGCGGAACAGGTAGCCGTTGTCGCGCAAAGCCAGAAACAGATCCTGCGAGACGCGAAAGTGATTCTGGGTGTGGGTGCTCGTGAACAGGTCGTACGAGATGCCCACCGCCACGAACAGATCGAGGAAGCGCTGGTGATAGCGCTGGTAAACGACTTCCGGCGTTACGCCTTCGGCATCCGCACGCACCGTGGCGGGCGTACCGTGGGCATCGCTGCCCGAGACCATCAGCACGTTGTTGCCGCGTAGCCGGTGGTAGCGCGCGAAGATGTCGGCCGGCAGGTAGGAGCCGGTCAGGTTGCCCACGTGGATGTCGGCGTTGACGTACGGCCACGCCACCGCCACCAGGATGTTGGTCATGCGGCCTCCGTCCGTGCCAGTTTCGGCGCGGATTGTAACATGCACGAATTGAGAATCGCGTGGGCGAGGCGGGGTCAGGCCGCGTAGTCGCGCAGTTGGCGCGCGCGGCGCGGATGGCGCAGGCGGCGCAATGCACGGCCCTCGATTTGGCGGATGCGTTCGCGCGTCAGTCCGAACTTCTCGCCCACCTCTTCGAGTGTGTAGGCACGCTCGCCGGAGAGGCCGAAGCGCAGGCGCAACACGCGCGCCTCGCGCGGGCTGAGCGTGCTCAGCACTTCCTCCACCTTCTCGGTCAGGAGATGCTCGTACGCGCTGTCGGTGGGGGAAGGGGTGATATGGTCCTCGACGAAAGCGATCAGCTCCTCGTCGTTGTCCTCGCCCACCGGGCTTTCGAGCGAAATAGGCCGCCACGAGACCTTGAGCATCCATTCCACCTTGGCCTGCTCCAGACCCAGGGCAACCGCCAGTTCCTCGTTGGTCGGTTTTCGGCTGAGCTGCTGCTCGAGTTCGTGTGAGGTGCGGTACAGGCGCCGGATCCGGTCGGTCATGTGCACCGGCACGCGGATAGTCCGGCTCTGATCGGCGATGGCGCGCGAGATGGTCTGGCGGATCCACCAGGTGGCGTAGGTGCTGAAACGGAAGCCGCGATGATAATCGTACTTCTCCACGGCCTTCATCAGCCCCAGGTTACCTTCCTGGATCAGATCGAGGAAAGGCACGCCGCGGCCGATATAGCGTTTGGCAATGCTGACCACCAGGCGCGTGTTGGCCTTGATCAGGTGTTCGCGGGCCAGGCGCCCGTCTTCCACCCAGCCTTCGAGCTCGGCCCGCCGGCTTGCGCCGCGCGCCGAGCCGCGCGGCACGCTTCCGCCGCGCATTCGATCGAGGCGCGCCACTGCCTGGCCGCCGCGCTCCACACGCTTGGCCAGCGACACCTCCTCTTGCGTGGTCAGCAGCGGCACACGGGCCATTTCCTTAAGGTACAGCCCCACCGTGTCGTCGATCGATATCTTGGCCAGATCGAACTCGCCGGAGGTTTCCTCCCGCGCCGGGCGCAACAGGTCGGCCGGGATTTCCTCCGGCGCGTCGAAAACATCAATGCCCGCTCCGCGCAAGAAGGCCAAGAGGCGGGGGACGTCGGCCTGGCCCGACTGCGCGTCGGGGTAGGCTTCCATGATGTCTTCGGTCATCAGGTAACCTTGGAGCTCGGCCTTCTCCAAGAGGGCGACAACTTCCTCGCGATCTTGCCAACGACGCTGCATCATCTGAATCTCCTGGCCCACACTGGCGTTCGGGTGGATGCGCGGACGTATGGCTCAGCCTGTCAGTTGTCGTTCTGCGAGGCCCCCAAGTAAGTGCGGGCCGCCTCCGCATGGAAGCCTGCGGGGGCAATGGCACGCGTGCGGATGGTGCGCCTGGCGCACCCGAGCTGTGCGGCTTAACCCTCAGGTGGTTGGGCTGAGGAGGTGATGCGAATCGAAGGACTCGGCGGTGCCACTTGGCTGTGGTGCCCACAATCCGATAGGTTGAGATCCGTCCCGCAGATCGGGCACAGGCCGCGGCAGGCGGGCGTGCATAGCGTTCGCGTCGGGAGGTCGAGCAACATGTACTCGCGCAAGAGCGGCTCGAGGTCGAGGTTCGCATCCTCGCCGATAGCGAGCAGCGGGTCGTTCGGATTGGGCGGCGGGTAGACGAAGAGATCCTGGAGATGGGTGCGCACCGATTGGGCAAACGGCTTCAGGCAGCGTACACACTCCGTCGGGAGTGTGGCGGCAAACTGGCCCTGGAGGATGACGCCTTGGGGTGTCCGGCCAAGTTGGATCTGACCGGTGAAATCCGTAACGCGCATGTCGGGGCCGATGTTGAGCTTGTCCTCGGCGAAGTCCATCACCCGCACGTATCCGGCGGTCTGATTGAGCATGAATCCTACATTCAACCGCAACGGTCGGTGGAGGTTGGGCACGTGCACGTTCCATGTGGGAATTCGGCTGGAAATCTGCTGGATTATAGCATATCGTGAATCGAGCCGTCAATCATGTATCATTTATTGCATCGCATCCGATATGCGCAACCGATAGTGTACTTGAATTCCGCGTTGATCCCAGCATTGTGCCGATTCTGCCGAAAACCTTCCTCTTCCCACCCGAAGCGGACGGCACACACGGACGGCCGATCGCGCGATTCGCGCAGGGTCCGTCGGGCGGTCCGCTCTGTTTGGACGAGGAACACTGCGAACCCGACTTCGTTGGCCTGTCCTCGCGACATGCGGACAATTGTGCCGCTTGACACCCCCAAAGGATTTATTACAATATTGGTCAACTTATTCATAAAAAGCCATCGGACGAATTGACTAATGTGTTCTGAGCGGGGGCATTAGCCGCCGTCGCTCCTCCAATAGAGCCAACTGACGATCGGCGGACGCCCCCGCGCCACCAACACCATTGGTCTTTGTGCGCGGTCATCGCGCCCATCGCGTCGGTTGGCTCTCTTTGTTTGTTCATGAATCGCGGGAACCACAATGCCCTTCAAATCCATCCCAGCTCCCTTCCCGGTCGGTCACACGCCTCTCTTTCCATTGCGTCGGCTCGACCCCGGGTTGTCTGCCCAGGTGAGCCTGTGGGCCAAAGCCGAGTGGTACAACCCGAGCGGTTCGGTCAAAGACCGGCCGGCGTGGTCAATCCTGCACACGGCGCTCAACGAGCGGCGCTTGGACGGCGGCCGGATTCTGCTTGATGCGACCTCCGGCAACATGGGAATCGCTTATGCGACGTTTGCCGCGGCGCTCGGCCTGCCCCTGCGTTTGGTCATTCCAGCCAATGCCAGCCCGGAACGAATAGCCATCCTGCGTGCATTGGGTTCGGACCTCGTGCTGTCCTCGGCGCTCGAAGGCTCGGACGGCGCGATTCTTGAGGCGCGCGCCATCCACGCCGCCGACCCTGCCCGTTACTTCTACGCGGATCAGTACAACAACCCCGCCAACGCGCAAGCGCACTTTGAATCGACCGGGCCGGAAGTGTGGGAGGACACGCACGGGCACGTCTCACACTTTGTGGCCGGGCTGGGCACATCTGGAACGATGATGGGGGCCGGACGTTTCCTGCGCCAACGCAACCCGGCCATTCGCCTAGTGGCCGTGCAGCCGGATAACGCCTTCAACGGGCTAGAGGGTCTCAAGCATCTGGATACGGCTATCGTGCCGGGAATCTACGACGCGCGCGGACACGACGAGACGCGGCGCGTGTCGACGGAGGCGGCTCACGAGATGGTACTGCGCTTGAGCCGCAGCGAGGGTTTGTTCGTCGGTGTCTCGGCCGGGGCAGCGGCGGTCGCGGCGCTGGAGGTGGCCCGCGGCCTGAGGCAGGGTGTCGTCGTCGCAGTCTTTCCGGATTCGGGGCACAAGTATGTTTCAGAAGACTTCTGGCGGCGGTCATGAGCCACCTTGTCATTCGCGCTGAGCTGCGAGCGCAAATACAGCAACATGGCGAGCACAGCTACCCGCACGAAGGGGCCGGTTTGCTCCTGGGGAGCGACGACGGCCCTCGGCGCGAGGTGGTGGCCCTCCTGCCGCTGGAGAACCGGCGCGAGGGCGAAGCCCGGCGCAGGCGATATCACCTCGGCGCTCGCGACCTGGCGGAAGGCGAGGCCGAGGCCGAGCGGCGCGGCCTGCAAGTGGTTGGAGTGTTCCATTCGCATCCGGATCATCCCGCCCAGCCCTCCGAGACCGATCGCGCGTTGGCCCTGCCCTGGTTTTCCTACATCATCACCTCGGTGAAGGGCGGGCGGGCGAATGAATCTCGTTCGTGGCGGCTGCTCGACGACCGCACGGGTTTTTCGGAGGAAGCACTGGTGATCGGCGAGCCCGCCCCGCATTCATCCGAGATGGGCTGAGGGCCGCAGGATCGCGAGCATGACGCGGGAGCGGCCCAGGATTTCGTATCGGCAGAGGGTTGAGGAGGTCGACATGGCAACGGTGATTCTCCCGGCCCCGCTGCGTCCATACGCGGCGGGCCAAAAAGAAGTGAGTGTGGCTGGAACCACGGTCGCGGATGCCCTGAGCGATCTGACACGCCTGCACCCCGCGCTGCGCCAACACGTCTTCGACGAGCGCGGAGACTTGCGCGCGTTCGTGCACCTCTTCGTCGACGGTGAGGAGCTCGAGTCTGCGGCGCACAACCAGATGTTGCTCGCGGGCGACGCGCGCCTGACGCTGCTGCCGTCGATCGCGGGGGGATATACTTCATCGTAGATTCATGGCCAGGATTCGGGGGGAGGAAGGTTTGACTCAACCACTGATGACACAAAAGGAAGGCCAGGATTCGACGGTCCTACCCGACCTGACGCGCGACGAGATCCTGCGCTACTCGCGCCATCTGCTCATGCCGGAGGTCGGCCTCGCGGGCCAACGCCGGCTCAAGGCCGCCAGCGTATTGCTCATCGGCACAGGCGGCCTCGGCTCGCCGCTGGCCATGTACCTGGCTGCGGCTGGGGTAGGACGCATCGGCTTGGTCGATTACGACGTGGTGGACCCGACCAACCTGCAGCGCCAGATCATCCACGGCGCCGCGCAGGAGGGGCACCTCAAAGTGGAGAGCGCGCGGGCGCGCATGCTCGATATCAATCCGCTGATTCGGGTGGATATCTACGACGTGCCGTTCACCTCGGAGAATGCGCGCCAGATCGCCGAGCCGTACGAGGTCATCGCCGACGGCACCGACAACTTCCCAACTCGCTACCTGGTCAACGACCTGTGTGTCTTCACCGGCAAGCCCAACGTGTACGGCAGCATCTTCCGCTTCGAAGGGCAGGTGAGCGTGTTCGACGCGCGGCGCGGCCCGTGCTACCGCTGCCTGTTCCCGGAACCGCCGCCGCCGGGCATGGTGCCCTCCTGCGCCGAGGGCGGCGTGTTCGGCGTGCTGCCCGGCACCATCGGCACACTGCAGGCGACGGAGGTGCTCAAACTCCTGCTGGGCGTCGGCGAGCCGCTGATCGGGCGGCTGATGCTGTTCGACGCCCTGGGCATGCGCTTCGACGAAGTGCGCCTGAAGAAGAATCCGCGCTGCGTGGTGTGCGGCGAAAACCCGAGCGTGACCGACCTGATCGACTACGAAGCCTTCTGCGGCGTGCCGGGGCACGACCGCGGCGACGAGGGCTCCGCCGGCGCCGACTGGGACATCACCGCCGGCGACCTGCACGCCCGGCTTGGCCGCGGCGAGCCGGTGCGGCTGATCGACGTGCGCGAACCGCACGAGTGGGAGATCGCCCACCTGCCGGGTGCCGAGCTTTTCCCGCTGGGCTCGTTGCCCGAGCATTTCAACGAGTTCGATAGCGCCGAGGAGATGGTTCTGTTCTGCAAGAGCGGCTCGCGCTCGGCGCGCGCGCTCGACCTGCTGCGGCGGGCGGGTTTCCGCAAGATGCGCAACCTCAAGGGCGGCATCAACGCCTGGTCGCGCGAGGTCGATCCCTCGGTGCCTGTGTATTGAGCGACTCGCAC
>DATEAT010000021.1:0-16110 GCA_035288225.1 Anaerolineales bacterium | reverse complement strand
TCCCGGCGAGTCCCTCGTCCTTGCGCCGGCTCGACCTTGCCCTCTGCAAGCGCTGGGCCGCCGCCGTGGGCGCCAGCCTATGCCTGGTCTCATCGGATGCGTATCTCGCGCGGGCCGCCTCCCAGGCAGGAATTGCCTCGTTCCCCACACTCGACGAAGCGCTTGCCGTCGAAAAAAACCACCTCAAGACATCGGTCCCGCTCCCTCAACCGTGGCGCTCCAACGCCCGGTCTGTCGGTCAGAGCAAGCTGGGCGACGAACGTCTTTCCAGGAGGCCGTTTGGCGATGGTCTCGTGGCTATGCGCAGCGCGAGCGAAATCAAGGACTTCGATCAGAAGAGACTTACCGCATCCCGGCCTTTAGATCGCCGCCTGCGAGACGCGATCTTTCTCACCCCCCTCGTGCTTCTCGCCTCAACTGCCCTCCTTCTTCTTCCGTCAGCCGAAGTCGACATCGCCCTTCCCTCCCATGTAAGCCCTCAGACTCTCTTACTCGATGCGAGCGACGTGACAACCATGACCGTCGACGCCGTCGCAGACGGCGCGATCATCTCAACCGGCAACGCGCTTATCCCAACCGCCTTCGCCGCGGGCAACCTGAGTCTGACGAATCGCTCATCGCGGGTCGTGGCCATTGCGCCGGGCACCCGCTTTCGCGATCCGGCCTCCAACACGGAATTCGAGGCACTCACCGGCGAATGGTTGGACCCGCAGGCAAGCGCGCTGGTGCGCATCCGCGCGGTGAAACCAGGGCCGAATAGCAACTTGCCTCCCGGCCGAATTCGGGAAGTGGTCGGATCCGCGCACGAATCGCTTGAAGTCCGACAGCTTTCGTCCACGACCGGTGGGCAATCCGCGGCCCGCGCCATTGTCAGCGCGGCCGATGTTGCCTCGGTGCGATCTCAGACCGAGGCCTTGCTTGTCAAGAGTCTCCACGAGGCCCTCGAGCGCGAGGCAACTGCCCAGGGATGGCTGATCGTCGAAGGAAGCATTGTCATCCGCAGTCAAGAAGAAACCTTCTCGGCCTCCGCGGGCAGCGCGGTGGACGAGGTCCATGCAACGCTCAAAGCGACGGCCGAGTCGCTTGTAATTCCTCAAGAGGTTGTCCTCGCCCGTGCGCGGCGCGCACTCGGTATCGCGGACAATACCGACGGCCCGCAATTGGCTGGGCTGCGGGTCGAACAGGATGCGCAGGGGGCACTCCACATCCTCTTCTCGGTGCAGGAGATCGAGTCGTCGATTCCCAGGCAGCTTGCATCTCGTCTCGCGAACAATACTCCGGCCGGTGCACAGCGCGTCATCGCCGGCCTGTTTCCGGACAGCCACACCACGATCCGCCTCGCGCCTGCCTGGTGGCCGCTCCTACCCGCGTTTCCGATGCGCATTCATATCCAAGGCTTGCCCGAGGCCGTGTCGCCTCAGGTGCCGCGTGCCGTGGTTGGCGGGGACTCCTGAATGATGACCCTGACTTCGCGAATTCTCGCGGTGGATCCGGGGGCACGCCGCATCGGCATCGCCTTGAGCGATGAGACGGGCACCGTCGCCCGCCCACTGCTCGTCCTGCCCCACCACAGCCTGAGCGAAGATGCTGAGAGAATCGTTGCCTTGGCCAAAGCCTATTCGGCCGGATTGGTCCTCGTCGGCGTGGCACTCGATTCCGAAGGCGAGGCTGGGGCTCAGGCACGTAAGGGCCTGCGCCTCATGAAAGCCATCCGCGATCAATCGGACCTGCAGGTCGAATACTGCGATGAGTCATTTTCGACGCAGGCAGCCGCCCAGGCGCGACGAACCCGCGGCGCCACTCGAGCCAAGCAGAAAGAAGCTATCGACGCTGCAGCAGCGGCCTTCCTTCTCCAGGAGTATCTCGACACCCATGCCGGCAAAGCGTAAGCCCACCGCGCGCGGCGGAGCATGGCGAGCCCTGGGCCTGCTGCTGGTGGCGGGGTTTGCCCTCGGTGCGGGGATCTTCGCCTGCGGCCTGACGGCTCGCACGTTGGACCCGGCTCGCATCGGTTCGCCCGCAGCGGACCTCTCGCTGGTCGAACGGTTGGCGTTGGGTACGTATCTGGTCATGCGAAGCGATGCGCTCAATCGGGCGTCACCCAACGCGCAGGGTGGATCGCTCACGATCGCCGAGGGCGAGAATGCATCCACCCTCGCTTCGCGCCTGGCCTCCGAAGGTTGGATCTCAGAGGCGACGGTCTTTCGAACCTATCTCCGATTCACCGGTGGAGATCGAAAACTCTTCCCCGGACTGTACGCCATGCCGCCGAATATCACGACGCGCATGCTGGCCGACCTGCTGGTATCGGGAAGCGGCCGTCAGATTGAGTTGACCGTTTTCCCAGGATGGCGAGTCGAGGAACTGGCCTCGGCCCTCGAGCAGCATGGGGTGCCGATTCCCGCCGCCGATTTCATCGCCGCCAGCCATCGTCGCCCCGGCAGCCTCGCGCTCTACCTGGCCATCCCCGCCCAGACCGCGCTGGAGGGGTTTCTCCTTCCGGGCCGGTATCTTGTCGAGCGCAGCGCCAATGCGGATCTGCTGGTATTCCAGATGGCCAGCGCATTCGAACGCACGGTCACCGACGACCTGCGCCGAACGCTCGAGACCCGCGGGCTCAGCCTGTATCAGGCTGTCACGCTGGCCTCTATCGTCGAACGCGAAGCGATGCACAACGACGAGATGCCGCTGATCGCCTCGGTGTTTCTCAACCGGGTGGATTCCGGTATGCTGTTGGAAGCCGACCCCACGGTGCAGTATGCGCTCGGCTTTTACCCGCCCCAGGCGACCTGGTGGCGCAGCCCGCTCAGTTCCGGCGACCTTCAGGTCGACTCGCCCTTCAACACGTACCTCTATGGCGGTCTACCGCCAAGTCCCATCTGCAACCCGTCGCTCGACGCACTCGTGGCGGTGGCCAATGCTCCCGCGACATCCTATTACTTCTTCCGCGCCGCATGTGATGGCTCGGGCAGGCACCTCTTCGCGGAGACCTACGACCAGCACTTGTCCAACGCGTGCCCGTAGAGCATCCCGGCCACCTTGCACTTCAAGCCGGGTTGAGGCAGCATCAGGGAATAAGGAACCGATCGGCTCCTAGTCGCGCTCGTGGCAGAGGGAGTTACGCGATGACAGCAAACGAAAAGCCGTTGGACTGGTCCTCGGAGTCGGAACACGGCTACAGCGTGGCCCGCCGTCCGGACGGCGGCCTGCATGTGACATTCCACCATCTCTCGCCCGCCGTGCTCGCCCATTGGCAGGCCTTTGCCCAGCGGCATCTGCAAGGTGCCGAACGGTTCAACCGCAATCTGTACGACTTGCGCGCCGTTGCGATCATCCCGCCCGACGCCATTCGGCTCGCGGAGAATGTCAACGCCGATCCGGCTGCTCGCTTTGTGCGAGTGGCCGTCGTCGTCTCGTCCAAAGCTGGGCAACAGGCGTTGGCGGGGCTGGCTCAGCTATCGTCGGGGGTGGAATTGGAAGTGTTCAGCAACCTTGAGGAGGCCGAGCACTGGCTCGACCGCCCGGCAAGCCGGCTCTTGCGTGACGAGGCATGAACCCGATCCCAAACGTGATTGTGGCACAGCTCACGGTCTGACCCGTTCACGTTTCGCGCGACATCAGGTGGCGGTAGTCCTCGTCCGTGTCGACATCGGCAAAGTCCCCCGGGTGCTCCCACTCCACCCATTCCACAGGGTAACGATCGAAGAGCGCGCGTCCGCCCTGGTCGCCCGTCACCTGGCTGAGCTCCGGCCATGTCGAGCGGTCGAACAGCACCGGGTTCGCCCGTTGGCCCGCGTGTCGCGGTGCGACCACCGAGGCCAAGGTACGAGCGTGGCGATCCATCAGCGCTCCAACCAGCTCGCCCGGGAGACCCGGCTGGTCCCCGAGGAAGAAGACCGCCGCGCCGCAGGTTGACCCCACGGCGGCCAGGCCGGCGCGCAACGAGCTGCTTTGCCCCTCCCGCCAGTCCAGGTTGCTAACCATGCGAACCCGCGCCAGGTCGACGCCCTGACGAATGGCCTCTTCGCCCGCGCCCAGAACTACGATGACCTCGTGCGTCTGCTCGCGCGCCGAGTCGACGACGTGCTGAAGGATTGGCCTGCCGCGAAACGGGAGCAGCAGCTTGTTTCTCCCCATGCGGGAGGCTTCGCCAGCGGCCAAGACAATCCCGGCCATCCGTACGCGGGATTCGCTCACCGGCTCATCGCCTGCGAGCGCCGCGATGACAACACGCTCAACGAGAGGCGACTTGAGTAGCGCCGCGGCGATATGACGCGCCGTCTCCCGCGCCTGGTCGGTGTCCGCCTTGTTGAGGACGATGGAAAACCGCGTCGCAGGACGACAGACTTTGGGGTAGCTCTGCGGGTGAGTCAGGGCGCGAGCGAAATTCCCGGAAGTAATCGTTTCGCCCGGCGAGGACTCTGCAAATTCCGCGAACCGTTCGGCACGATGGACCGTGGCGGCGTCAAGCGTGCGCCCCAGCGCATCCAGGCCCGCCATGACCACGATATGCGTTGCCTCGCGAGGAACGGCCGGCTCGTGCCGCTCTGGCACTTTGACCGGCAACCCCCGCGCTCCATCCGCCTCAACCAGGATGGTTATCCCGGCCCCCTTCACAACTTCGGCCAGTCGCGAGAATTGGTCGGCAGTCAGCCCGGCCAACTTGCCCTCGCGGGGCAGCGGGGGGCCGGTGACGAGCACATGCCGGTGCACGCGCAGCAGTTCACCCAGCTCTGCCAGGCGCGACGCGTCGCCTAGGATGAGATGATGCGGCGCAAGTCTGGTTTCGGAGAGTGCCAGGTGGGTTGTGGTGGAGGAGACGACAGGGCCAAACGCCAAGAGATCGCTCGCCAGGCATCCGAGCGCGGTGGTCTTGCCCCCCGCCCCGACCAGCGCCACCACCTCGCCCGCACGAAGATCGAGGGCCGCCGCCAATTTCACGGCAGCGACCCCTTCTCCGTATCGGCCGGCGATTTGAACCCGCCTGCCGGATTGAGCGAACGACGGAACTGGTTGGATTCAAGGATCGCGGCAAGCGCACCACCGCCAACCGCCAGTGCCTTGTCGGATATCGTGAAGCAGTGTTCGCGCAGGCCACGCGGATCGATGTCGCCGATTTTCAATCCCTTGGAGACCGCCACCCCGTCGTGAATCAGCCCGCGGACCACGCCGTCGATGGCTGCACGAACCGGGGTGCCATCAATCTCGGCAATGGGAACACCCGCGCGGACTGTGTCACCGATTGCCGCGATGCGTCGAACAACGCCTGCAGCCGGCGCGCGCACGACCCGTTCGCCCAGGTGTCCATGCATGGCGTCGGGAACGCCCGAATCGTCGCTCGCGCCGCCCTGCCAGTAGACGCGTCCCAGCCAGTGCCCGCGCTGAGTCTCCACCACCGCGTGACAGTCCATGCCGGCGCGGAACCCCGGGCCAAGCCCCACGGTGAGCGGGGCGCCCGGCCCGAGCGGATCGCCCGCGTGCTTGAGCATGCGCGCATCCACAACAGCCGCGATCGGCACGTCATCCCACGGCTCAAGCTCCGCCGCAATGATGACGGGTATGGCTCCGCTCATCCAACAGGCCTGAATGGCCTCCGGTCCAGGAACACGTCGCGCGGTCAGTCCATCAATGTGCGCCTCGCCTTCCCAAACGGCCATGGCGAAGGAGGCACCCAGACGCACTGCAAGCGGCACCGCCACTTCTGCAATGACAACGGGAAAGCCGGCGCAGGCCAGGCGGTGAGCCACACCGGACCCCAAGTCGCCTCCGCCGCGGACAAGGACTGGAAATCGTGGGAAGGAGAATGCCAGCTTGTTCCCAGGAGCGAACAATGTCATGGACCCTTCAACTTCACGGAATCGGCCGGCAACTTCCAAGCGCGACGCGCACACTCACACAGCGAATTGCCCACCACTCGTCCCGGGTTTCTGCCCCAGCCGGCGCATGATGCACGAATGAGACTTAATCCAGCTTTCCCAAGCCGCGCAACACGCGCTCGGCCGTCAACGGGAACTCGTCGAACCACACTCCCGTTGCCTCGTGGACGGCGGCGATGACGGCCGGCGCGTATGGCAGGTAGGGCATCTCGGCCATACCCCGCGCGCCGAAAGGCCCTCGGGGGTCGGGATGTTCGAGGATGAGGCTTTCGACGTGCCCGGGGATGTCGAGCGCGGTTGGGATGAGGTAAGTGGAGAGGTGAGGCGTGAGCACTTGCCCGTCTTTCATCACGAAGTTCTCAAGCAGGGCGTAGCCATGGGCTTGAACAATCGCGCCTTCGATCTGCCCCTCAACCTGCTGCGGGTTGATGGCTCGGCCGACGTCGTTGGCGCAAACGACTTTGAGCACACGCACCTCGCCCGTGTCGGTATCCACCTCCACTTCGGCGCTCTCCGCAACGTATCCGTAGGCGAAGTTGGGCATCGACTGCCCGGTTTCTGGGGCGTACGGAGTTGTCGCCGGCGGACGGTAGACGAAGCGCGCCACCGCCGGGCGTTCCTCGGCCTTCCACTTGGCCAGAGCTTCCTGCGCCGCGCCTCGGATGGCGTTGCCCGCCATGAAGGTCATGCGTGAGGCCGACGCCGATCCGGAATCATCGGTCTCCGCCGTATCGGAGACCACCATGTGCACCTTCCCGAGGGGCAGGTCCAGGGCCTCGGCGGCCATTTGTGCCATGACCGTGTGCGCGCCCTGACCCACTTCGGCTCCGGCGTGGCGAACGATAGCCTCCTCGATCTCGGTGGTCCCACGCAGCTCGACGGTCGCCCAGCATTCCTCGGGAGCGCCGAAAGAGAAGCCGACGTTCTTGAAGCCGCAGGCAAAGCCTTTGCCCCGCCGCACGGAATGCCCTGGCTTCGGCTCGGGCTGTCGTGCCGGCGGACGCATCCAGCTCACGGCCGTCCGCTTCCAACCCGATCGCTCGGCGCAAGACTCCAGAACCTCCTGCAGGCTGATCCCGGGTGGCAGCGGCGTCCCGACCGAGAGCAGCGCGCCTTCCGTCAATAGGTTGCGCTGGCGCAACTCCACCGGGTCGATGCCCAGCCTCTCCGCCAGCTTGTTCATCTGAGTCTCGGCGACAAAAAGTCCCTGCGGCCCGCCAAACCCGCGGAAGGCGCCGCCCGGCAGATTGTTGGTGTACACCGCGCGGGAATCCACGGCGACATTGGGAATCTCATAAGGACCCGTGCACATCAGCGTTGCGTTGCCCAGCACCTTGGTCGAAGTGTAGGCGTACGCCCCGCCGTCCTGGATGATATCCACCTCGGCTGCCACAAGCTTCCCGCTGCGGGTAGCACCCCAGCGAGTGCGGAAGTGGAACACGTGCCGCTTGTGATGCCCGATGATTGATTCTTCCCGAGACCAGATGGTCTTGACCGGCCGTGAGATGCCGCGCTGGTGCAGCCGCCATACGGCCAAGGCCAGCACAATCTGCACCGACATGTCCTCACGGCCTCCGAACGCCCCGCCTATGGCCGGATAAATGACGCGCACTCGGTCCCGCGGCAGGCCAAGGGAATGGGCAATCTGTTCCTGATCCTCATGAGTCCATTGCCCGGCCACCACCACCGTGATCCGCCCCTGGTCATCAATGTAGGCCAACCCCGCTTCGGGCTGCAAATAAGCGTGCTCCTGCATGGGGGTGTGGTATTCCCCCTCCACAACGACATCCGCCTGGCGCAACGCAGCCACGGCATCGCCTTTGCGGATGCGATAGGAGCAGAACACATTGGTGGCTTTCTCGGGGAAGAGCAGCGGTGACCGTGGGTCGAGGGCCTGACGCGCGTCGCTAACCACCGGCAGGTCATCGTATTCCACGCGAATCAGGTCTCGGGCGTCGGCGGCGATGACCTCACTCTCTGCAACGACCACCGCCACCTGGTCGCCGACGAAGCGCACGCGGTCCGCTCCGGCTTTGGTCGACCCCGGCCCGCACAACACCGGTTGATCGGGCAGGATCAGGCCGTACTCGTTGACCGGGACATCCTTGGCCGTGAAGACGGCCACCACCCCGGGCAGCGCCTCCGCCCGGGAGGTATCCAGCGTCCGGATGACGGCGTGCGGTCGTCGGGCGAAGAGCAGCTTGAGGTGCAGTTGACCGGGTCGGTTAATGTCGCCCGGGTAGAGGGCCGTTCCACTGACCTTGGCCACCGCATCCGCACGCGGCGGGGAGCCACCTACTGACGGCATACGACCTATTTCCTGTAGCCGCGCAGGTTACTCTCGTGGGCCTCGACATCATAACGACCGCGCTTCACCGGCTGGACCAGCCCGTAAATGAGGGTGAAGACCGCGCCGCCCAAGAACAGCGCAATTAGTGCCACGCCTATTTTCAGGCCGAGGAAGGGTGCCGCGGCCGGCCAGGCCAGTTCCGGCGGCAGGTACACCCAGTGGTTGACTTCATTCTCGAGAATGAACCAATCCGCGCCCATATACCCGGCGACCCCCATGACGATGGCGAACCCGAACCCGAGGATGTTCCACAGCGTCTCGATCGGCTTGCGCCCCGACCGGGATTCACCCACACGAGTCTGATAGCGTTGCGAATCCGACATGGTGTCCTCCTCGACCAGCGATTGACGGTTCGGTTGCTCGCCGTCGGCAGCCGCCGGCCGGGTCAAGAGAGTGATTGCGGGGAATGCCTCTGTGATCGGCTCGCGCCGTCCCGCGCTCACTCATTGAATGCTCAGCGCCACCTTTTGATCTTGGGCAGCGGCTTCTTCATGTCGGGCACGTCGTACTTGCCCGGCCGCACCGGCCAGATCAAACCGAAAACGGACGTGAAGAGCGCTGTGCCGATGAGCAGTGAGAGTGCCGCGATGGCCAGCTTGACCAAGAGATACGGCGCAGAGGGCGGCCAGGCCAACTCCGGCGGGATGTAAACGAAGTGCCGCTGGAAGTTCAACTGCAGCAAGTATTCGGCCAGCAAATACCCTAGCGCCGGCAAGCCCACCACAAGCACGCAGCCCACGCTGATCCACGTGGGGTGCGGCTCTCCTCGCCGTGTGTCCTCGCCGGGAAGCCTGATATGGTAGGAGCCGCTCATGCCGAACCTCCTGCGCCCAGGGCGGCGCGCTCGATGGCATCCAGTATTTTGTAGTAACCGGTGCAACGGCACAAGTTGCCGGCCAACGCCTGGGCCGCCTCGTGCCGCGAGGGGTGTGGGTTCTCCTCGAGTAACTTGACTGCCGACATCACGAACCCCGGAGTGCAATACCCGCACTGGACCGCCCCCGATTCGACGAAAGCCTGCTGGACCGGGTGCAATCGCCCCTCAACAGCCAGACCCTCCACCGTCTCAATCACAGCTCGATGCGCGCGCGGGGCGGGGACCAGGCAGGCCATGACCGCGACGCCATCGAGGAACACCGTGCAAGCGCCGCATTCCCCCTCTGCGCAGCCTTCCTTGGTGCCAATCATCTCCAGATCTTCTCGCAACATGCGCAGCAAGCTTTTCTGATTTGCGCCGTTCACGACGAACTCGCGGCCGTTCACACGGGTGTGGATCGGCTCTCCGGCCGAATGGTGTTCCGTGCGCTCCAACCGCCCGCCCATCGGCCGCGCGCTGCCCCACAAGAGCGGTGGCGAGGCAGGCAGGTGTGCCGTCGGAGCCCCGTGAGCCGCCTCTCGCAATACCTGTGCCACTGCGTGGACCACCATGGCGCGGCGGAATCGCGCCGATCCGCGCACGTCATCAATCGGACGGGCTTCGTCAGCTGCGGTCTCGGCCGCATGGCGCACCACGGCCTCCTCCAATCGCTGCCCCCGGAGGGCGGCCTCGGCTCGCGGGGCACGCATCACGACCGGCGCCACGGAGCCGAGCGCGATGCGCGCCGAGAGCACCCGCCCTCGGTCGTCGCATTCCACCACGCAGGCGGCATTCACAACCGAGATGGCTTGAGCGGCGCGCAACGCGTGCTTGAGGAAGCTGCCGCGTTCGCCCGGGCGCAACGCGCGCAAGCGGATGCCGACCATCAACTCGTCGGGCGCCATCACCGTCCGGCGCACCCCCTGGTAGAAGTCGGCCAGCCTCACGACCCGCTCGCCGCGCGCCGAGAGAAGGCGAACTTCCGCCTCCAGGACCATCAGTGCCGTAATGCTATCGTTGGCGGGTGAGGCCGTGATCAGGTTGCCGGCGATCGTCCCGCGATTGCGAATCTGGGGTGCACCCACCTCATAGCACGCACGGGGCAGAGGCCAGGCCTGCTCAACCAGTAGCTTCGAAGCCACACATGCGTTGTGTGTGACCAGCGGCCCGATTTCGAGCATGCCGTCGTCCAAGCGCTGGATGTGGTCGAGCCCTGGGACGCGGGTCACATCGATCAGTACATCCACCCCCGTGCGCACGCCGCGCTCGAGCTCGAGCATAAGGTCGGTCGCGCCGGCCACGATGCGTGCCCGGTTCTGGAACCGATTCAGGGCGATCACCGCCTCATCCAGCGAGACGGGGCTGAGGTACTCCTTCCACATGCGTTTCTCCGTGGACCCGTATTCCATCATCCTGTCTATCATAGCGCAGGTGCAGTCCCCCTCGCAATGGCGCACCGCGAGGCGGCTAGCGCACCATCCATATGCGAAGCGTGTCGTCCCAGCCGCCCGAAGCTAGCGACCGTCCATCGGGTGAGAAGGCGACCGCCTTTACTTCGCTGAAGTGACCGGAAAGGGTTGCTAACACGCGACCGTTGGGCACTTCCCACAGGCGGATGAGCGTGTCGGACGAGCCGGCCGCCAACACCCTCCCATCGGGCGAGAGGGCCACCGAGTTCACTGCGGCCGTCCCACTCTGCAGCGTGTTGATCACCGCAAACTCGTGCGTGTCCCACAGCTTGAGCACTCCGTCGGAGGCTCCCGTCACAAGCACAGTGCCGTCTGGAGAGAAGGCTACACTGTGGATGAAAGCTGCATGGCCGAACAGTGTGGCGCGCAACGTCCAATCGAACCCGCTCCACACCCGCGCCGTCTGGTCACCTGCACTCGAGACGAGCAACTCACCATTTGGGCTGAACGCCAATCCGTAGACCGGGCCCGGCCCGGTCTTGATGATCTTCTCCACCTGCCCTTCGGGGAATGAGAGAACGAGAATCTGCTCCCACCCGCCGGCCAACAGGCGCCTGCCATCCGGGCTATAGGCCAGGCTCCATAGCCCGCGCGTCCCGGCCTGGAAGCTCGCGAATTCATTTCCGGTCGCCGTCTCCCAAACCCGGATCCGGCCGTCCTGGGAGGTGGAAGCCACAAGGCTTCCATCGGGCGAGAAGGCCACGTCGGAAATCCCGCCAGCATGGCCAAACAACACTTGCGCCAGCCGCCCGTCGGAGGCGCGCCAGATGCGCAGGTAACCGTCCCAGGAACCGGAGGCGATGAGTTGCCCATCCGGCGAATAGGCGAGGGCCTCCACCGGGCCCGCATCACCTCCCAGGGCTTCGATGAGGCCCCCATCGTTTGCGCGCCAGTGTTGGACGTTGCCCTCGAGGGACCCCGAGAAGAAGGTCAATCCATCACGCGCGAACGCCAGGCCGCGCACCCGGCCCACCGGCCAGGTCAGCGTGCGCTCAAGTGACCCTTGCGGAATCGCCCACATGCGCAATGTCTGATCCTCGGCTCCACTCACCAGGAGGCCGGCGCGGGGGTCAAATGCCAGCGCGGTCACTCGGCCGGTGTGGGCTCTGAGCACAAGAGGAAGCCCGCGCACATCCGTCGGCCAGAGCCACACTTCGCCGTTCGATACCCCAGTTGCCAGCCACTGCCCATCGGAGGAGTAAGCCAGCGCGGTGACAGCGTCCGGGTAGGAAATGAGCGAGCGTTCCAACCGCCCGTTACCGACGCTCCAGACGCGCACTGTCTTGTCGTCGGAGGCCGAGGCCACGCTGAGCGAATCGGGGAAGAACGCCACCGCATTCACCGCGCCCTTGTGCCCCTCAAGCATTTGCGACAACTCACCTGTCGCCACTCGCCAAAGCCGAACGCGCTTGTCGTCTGCGCCCTCCGCCAGGTAGTGCCCATCCGGCGAGAAGTCCAGGCTGGTCACCACGACTTTAGGCGCTTCAAAGCCGAGCACCAATTCGCCGTCCGCAACCCTCCACACACGCACCTTTTCGCCCCACCCTGCCGCAACGTGCGATCCATCCGCGCTCACGGCAACCGCCCTCACGGGGCCGCCCGTTTCGAAGAAGTGTCGCTCCTCGAGCGTGCGCGCATCCACGACATACACGCCAAGCGACGTGCCCAGCCCCAGCCACAGGCCGTCCCTCGATAAGGCCATCTGCTGAATCGGCCCGCGTCCCCACCGTCCTACCTCGCGCAGGCGGAAGGTATTGGGCGGGGCGATGGTTTCGATTACCGCGGGCATGGGTGTGAGGTTGAGCGCCGGCAACTTCGGCGTCGGCGATGGAGTGCGTGAAGCGGTGGGTGTCTTGCTGGGGGTGGGCGTGAGGGTGAAGGTGGGCGTCACGGTTGGGCTGGCCGTGGCCGTTGCAGTCGGACTGGGCGTCTCCGATGGAGGCCGGGTGGGCGTCTCACTCGGCGTCGGGCTGGGCAGCGCCGTCGGGCTGGGTGTTGGCGTATCGACGGGCGGGAGGGTCGGGGTGAAGGTGGCGATGAGCCCGGCCAATTGCGCGCTCCCGCCACAACTCGCAACCGTCAAACCGATCGCGATGTTGGCAATGAGAATCCCCGCTCGCCTCCAGCCGGCTCTGTTCAGGCGAGGCCTGCGGCGCCCGATGGACCGCCAGAGCGGATTGCCCCGTCTTTGAGTGGCCGATTGTGCCGCGCCTCCGGGCGAGTTCATCCTTGGCCAGGTGCTCCCATCGAACGCCCCGTGCCGCCGCGGCGCACCATGATGACCTCCGCCAAGATGCTGACCGCGATTTCCTCCGGTGTCTCGGCATGCAACTCGAGTCCGATGGGCGAATGCACTCGGGCGATGGCCTCGGCGGGCGTATCCTGCTCGGCCAGCGCCTGGGAGGTCGTGATCCATCGCCGCTTGGAACCGATAACGCCCACGTACGCGGTGGGCGCCGCGAGCAGCGCCGGCAGCCCCTCCACATCCACCTCGACGTTGCGTGTTGCCAGCACGACATAAGTATCCCGGTCGAGGCTCCAGCGCGAAGGAATCTCCCGCATCGGGCAGACAAGGTACACATCAGCCCCGGGGAGCGCCTCGGGCGTGCACAATTCGGCGCGGTCATCCGACACGACGACGAAGAAGCCAAGCTGCTTGCCCAGGCGCGCCACAGCTCGCCCAACATGGCCCGCCCCAATAACCACCAGGGTGACGAGCGGGCGGATTGGGTCGATGAAGATGTCGGTGCTACCGCCGCACTGCCCAGGATCGCCCTCGGCGGGGTTGCTCAGTTCATAGTGGACCGTACGCGGCGTGCGCTGGCGTAGCACGTCGGCTGCCTCGGCGCACACGCGGCTTTCCATTTCGCCCCCGCCGACCGTTCCGAGCGTGGAGCCGTCCGCATAGATCAGCATCTTGGCGCCAACGTGGCGCGGCACGGATCCGCTGGCCGCGACGACTGTCGCCAGGGCAACGGCGATCCCTTTTCGATCGGCTTCCGCCAAAGCTGCGAAGAGGTTATCCATGAACTCCATTCGCACGCACGCTGGGTTGGGTGGCCCGCCGGGAGATGATCAAGTATAGCGCCAACGGCTTGCGCCCCGACTCGCGCGACATCCGGGCCGCATCCTCGTTATGCGTGACGATCCGGACAACACACGGCTTTGCCATTCGCGGACTCCGGCGAAAGTCAACACGGGTCGTCACGGCCGCATCCCCGATTCTATATGGAAGCAAGGCGCTCTCACGCGGCGCTTCTCAGTGCCCGCCACACTCGCTCGGGGGTGGCCGGGATTTCGTTGACCCATGCTCCGACCGCGTCGTGGATGGCATTGACGACCGCCGGGGCGACGCCATCCATGGGGATTTCTGCAACGGCCTTGACGCCGAACGGATGGCTGGGCTCGAATGTCTCGATGAAGATCGTCGTGAGGTCGGGCATTTCATCAGCGGTGAAAAGGTGGTAGTCGCGCAAGTCGCGCACCATCGGTTTGCCGAGCGAGTCGTAGCGCATCTCTTCGCACACGGCGTAGCCCAACGCCTGGGCCATGCCCCCCTCCACCTGGCCCGAGGCTGTGAGCGGGTTGACGATGACTCCCGAATCCACGGCCATCACCAGGCGTACGACGCGCACCGCGCCGGTCTCGGTATCGACCACCACCTCGGCGAATTGGGCTGCGAAGGGCGGCGGCGAAACGGGAGACATGAACGAGGCCACGGCCATGATTTGGCGCTGGTTGGTATGGTGCAGTGAGCGCAGCGCAATATCCGCCAGCGTGAGATTCCGCCCGTCTGGCGCGGCGGCCCTGCCCTGCTCCAATCGGATCTCCTTCGGCGCGACGAGCGGCCCCTTCTCGCCCCACACCTCGCTCGCCACCTCTCGAATCTGATCGGCGACCTGCTGCGCGGCTTTGACCACCGCGGCCCCCGAAACGTAGGTCGTCGACGATGCGTAGGCGCCCTTATCGAAGGGCGTGAAGTCCGTGTCGGACGAGTAGACCACGATGTCCTCCACCGAACAGCCAAGGACTTCGGCCGCCATCTGCGCCAGCACAGTATCGGACCCCGTACCCAGGTCGGTGGCACCGACCAGCAGGTTGAAGGATCCGTCATCGTTGATCTTGAGCGAAGCCCCACCCATGTCGAGGTAGGGTATCGCTGTGCCTTGCATAACGAGGGCTGCGCCCACCCCGCGCCGCAAGTGAGGCTGTCCGGCCGAGGCGCGCCAGGCTGCGTTGCCTCGCTTGTCTTCCCACTCTATAGCACGAGCACCCTCACGCGCACACTCCTCCAACGCGCAGGTCTGGATGTATTCGGGGCGCGGCTCGCGGCCCTCCGACCAGGCCAGTGAGAACGGATGCAGCTCGCCGGCGCGCACGGCATTCTTGAGGCGGAATGCGAGCGGGTCCATGCCCAGCGCATGAGCGATGCGTTCCATGTGGACTTCTACAGGGAAGAAGCCCTGCGGGACGCCGTAACCGCGAAAGGCTCCCGAGGGCGCCGTGTTGGTGTAGACCACGTCCGCGTAGAAATGGATATTGGGCGATTGGCGGTAGGCCCCATCGCCCACATAGAGCGCCATCGCCTTGTGCCCGGTATTCCCGGTCACCGTCAGGCCGTGGCAGCCGTAGGCGCCGGTATCGGAGATGACGTACATCTCATTTGCCGTGATGCTGCCGTCGCCCGCCACGCCGGTGCGCATGCGCACGCGCATCGGGTGTCGCGAGCGCGACGAAACGAATTCCTCTTCGCGTGTGTATTCGAAGCGAACCGGCCGGCCGGTGGCAATTGTCAGATGCGCCGCCACATCCTCGATGAGGACTTCCTGCTTGCCGCCAAACCCTCCGCCGATGCGGGGTTTGATGACCCGGATGCGCTTGGGCGGAAGGTTGAGCACAGGGGCCAGG
Source organism: Anaerolineales bacterium (assembly GCA_035288225.1). Taxonomy (GTDB): domain Bacteria; phylum Chloroflexota; class Anaerolineae; order Anaerolineales; family RBG-16-64-43; genus RBG-16-64-43. The sequence goes on along the minus strand of DATEAT010000021.1, from coordinate 651 downwards.
ATGCGCCGCACATGGAACGGCACTTGGGTCGAGGTGCGAATCACCAGCCGGTCGTCCTCGTCCCAATAGGTCACCACGGCATGCGGCTCGATCGATGCCTGCTGCACTTTCGGGACCAGGTACTCGGCTTCAAAGATCCGCTCCGCCTCGTCAAAGCCCTTACCGGGATCGCCGATGCGGATGTCGAGGTGAGCTGCGAGATTGCGTGATGGATCCGATTCGCCGAAGTTGACGTACTCGGCTTCATCATGGATGCGCGCGGCGCCGGGTTCCATGGCCCGCCGTGGGTCAAGGACGGCCGGCAGCTCCTCGTACTCCACCACGATCAGGCCCAATGCTTCGCGAGCGATCGCCTCGCTTTCAGCGGCGACGAACGCGACGCGGTCCCCAACGTAGCGCACTTTGGAATCAAGCGAGAACATGTCCAGCGGTCCGGGAATCGGGTCTGACTGCCCGGCCGTCGAATACACTACCCGGGGAAGGTCCTTGTAGGTGAGAACCGCCGCGACGCCAGGCAGCCGGCGCGCGCGGTCGACTTCGATGCGCTTGATGCGCGCGTGGGCCACCGGGCTGTAGAGCACCTTGGCGATCAGCATGCCGCGCAGCTCGATGTCGTCGGCGAAAGCCGGTTTGCCCTGGACGAGTTTGAGG
>DATEAT010000020.1:0-10613 GCA_035288225.1 Anaerolineales bacterium | reverse complement strand
TGCACCAGCAGCGGAGTGCGCACCCCGCCCGCACCAAGAATCGCAATCTTCATTCAGACGCCAGCCTCCGTGGCTCTCCGAGTCCAATTTCACCGCAGAGACCGCCGAGCCCGCAGAGGGTGCCCCGCACCGATAACCCCTCGCTGCTCCCCGCTCCCTCCGATGCGATCTTTGCGACTCTCAGCTGCCGCACGCAGGAGCGAAATCCATACGGTTCTCTCAGCGCTCTCCGCGATCTCGGCGGTGAAAGCTCGGTCTCCTAACCTGCGCCAACTTTGGCGCGCTCCAGGTCGGCCCGCCGCTGCATCTCGCCGCGCAACGCACGGATGTCCTTGGGGATGAAGAACAGCGCGCCCAGATAGATCACGAAGCACAACACCCAGGTGGAGATGCAAATCCAGAGGATGGCCGTTTTCAGATCGGTGGCATCGGCCACGATGCCCGCCAGAAGCGGCGCCATGGCCGCGCCCGAGTTCTCGATGAAGTACTCCACCGCCTGGGTCGTCGAGCGCACCTCGGGCGTGGTTACATCGAAAATCGTAGCGATCACGTTGGGCGAAGAAAACGGCATGAATACCGCCGTGGCGAGCATCAGCACGAGGAACTGGGTGCGGTTTTCCACCGGCGTTTGGATCGCCAGGAAAAGGAAGATGGCCCCCACGATCACGCCGACGCTCGAGACGATGACACGGCCGTTGAGGGTGCGCTTGAACAGCCAGTCGCCGAGTCCCCCGCCGACGAAATAGCCGAGGGCCAGGACCAGAATCACCGGCGCCATGGTGAACAGGACCGAGTCGTTATCGTAGCCGCGTTCCCGGATCAGGTACCCGAAGAAGAAGAAAGTGATCACGTTCCACGGGAAGACCCCGGCGAACCCCTGGGCAAAGACAAACCACATCGACCGTTTCTGCACGGCGAGCTTGGCCTCGGCCCACGAGAAGCGGAATTGACCGTATTCCTTGATTCCTTCGAACTCCGGCTCCGCCTTGCCGCGCGGCATCTCCTTGACGCCGAAGAAGATCAGCACGGCAATCACCAGCCCAAGCGAGCCGGTTATGTAAAAGACCGAACGCCAGCCGCCGATCATCGGCGCGACCATCAGCGCCAGCACCATGCCGGCCAGGTAGCCGAGCGGCTGGGCCACCTGCAGCAACCCGTACACCCGCCCGCGCAGGCCGGGGCCGAAGTAGTCTGCCACGAGCGAATACAGCCCGGGGTAGGACGAGTCGTCAATGCCGGTCGAGGCCCGGGTGCCCACAAAGGCCGGGAAGGAACGCACGAGAGAGCTGAGCCAAGTGGTAGCGCCCCAAATCAGGGATGCCAACGCGAGCAGTTTGGCTCGTGCGTAGCGGTCGTAGAGGTAGCCCCACACCGGGTAGAGCAGGGTGCTCACCACGAGCGCCCCGGTGTTCACCAGGCCCCACTGCGAATCGGAGATCCGGAATTCGCCCATGATCGGCACCTGCATCGAGCCGATCATCAAGCGGTCGGTTTGGTGCAGCAGCATGAAAAGGAAGAAAACCGCAACCACAAACCAGCGATAGCCGGAGCGCTTACTCATGCCATCCTCCTCACTGCCGGAACCGGGTCGATGCGTAGCCCCAAAATCGTGCCGCAGAGTATAGCCTCGAACGCCGCGAGTCGCCCTACCCCGCGACGGTCCGCCCGACGCCTACGGGGCGGAACCGAGCAGCCCCTCGACGAACGGATGAAAGCGCGCGTAGCGGAAGGCCTCGCCGTAGGTGAAGCCCTGCCTTTGGCCGACCTCGGCCGCCTGCGAACGCATGGCCCAACCCACCGCGAGCATCGGGTCGCCGGCCGCCTCGCCCAATAGGGCGCTCAGGTCCAGCCCGGCCAGCTCTGCCTGACGCCGCACATCTTCCACCAGGAATTCCATCTGAGTCTTGTGTTCTGCCAGTGCAGCCAGCTTGTGCTCGATCGTGGTTGTGATGTCAATGATCCTGTCGGGGGCCCCCCCGCTCTCGGCATAGTAGTACTTCTCGGTCACAAAGTGCGGCTCGAGGCCCTCGCGGGCGTGTTCAGGATGCATCAGCGGAAGCATGGCAAAGGAGACTGCCTCGACCGCCGCCATCGCGACCGCGCGGTGATCGGGATGGGGTTCGCCCAAGGCGAACGGGTCTTCGGCGATGAGCGCGTCCGGCCGGAATTCGCGAATCGCGCGGATGAACTGTTCACGCAACACGCCCGGTGCCAGGCGATCCAATTCCAGGTCTGGATACCCGAGCATGAGCGGCGGCTGCGCGCCGATCACCTGTGCCGCGCGATTCGCTTCCTCCTGACGTAAGCGGGCCAATGCCTCGCTCGCCTGCGTAAAGGAGCCGCGCCGGCCGTCGGAGGCGATGACGTAGCGCACCTGTGCACCCTCCGCGACAAATCGGGCGATCGTCCCGCCGGCAAAGAACTCCGCGTCGTCCGGGTGGGCGACCAGGATCAACACACGCTTGGGCATCGGGATCCTCCATACTCACTTCGGCTGAGGGCGCGGGGCGCACGCGCAACCGGCCATACTGCGGCGGGCCGAACGGACTCATGCTCCCCAGCCAATCCGCAGTTCACTCCCTTGGGTCGGGTTGCATTCCCAACGCAGGCGAAGTTCCGCGCTCGCCGGGTCGAATTCCCACTCTCGGGCAGTCTCCCCGTCAATTCTCGCCTCACGCGGTGCTCGCGCCCGGTGCAGGACCACTTCTATCTTGAATCGCCTCGGCCGTCCGGCAAACTCCCCGCGAGTCGGGTGGACGTGCAGCCGCAGTCGGTCGCCCTCCTGCGAACATTCAATGAGCGTTCGGCTGAATTCGCCGCGTTCGTAGGCCCGCGTTCGACCATCGTCATCGTACACCGATGTTTCACCGCCGAAGGGCGGCCACGCGTGGAGCGAGAGTTCCTCGAACACATGCGCCTCGGGTATGCTCGCGAGCACCGGGCCCATTGGCAGCAAGGAACCACCGCGCACGAAGAGGGGCAGCCGGTCCGGCGGGGCCGGGCAGACGATGACCCCGGGCCCGTGGTGAGTTTCACCCGACCAGAAGTCGTGCCACTCTCCCGGTGGAAAGCGCACGCGGCGTGCGCGTGCTCCGGATTCTAGAACGGGCGCCGCCAGCAAGTCGCCGCCGAGCATGTACTGGTCGTCCACCTCGCGCAGCGAAGCCTCGTCGGGGAACTCCAGCATCATCGGCCGGACCATCGGCACGCCCGTCTGGCTCGCCTCCCACGCCAGCCCGTACAAGTATGGCATCAAGCGGTAGCGCAGGTCTGCCAGGCGCCGGAAATTCTCTTCGGCCTGCGCGCCATGCGACCAGGGCAGGCGTGTGTCGTCCAGGGCGGCCGGGCGCCAGAAGTAGCGTGCCAACGGATTGAGCATCGCCCACTGCGCATAACGCATGTGGGTTTCGGGGGTTGTCCGGCCCGAGAGGCCGAAGATGTCGGCACCCCACCAGGTAAAGCCCGCCAGGCTCATATTGAGCCCGGCGCGCAACGTGGCCCGCATGTGACGGAAAGTCGGAGTCTGATCACCGAGGAAGAGCCCTGGGTAGCGTTGGGAGCCGGCCCAGGCCGAGCGCGAATAGATGAAGGGGCGCCGATCGTCGAGCGCGCGCATGCCCTCGAAGACCGCCCGGCCGTAGAAGAACCCGTACAGGTTGTGCAACTCCCTCCCATTCAACCCTAAGTGGGAGCGCGCGTCGCGCGGCAAGTACTCCCCATCATCGTTCTTGAACAAGGCCACGCCCTGTTTGTAGAGCGGGCGCAGACGCGCGTTCCACCAGTCGGCCGCCGCGGGGTTGGTGAAATCGAGCATGCCGCCCGCGCCGAACCACCACGCTGTCTGGTCGTGGGCGAGGAAACCCTGGGCGCGCGCCTCCGCCCAACCGGGAAGATCCCGCTCGTCGTCCATCATCCGCTCGCGCGGCACGCTATGGAGATAGAGATTGAAGAGCCGCTTCTTGAGGCGGCCGTGACGGGTATTGAGGAAAGGCGTGAAGATCAACCCCAGGCGCACGCCCATCGCCCGCAATCGGCCGATCATCTGCGCCGGGGAGGGGAAGAGCGACGTGCGCCAGCGGAAGTTGTGGAAGCGCTCCTCCCAATGGTAGTCGAGGATCACCGCATCCAGCGGGATGCGGTGCGCACGGTGCGCTTCGACGTGGTCAAGCACGGCGTGCTCGCCCTCTTGCGGGAATTCGGTGACCCACAGCCCGAGCGCCCAGCGCGGAGGCAGCGGCGGGCGGCCGGTGAGCGCGGTGTAGGTGGTGAGAATTTCTTTGAAGGTCGGGCCGGCGATCACGACGCAATCGGCCCCTGGGCCGTCGGCAGTTACCTCCAGGCGGCCTCGTTCGGGCCGAAGGCGCCAGGTGCTCGCGGTGCTGTTGAGCAAGAGCAGCGCGTAGCCGCGGCTGCTCACGACGAATGGAATGGCCGAATAGGACCGACGCTGCTGGGTAAAGGCGGGTGATTCGCGCGCGCTCAGGCGCACCACGCCGCGCCATCGGGCGAAGCGGTCGAACTGCTCCCCCCAGCCGTAAAACCTCTCGCCAGGCTCGCTCGCGATCGTCAGGCGGGTCGTGCCGCGCGAGGTCTGGCGCAACTCCGCGATGGTGAGCAAATGCCCACCGCCCTTCGTGCTGACGCGGACGGTGCTGCCAACCTGCGTGGTGCTGAGATCGCTCGAGTCTCCACGGGCAGCGGCAAGCCCAGGCAGAACATCGCTGAGCCACGGCCGGCCGTCCGAAGATCCTCCCGGCTCCTGAGAGCGCACCAGACGGATTGCATGCGCCCCAAGCGCGACGACTCGCAGCCGATCGGTTTCATCGCTTGAGAAGCTAGAGCCGGGCATAGCACGCACCTGTCCTTGCGACGAGACAGTTCCGTTTCTGCGCGGCTGCGAGCATAGCACAGCTGTGGGTAAGACGTGTGCCACCCTGCGCGTTGGCCCACACTGGAGTGCCCGCGGCAGCCCCCCAGAGTCATGCACATGTGTCGCTTGGCGAAAGGCCTCCCCTGTTCGACCCGAGAAACCGGACCTTGTCACGCTCCTTTTGTGACAAGACGGGCTTGCGCCCAATTCCATCTCACACTAGACTACTCGACAAGAGACCGGGCTTCCATATTGCGCCGGGCACCGCCCGGCCCATCTCGTCCGGCCTGAGGCTGCAACCGCGTGCGCGAGAATCGAGAAACGCAGCCAGCTCCCGTCTTCCTCTTCCTTGTCGTCTTAACAGTCGTCGCCACGGCCTCGACGCCGCTCGTGGCCAACCCTCCTCCGGACTCACAAAGCAACACCGGCCCCGCACCACTTGCCGGGATTGAATCGCCCGAAGATCAGCGCGGCCCCTCGCCGCTCGCGGTTGTCATCCCCGGCGTCCCACCCTACCTCTGGCGGCACGGCTGCGGGCCGACCGCGGCGGGCATGGTCCTGGGCTATTGGGATGGGCATGGTTACCCGCAACTCGTTGCGGGAGATGCGGCCAGCCAAACCAGCGCAGTCGACCAGATGATCGCGACCGGCAATGGGGCTGCAACCAACTACGCGGACTACTGCCAGCCGATTGACTCCCCGCCCACGCTCCTGGCCGACAAATCGTCGACGCCTCCCGGCGACGAGCATGCGGATGATTCGCTCGCCGATTTCATGCTGACCTCGCGCAGTGCCCAGGGCAACTACTACGGCTGGTCGTGGTTCTCCAACGTGGACGATGCGCTGCGCGACCAGGTCGCCTGGGCAGGGGACGGCCTCTACACGGGGACGACCTCCAACCTGTATTGGGGATCCAGCCTGACCTGGGAGTCTCTTCGCGGCGAGATCGATGCCGGTCGGCCGATGGTCTTTCTCGTCGACAGCGATGGCAACGGCGGCACGGATCACTTCGTCACGGCGGTCGGCTACGATGACAGCGAGGGAACGCAGCGATACGCCTGTCTCGATACATGGTTCACGTCCGTGCGGTGGGCCGACTTTGCCGGCATGCAGAGTGGACACCCGTGGGGAATATACGGTGGGGTCACACTCCAGCTCTCGGCCGAGTACCCCCTGTTTCTGCCGCTGATCCTGCGCAACGAGCCGTGAACCGAGGCAGACCTCACCTCTCCATACCGCCCGACCGACGACGCGCGCCCACGCGGTCCAACCCAGCCTGGAGGCACACATGGCTCCCTCGAGAATTGCACAGCGCCATCCCAGCAAACTGATTGTGGCGTTCTTGCCCTTGGCGGCCTTGTTGGTTGCAGTCGCAGGGCCACGGGAGTCCTACGCAGGCGGTCCGCTGACGTTGACAGTCAACTCCGCGGGCGATGCCTCCGACCTCTACCTGGGCGATGAGGTGTGCAACACGGTCGCATTCGACGACGTGTGCACCCTGCGCGCCGCGTTGCAGGAGACGAATTTTCTCGCCGCCGGCGGCGACCCCCAGCAGTTCCTGGTTGTCGTCCAGGCTCTCACCATCGCGCCAGCAAGCGCCTTGCCGACGATTTCCAGCAACCTTTATATCGACGGTGCAGGTGTGGGCTCGACCATCATCAACGGCGCAAGCGCCGGCGCGTCACCCATCCTAAGCATCGCCACCGGCAAGGCTGTGGAGATCGAAGGCGTGACCATTCGCGGGGGAACGGGCGGCGGCATTCACAACCATGGCACCCTGACCCTTCAACATTCGTCGGTCTCAGACAACTCCACAACTTCCAACGGCGGGGGCATCGCCAGCGACCTGGCCGGGGCGACGGTCGAGGTCTACGACTCGACGATCAACGGAAACAGCGCGGTCGCCGGCGAGGGAGGAGGCATCTACGCCGGAGCCGGCAGCGAGGTATGGCTGGAGCGCTCCACGCTCTCCGGCAACTCCGCCGTGCGTGGCGGCGGGCTGATGCTCAAAGGGTCCGGAACCGTCGTCAACGCCACGCTGAGCGGCAACTCCGCCTCGGAGTCAACGGACCACGGCGGAACCGCGATCTACTTCAGCGGTGCCAGTGCGTCGGACGAGCTGTGGGTCAACAATGTAACGATTGCCGGCAATACCGGCCTGGCGGCGTTCGCCCACGTCGGCGCCGTCGGGTCAATGGCCTGGATATACAACTCGATCTTCGCCGACAACCAAAGTGCCAACTGCGCGATCGTGCGTGGCTACGGCGAAGCCTACGACTTTGACGACGATGACTCGTGCTTTTTCGGCGACACGAGCGTCGGGGGCGATGCCTTGCTGCTCCCGCTCGGAAACTACGGCGGCCCAACCCAAACCCGCCGACCGGTACACGGCAGCCCTGTCATCGATGCGGGCCACCCGACCGGCTGCACGCTGGACGCGGTTCCCATCACCACGGACCAACGCGGGTGGCCGCGCCCGCTCGATGGCGACCACAACGGCACAGCCCGCTGCGACGTCGGCGCGGTCGAGGTCGGCTGGGACGTCTTCCTGCCCCTTGTCCTGCGCAATTGGCCATAGGCTTTGCTCGGTAGGCAATTCCAGCCGGCCCCCTCGTGGTGCGCGATCGGCCATGGGTGTCGACCGTGGAGCCAATATCCCGAGATGCGTCATGCCGCTCCATCGGTCGGCCCATGGACCCCAGCGACTCGAGAAATGGGGTAGGTTTGCTCCGGACTGTTTGCTGCTGCCTCTGAAAACGCGACACCCCTTGGCCGGCCTGCCCGGCGTCCGATGCCACGCGCCCCAACTGCCCCAATTCTGCGCGCCAGACGCAAGAGTAGCCCGCCGCCTTCTGGAATATGCTTGCGCCGACTCCGCGGGCACCCGCCCGCGCGACAGGAATCGCTTACCCATCGGGGGCCCCAATGACATCACGCCACTCCACCCTCGCCACCGTGCTGGCCGCTACGATGCTCCTTGCCGCTGTTGGTGGCGACCCCGCTTCCGCCGCGGACGACCCATCTCGCGCACAGCCCGCTGCCTCGCTGCACACAACGCAACCGGCCGGCGCGGGAAACGTCATGTACTTCCCAGTCGTATTCCACAATGCCCCACCGCAGGCGATCGTCGTCGATCACACGACGACCGACATCGGCCAGATCCCCGCGTATTGGATCGAGCAGGCCAGGGGCTTTGTCGTCCACTATGCCCACACTTCACATGGCAGCCAGGTGCTTTCCGGCTTGCAGTGGCTGGAGGCACAGAGCGCCACATACAATGTCCAGATCACAGCCAGCGGCGTCGTGGTCAACCCGGCCACCGCGGGCGCGCTCAGTTTCTACGATGGCAACAATTACCCCGGCAACACGTACATCACGCCCGACATGTATTGGGAAGCGCCCGGCGGTGTGAGTGCGACAACCTCGGTCGCCGACACCGGCTGGTTCGGGTTCTCCACCTGGACCTGGTGCGGGCAGGCTTCGAGCTACTCCTCGACCCAGATTCAGCTCTATCTCGATACGCTCGACCAGCTCGAAGGGGATTACCCCGGCATGCGTTTCATCTACTTCACTGGACACACCGACGGCACCTCCCCGCCCAGCACGCTGCACACGAACAATCAGATGATCCGTGACTACGCGGTCACCCACGGCAAGATCCTATTCGATTTCGCCGACATCGAAACCTATGCGCCGGATGGCAGCGGGCCATATTACAACAACAGCGAGGGGACGTGCGAGTGGTGCACCGCATGGTGCAGCGCCCACCCCGCCGATTGCACCAGCCTGCCCGGCGACTGCGCCCACACCTCCTCGCCCACCCAGGCCCGCTTGTTCTGCAAGCTCAAGGCACAGGCCTGGTGGTGGCTGATGGCGCGCCTGGCCGGTTGGAACGGAACCTCCTAAGCCACTCCGGTCTATGGCACGCGGCACAGGATCACGCCCTCAGCCTCGCGCAGCGGCGCACGCCACACGTTATGCGTGGGCCAGTGGCCGCGCTCGCTCGTCTTCCGCCTCACGCCTCCTCTCGCCCACTTCGCGAGGGATGCAGCCGCCCCACCTCGCGCGCCCGGCCCCCGAGCGGTGGGGGCGTTGGGCATGCGACAGGCATGAGGGCGGGCGGCCGACCGATGCGGTCACACCGCGCCGCCCTTCTCCCAAAGGCTTGTGGAAAGCGCTGAGTGCGGGCTGACCTACGATCAGGTTGCATTCGCTTGACCTCCGGCGAAACGGTGTGATAACGTAGAAGCACGACCGGCGCCGCGCGTCGTCGGCCAGCGCTCTCCGCAACGCGCCCCTGCCCCTCCCTCCAGGTTCCCCAACCGGTTGTCGTCAGCGACCTCTGGCGCGGTGCATCAACCGACCCGCCTCTTCCATTTGAGATTCATCTCAACGTGCTTTGCCATTCACAGGAGGGGAGAATGAAACCGACCAGATTGCTCACTCGTGGGCTGGCTACCGCACTCGCGCTCGCGCCGATGCTGGCGGTGACGGTGCAGGCCTCGCCCCCGCCCGAACCGGAGGCGTTGCGGGTCGAGGTCCGCCCGCTGGAAGCCCCGGCACGGGTCGAGGCGATCATCCCTGTGCAGGGGCGGCTGATGGATGCCTCCGGCAATCCGGTGGCTGACGCAGACTACGATATGACATTCCGCGTCTACGACGGCAGCGGCGTGCAATGTAACGTCGGCCCGACGGCGGTCCACACCGAACGCGGCCTCTTCAATGCGAATCTCAGCGGATGCTCTCCCGACATCTTCGACGGGCGCTTCCTGACGGTGGGGGTCCAGGTCGGCGGGGATGCGGAAATGACTCCCGTGCTCGTCCTCCGACCGGTGCCCTACGCGATGAGTCTGCGCCCGGGGGCCATCGTGGCGAATAGCGAGAACTTCGGGCACGGCCTGACGGTGAAGGGCAGCGGGCCGGGCTTTGACAGCGCCTTGTATACCGAGAATAGCGATTCCGCCGGGATCGCCGTCTGGAGCAAGACTACGAGTGGCAACGCCACCGTGGTCATAGAGAACTTGGGCAGCGGGCCGCTGCTGAAGGGCTTCGGCGGCGACGGGGGCGAGGACGAGATAACCATCACCAACGAGGGCGAGCTGCAGGTCAAACCCGACTCATACGTCACTGTGCCCGGTCTCACGGCTGTGGTCGAGGATGGGACAACCAACGTGTCCCTCTTCCCGCAATCCAACGGCGCGGTCAGGGCGACGCCGTACCTGGTTGGCGGGATTTCAAACATCCTAATTGGCGTCCCCGTGACGACATCCTTGTATGGTCAACAGGTGGACATCGAGAGTCTCAGTATCTTCTACCGTACCACGCACTCTCGCAGCTTCATCACCAGCGTGCAACTGCTGGCCGGGGGTGCGGATGGCAACACAGGGAACATCCTGTCTGACTACGCAGATCATGATTCAGTGACATATGCCGAGATCTACCTGACGCCGGTGAGTCACCACACGGTATTCGTGCACGACATGGTCTTTGTAAAACTCACCCTTGATTTCGGCGAGGATTACGACTCAGTCTACGTGGCCGGCGTGAGCCTGCGCGTGGGTCACCACCCGATGTATTAGGAGGCCGCCATGAAAAGAACCTGGCTGGCAATTGGCATCGTTCTCCTCCTGCTCCTGGCGGGCAATGCTTTGGCCATGTCCTCGGCCAACTTCCGCCTCGACTGGTTCACGCCACTGACCTCGGGAGGCGGCGGTGGCATGGCCTCGGCCAGCTATGCGGCCAA
>DATEAT010000019.1:0-10054 GCA_035288225.1 Anaerolineales bacterium | reverse complement strand
CATGGCACTGGCCGCGGCTACGCCCGCGTATGCCGGCCTGACCTACGCCGCTCTCGCGCAATCTGAGGTGCAGTGGCCGCCCACCGGCCCGGCGGCTTATCCGTTCAGCGGCACGGCCGCGCACAACGACCAGGGCCTGGGCGTGCAACTCTCAAGTGCGGCCGAACGCGGCACGGCCGTGAGCCCTCACAGCGTGAGCTATCACCCGCCGCGCGCCGAGTGGCTGGCGCTCCCCATTACGCGCCTTTACGACCGCGGCACGCTGCTCCTGCGCTCGGCCACGCTGGCCCCGCGCCTGCCTGCGCCGTCGGTCGTGCTTCATCCGCTGGATGCCGATACGCTGGGAGTCCAACCGGGTGGGGCGGCCACACTCGTGCTGAATGGGCTGCAGGGCGAGCTCACCGTTGTGGTGGATGAGGCCACCCCGCGGGGAGTGATGCTCCTCCCGCGCAGTGCCTCGCTGGCACTTGCGGCGCCCATCGAAGTGAACCTGCGACCCGCGCTCGTGGACGGCGCGCGGGCCCAAGTCAAGCGCTGAGAAGGCAAGGCATGCCATTCGACACGGCGTTCTTCGTCGAACCTCTGATCAAAAGCGTGATCCTGGTGCTCGGGCTGACGCTCGGCTTCGCCTACCTGACTCTTTTCGAGCGGCGGGTCCTGGCCCGCCTGCAGGTGCGCATCGGCCCCAACCGCGCCGGCCCCGGCGGCATCCTGCAGCCGATCGCGGATGCGGTCAAACTCATCTTTAAAGAAGAACTCATCCCGAGCGCGGCTGACAAGGTGGTTTTCATCCTGGCGCCGATCATCACCGTGGTGCCGGCGTTGATCGTGCTGGGCGTGGTGCCCTTCGGCCCGACGGTAATCATCTTCGGGCGCTCGGTGCGCCTGGCGCTGGCCGACCTGAACGTCGGCGTGCTTTACGTTCTCTCCATCACCTCTATCTCCATCTACGGCATCGTCCTGGCGGGCTGGGCCTCCAACAACAAATACGCCATGCTGGGCGGCATTCGCTCATCCGCCCAGATGGTGAGTTACGAATTGGCGCTCGGCCTGTCATGGGTCGGGCCGATCCTGCTGGCCAATTCGATGAGCTTGGAGAAGATCGTCGAGGCCCAGCGCTCCTTGTGGTTTGTGGTGTGGCAGCCGTTGGGCGTGTTGATCTTCATTATCGCCGCGCTGGCCGAAGTCAACCGCGCACCCTTCGACATGCCGGAGGCCGAGCAGGAACTCACCGCCGGCTACCACGTTGAATACTCGGGGATGAAGTTCGCCCTGTTCTTCATGGCCGAATACATCAAGATGATTGCGGTGTGTATCATCGGCGCCACGCTGTTCTTCGGCGGCTACCTCGGCCCATTTGTCGACCGCCTGCCGTGGCTGGGGCCGTTGTACCTGCTGATCAAGGTGGTGGCGCTGCTCTTCGTGATGGTGTGGGTGCGGGCCACCCTGCCGCGCATCCGCTACGACCGGTTGATGGCATTCGGTTGGAAGGTGCTTATGCCGCTGGCGCTGCTGAATGTGGTGGTGACGGCGGTGGTGTTGGTGGTGATCGGCTGATGGATACGATGCCAAGCCCGCGCGGGTTGAGTGGGTTGTGGATGGCGGTGAAGGGAATCGTGGAGGGGTTGGCCACGACCCTGGGTATGATGTTCGAGCGCCCGGTGACGATTGCCTATCCGGAGGTCAAGCGCCCGGTGCGGCCGCGCTTCCGCGGGCGTCACGAACTCAAGCGCTACGACAATGGCCTCGAGAAGTGCATCGGCTGCGCGCTGTGCGCGGCCGCTTGCCCGGCGGATGCCATCTTCGTCGAGGCGGCCGAGAACACCGATGAGGTGCGCTTCTCACCCGGCGAGCGCTATGCCCGCACGTATGAGATCAACTACCTGCGATGCATTTTTTGTGGCTACTGCGAGGATGCCTGCCCGACCGAGGCCATCGTCCTGGAGAGCCAGTATGAACTCTCCTACACCGACCGGCGCACGGCGATCCTTGGCCGCGAACAGTTGCTCGTGCCGGTGCCGCCCGGGAGCCAGCCCACGCCGCAGCGCGTGGCGCCCCATAGCTTCGACCGCGCCATCCCCGACATGAAGGACCCGGAGTGAGCCATGACGATTGACCTGGCCGTTTTCCTGGGGTTGGCCGTGGTGACCGTGGCCACCGCGCTGGGAATGCTCTTCAGCCGCAGCGCGGTGTACTCCGCCCTGTTTCTCGTGCTCAATTTCGCCACCGTGGCGATGGTCTATTTCTTGCTCGGCGCGCCGTTCATTGCCCTGGCGCAAGTGACAGTCTATGCCGGTGCGATCATGGTGCTCTTCTTGTTCGTGATCATGCTGCTGGGGGCCGACCGCGCGGGTGCCGGCCCGATGCCCCGCGCGTGGAAGTGGCAGCGCGTCGTGGCCATCGGCCTGGGAGCGGTGCTGGCCGCCGAGACGGTGTTTCTCATCTTCTCCCGCGGAGGCATGAGCAGTGTGGCGCATTCGGCGCTCGCCGCGGGGCAGGGCGGACCGGAGGTGATCGGCCTGGCCCTCTTCCGTGATTATGTGCTTCCGTTCGAGGTGACCTCGGTGCTGCTCTTGGTGGCGATGGTGGGGGCGGTTGTGCTCAGCCGAGAGGAGCGCAAGCGGTAGAGCACAAGCTTCTCACCACGGAGAACACTGAGCGCACAGAGACATCATAAAGAAGGCCCTTGGGAACAGGGGCCGTTATGGGGACACTCACGATGGGGGATGGGGACGTTCTCCGTCCCCATCCCCCAGAGAAAAAAAATCCTCCCCTCCCCCGCAAAACGGGGAGCTTGCCCTCGGAACGAGGGCCTGCCCTGCAAAGGGGGGACACAGGGGCCTGCCCTCGGAACGAGGGTGGGGCCAGTCGATCAGAACGCACCTGGAGAATTCGGGAATGATCCCAACAGCATACTTCGTCGGATTGTCGGCTCTGTTGTTCTCCATCGGCGTGCTGGGCGTGCTGGTGCGCCGCAACGCCATCATCGTCTTCATGTCGATTGAGATGATGCTCAACGCCGCCAACCTGGCCTTCATCGCCTTCGCGCGCGCGCAGGGCTCGCTGGCGGGGCAAGTCTTTGTCTTCTTCGTCATGACCGTGGCCGCGGCCGAGGTGGCCGTAGGCCTGGCCCTGATCGTCGCCGTGTTCAAGTCACGCCACAGCTCGAGCATCGACTCGCTCAATTCACTGCGCGGGTAGCCGCAGAAAACCATATGGCGGAAGGTTCTGGGATGAGCCTCTTCGGATTAGTGCCGCTGGTCGTCTTCCTGCCGCTCCTGGGCCTGGCCCTCAACCTGCTCTTCGGCCGGCGCCTCGGCGAGCGCTTCACCGCCTGGGTGGCATGCACGGCGGCCGGCATGGCCTTCGGCGTGGCGGCCGTATTGGCCTGGGCCCTCACCCAGAGCCCGGAAGGTGCCGTGGTGCCGCTGGCCGCCTGGATACACGTGGGGGCGCTGGATGTGCCGTGGGCCTTCCAGGTAGATACGCTTTCGGTGACGATGATGCTCGTCGTCTCGGGCGTCGGCACGCTCATCCACATCTATGCCACCGGCTACATGCACGAGGACGTGCGCCTCCACGAAGACCCTGGGCGCTACACGCGCTTCTTCATCTACTTCAATCTGTTCCTGGCCTCCATGCTCATTCTGGTGAGCGGCGACAGCTTCCTGACCCTCTTTGTCGGTTGGGAGGGGGTGGGGCTGTGCTCGTACCTGCTCATTAGCTTCTGGTACGAGAAGGGCAAGGATGGCATCGGCAACGCGTTGGCCGGCAAGAAGGCCTTTGTGGCCAACCGCATTGGCGACGCCGGTTTCCTCATCGCCATCTTCCTCATCTACACCAACTTCGGCAGCCTGTCGTTCGAGACCGTCTTCGCGCGCGCGGAGGAGCTGGGCCCAGCCATTGCGCCGCTGGCCACCCTCATCACGCTATGTCTCTTGGTCGGCGCCACCGGCAAATCCGCGCAGATCCCGATCTTCGTCTGGCTGCCGGACGCCATGGCCGGCCCCACGCCGGTCTCGGCGCTGATCCATGCTGCGACCATGGTCACCGCCGGTATCTACATGCTGACCCGCTCGCACGCGCTGCTGGCCCTCGCGCCGGCCACGCAGAATGTGGTGGCTGTGGTAGGCGCGGCCACGGCGCTGTTCGCGGCCACGATCGCCGTGGCGCAAAACGACATCAAGAAAGTGCTGGCCTATTCCACCATCAGCCAGCTGGGCTTCATGGTTGCCGCCGTCGGCCTGGGCGCATACGTGGCGGGCATGTTCCATTTGGTGACCCACGCCTTCTTCAAGGCGCTGCTCTTCCTCTCGGCCGGGTCGGTCATCCTGGGCGTCGAGGCGGGACATCATCATGCCGCACTTGCCGGGCACGGCGCGCACGCGGCCGAACCCTTCGACCCGCAGGATATGCGCAACATGGGCGGGCTGTGGCAGCGCATGCCCGTCACGCGCTGGGTGTATCTCATCGGCGCGCTCGCGCTGGCGGGCCTGCCGCCGCTGGCGGGTTTCTTCTCCAAGGATGAAATCCTGGCCGATGCGTTCCACCGTTCGCCGGGCATCTACCTGACCCTCACCGCCGCCGCCTTCCTGACCGCTTTCTACATGACCCGCCAGGTGTGGCTGGTCTTCTTCGGGCACCCGCGCAGCGCGGCGGCCGAGGGCGCGCGCGAGAATCCGCCCATCATCACCGCGCCGCTCGTGGCGCTGGCCGCCCTCTCCATCGTGGGCGGGGCGCTCAACCTGCCGGGGCTGCACACGCTCACGGCATGGCTGGGCCATACGCTCGGCGAGGCCGAGGCCGGCGAGTTCAACCTGCTCGTCGCCGGGCTCTCGACCGCGCTCGCCCTGGCGGCCATCGCCCTGGCCGCGTCTTTCTATCGCGCGCGCCCTGTGGCCCCCGGCGTCGTGGACCCGCTGCGCGCGATCCTTGGCCCGCTGCACCTGGGCATGGAGAAGAAGTGGTGGGTCGATGAGATCTACGACGCGTTGATCGTGCGCCCGTACGTGTGGCTGGCCCAACGTACCGCCGAGGTCATCGAGATGCGTTTCTGGCACGACTTTGTGCACGAACGCGTGCTGGCGGGCGGCTTCACCTGGCTGACCAACGTGCTCGCCTGGCGCATCGACATACCTTTGGTGGATGGCTTCTTCACCGGGCTTGCCAGAGGCGTGCGACGCCTGGGCGAGGGTCTGCGCCGGCTGCAAGTGGGCTACGTCCGCGCTTACGCCACGGTCTTCCTGCTCGGGGTGGTGGCGGCCCTGGGGTATATCGTGCTCGGCCTGCGCTGAGGCTGCGCGCAGGGTGGGTGCATGCCGATCGATCGAGGAGCAACTATGAGTCTCTTGCTTCAGCCTCTCACACTGGTCACCTTTTTCCCGCTGGTGGGCGTGCTGATCCTGCTCTTCCTCAAGGAGGAGTGGAAAGGTGCCCTGCGCTGGGCGGCCCTGCTCACCTCTCTCGTCACCTTTGGCCTGGCCATGTGGGTGCTGGTGCTCTTCAACAAGAGCGACCCGGGGCTGCAGCTCGTAGTGCGTGCGCCGTGGATCCAGTTCGGCGGCTTGTGGAACATCGAGTATCACCTGGCGCTGGATGGCATCAGCATTTTGCTGGTGCTGCTGACCGCGCTGCTCACGCCGCTGGCATTGCTCTCCACCTGGAAGTCGGTCACCGAGCGGGTCAAGGAATTCATGATCTTCTTCCTGCTGCTCGAAGTGGGCATGACCGGCGTCTTCCTGGCGATGGACCTCTTCCTTTTCTACATCTTCTGGGAGTTCACCCTGGTGCCGATGTATTTCCTGATCGGCATCTGGGGCGGCGAGCGGCGTATCTACGCCGCGATCAAGTTCTTCCTGTACACCATGTCGGGCTCGGTGCTGATGCTCTTGGCCATCATCTGGCTGGGGCTGGCGGGCGGCACGTTTTCGCTGCCGGACCTGGTGGCGCGCGGCGGCATTCCGCCCAACCTGCAGGTGTGGCTGTTCCTGGCCTTTGCGCTGGCCTTCGCCATCAAGGTGCCGATGTGGCCGCTGCACTCGTGGCTGCCGGATGCCCACGTCGAGGCGCCCACCGCGGGTTCGGTCATCCTGGCCGGCGTACTTCTGAAGATGGGCTCCTACGGTTTCGTGCGCTTCAACCTGAGCCTCTTCCCGCAAGCGGCGGTGCAGCTTGCGCCGTGGCTGGGCGGCCTGGCGGTGATCGGCATCATCTACGGCGCGGCGGTTTCGTACGCCCAGCAGGACCTCAAGAAGTTGGTCGCGTTCTCCTCGGTCTCGCACTTGGGCTTCGTCATGCTGGGCATCTTCGCCCTGAACGCCGAGGGCGTGTCGGGCGGCATCCTGCAAATGGTGAACCACGGCCTCTCCACCGGCGCGTTGTTTCTCATCGTCGGCCTGATCTATGAGCGCCGCCACACGCGCGATCTCTCCGCGTTCGGCGGGTTGTGGAAGATCGTGCCGGTGTATGGCGCGCTGACGCTGATCGTCACGCTGTCGTCCATGGGCTTGCCCGGCTTGAACGGCTTCATCGGTGAGTTCACCGTGCTCCTCGGCGCTTACGGCTCGAGCGCGCTCGGCTCGCCGTGGTTTGCGGCGCTCTCGGTGCTGGGCGTGATCCTCGCGGCGATCTACCTGCTGACAATGTTCCAGCGCATGTTCCTCGGCCCGGTAACGCACGAGGAGAACCGCGGGCTCAAGGATATGAGCGCGCGCGAAATCCTTACCCTTGCGCCGCTCGTCATCTTGATCTTCTGGATCGGGCTGTACCCGAAGCCGTTCTTCGATTTGTTGGGGCCGTCGGTGGCCAAGCTCGTGGAGGGTCTGCAAACCGCCGTGGTGGCCATGCGGTAAGAACAAGAGCTCTCACCACAGAGATCGCAGAGAACACAGAGAGAGCTTTAACCACAGAGAACACAGAGGCCACAGAGAGATCTATCCCTAGACAGTCAATGCCAGGCTGAGCCTACTAGTCTTTCCCCTCCCCGCGGAGCGGGGAGCCTGCCCTGCAAAGGGGGGATACAGGGGTGGGGCGCTTGGCACTTGGCGCCCGGACGTTCAGGTCACACCCTCCTGGGAAGTTGGGGTGATTCTCCCCAGCTTCGCAAAGAAGATGCAACTTCCCCTCCCCGTGAAACGGGAAGGGGGCAGGGGGCCTGCCCTCGGAACGAGGGTGAGGCGCTCTTGGAGAAGCGGGGATGCGCTGAGCAGCGCAGTTCTTCAAAGAGGGACTGCTCGGTACTTCGCCCGCCACGGGACCACCAGTAAGGAGAGTTGGGGTGCTCTTCCCCAACTCTCCAAGAAAAAAACCTCTCCCCGCCCCATGAAATGGGGAGGGGGCAGGGGGAGGGGCGCAGGTGTTTCAGCGCCCACCCGTTCAGGCAACACCCTCCTGAGAAGTTGGGGTGTTCTTCCCCAACTTCTCAAATAGAAAAGAATCATCCCCTCCCCGTGAAACGGGGAGCCTGCCCTGCAAAGGGGGGACAAAGGGGTGGGGCCGATGCACCAGAGAAGAAAAGGACGTGACGCGGTGCACCCTACGAGTTCACGGCTGCGCACATATCGCGAGGCGATAATCCGTCGATGACATTACAGGACCTTCTTTCTCTCCTGCCCCTCCTCACCACCCTCACCTGGGCGGTGATCCTGCTGGTCGTGGACCTCTTCGTCCCGCCGGGGCGCAAGGCCATCACCGCCGGCCTGGCGGCGCTCGGCTTCGCGGTCTCCCTCGCCCTCTCCCTCTTCTGGCGCACCGCACCCACCACTGCCTTCAATGGCATGGTCGTGATCGATGGTTTCTCTACCTTGCTCAGCGCGCTCTTCGCCGCGTGCGGCCTGGCCGGCGTGCTTCTCGCCTACGCCTACTTGCAGCGCATGGGCATCGAGCGCGGCGAGTTCTACGTCCTGCTTCTCTTCACCGTTGGCGGCATGATGCTCATGGCCTCCGCCGCCGATCTCATCGTCATCTTTCTTGCGCTGGAGCTGCTCTCCATCCCGCTCTATGTGCTGGCCGGCTTTGCCCGCCCGCGCCTGGCCTCCGAGGAGGCCTCGCTCAAGTACTTCCTGCTCGGCGCATTCGCCACCGGCATGCTGGTCTACGGCATCGCGCTCCTCTTCGGCGCCACCGGGTCAACCCAGTTGCCGGTCATCGCCGCGCAGCTTGCCCGGTTCGCCGCGACCGGCAGCGTGCCGCTCGTCGGCTACGCGGGCATTGGGCTGATCCTGGTCGGCCTGGGCTTCAAGGTCGCGGCGGTTCCCTTCCACATGTGGACGCCCGATGTGTATGAAGGCGCCCCCACGCCCGTCGCCGGCTTCATGTCGGTGGCGGCCAAGGCCGGCGGCTTCGCCGCGCTGCTGCGCCTGCTCGCCTGGGCGCTGCCCGCCGTGAGCCTCACCTGGGTTCCGCTGGTGGCCACCCTGGCCGCCCTGACGATGATCGTCGGCAACCTGGCTGCGCTGGTGCAGATGAACCTCAAGCGCATGCTGGCGTACTCTTCGATCGCCCACGCCGGCTACATCCTCATGGCGGTCGCCGCGCTCGGCACGCCCGCCGCCTCCGCGGGCGCCGTGGCCGCTGCGCTCTTCTATCTGCTCGCCTATGCCGTCACCAACCTGGGCGCATGGGGCGTGGTCGTCGCCCTCGAGCGCGAGTACGGCACGGGCCTCACCCCGCCGGATTACTCCGGCCTCGCGCGCAAGCATCCGCTGCTGGCGTTGGCCATGACCATCTTCATGCTTTCGCTCACCGGCATCCCGCCCACCGCCGGCCTGGTGGCCAAGGTCTACGTCTTGCGAGCCGCGCTGGATGGCGGCCTGGTGTGGCTGGCCATCGTCGGCGTCATCACCTCCTTCATCTCCGCCTACTACTACCTGCGCGTGATCGTCGCCATGTACATGCGCGAGGGCTCGCCCGAGGTGCGCCTCGACCGCCTGACGGCGGGCGTGGTGGCCGTGGCCGCCGTGGCCACGCTCGCCCTCGGCCTGCTGCCCGCGCCGCTCATGCAGTCCGCCGTACGCGCGGTCATGCTCGCGGTCGGCGGCTAGCCTCTTCTCCTCAAATCATCCCTAGTAGAAAGCGACCGTGGCCCAACTGGCCACGGTCGCTGCTTTCCCCCCACATCCCTGCAGCCATGCCAACGCGCCGCACGCCTCGGCCCAGGGGAAAGGCATCTAGATGATGCCAGAAGCCCGCGCATGGCCGATTTGCAGCCTGTAACCCAAGAGGCGGGGCGGGAAGCACTAGGCGGCAATTCACATACACAGAAATGCCCGGCTGTCACTTGTAAAAGCGACAAATGGGACTAGAATACTTAGATAGGACTACGACGTTCGGAAGGACCTGGGGTTCTCCTTTGCCTTGCGGATCAAGGAGCCGACATGTCCCGCAAACGCCTCTTCAACCTGATCGTTGTCTTCGCTCTAACTCTCTCGTATGTCAGCTTCGCAACCCCCCCGTCAACAATGGCCAGCCGCGAGACAGCCCCACCCGGCAGCCCTCAAGCCCTGCCCTCCACTATGCCCGTCTTTCACATCCTGCCATACGCGGTCGACGACGTCGTCGTCATGGACAACGCCGCCTTGCTGAACGGCGTGGGCGCAACCGAGGTCAGCATGGTCGGCAACCGGGGCATGTTGGACAACTTCTTCGCCCTCAACCCCGACGACGGCAACATAGTCAACCAGTTCGACATCGGCGGCGGGCTGTTTGCCGTGAATTATGGAAACGCGTTTGGCGAGACGGAGATGACCGTCGACCCAACCCCGGAGCAGATCTGCAATTTCCTCACGAGCCGCGGGCTGTTCCCCTCGGATGAAGTCGAGCCGCAATTCACGGATTGCCGTGGCGCACCGGCTTACATCGTGAGCTCCATCCATCTCACCACGGTGGACCCGCTCGATGAGGCCACCACCGACACGATCGTCGGCAAGCTTGTCGAGGTCCCGCTGGCCATCGACATCGGCACTCTTGCTCCCGAGTACATTCCGCTGGGCGGCCCTGGCGGTCACCTGTCGCTGCTGTTTGCCGGCGCGCCGGCCACGCCCTCGCTTGACGACAC